>CAMBCF010000035.1 GCA_945864585.1 Bordetella parapertussis | reverse complement strand
ACGCGCATCGATAATGGCGTCGGCGATTTTCACATCGGGCGTTTCCAGCGCAGGCCAACTATCGGCGGCGCGCAGGCGCGCGGCATCGCTGTCCGCGCCCATCATATAGGCGAGCACCGAGCGGGATTTTTCGATATCCGCTTGTGCGCTACGCGCATCATTGCGCGCGCGCAGTGCATCCACGCTCATGCGCGATACATCCACTGCGGCCACGTCGCCCGCTTTGAGACGCAGATTCAGCGCATCTACGGATTTTTGAAACAGTGCAGCGGTTTCGCTGGCAATGCGCAATCTCTCCTGCGCCTGCAACAGATCGTAGTACTCGCCATGTAATGCCACACGCATTACGCGCTCCACATCGCGCTGGTCGCTGCGCACGGCGGCGGCGACCGCTTGCGCGGATTCCGTGCGCAGCCCCGCTTTGTTGCCGCGCTCGAACAATTGCGAGAGGCCGACGGTGGTATCGATGCGTTTGTCGATGGGCGAGCCGCCGCCCAATGATCGGGAAATACTGTTGGTGCTGATCGATAAATTCGGATTCGGACGCGCACCGGCACTAACCACATCGGCGTCCGCGCCTTCAATCGCGCGGCGCGCGGCTTGCAGCTCGCGGTTGCGTTGCAGAAACAGCCTTTCGGCGGCACGTAACGTCAGCGCCCCCGGCGCGGGTGCTGGTGCTGGTGCTTGCGCAAGCGCCGTTGGCGAGCCATGGAAGATTGCCGCTGATACTATGACGCCAATCAAGACGGTTTTTTGTTTGGGTCAAAAATACATAAAAACAATCGCTTATGCGAATAGGTGCCTTATCGTGAACGGTGCAGTCTAAAGAAATTGTCTTACGCGTAACTGTCGTTGTATCGATGTTCTTCGAAAACTGAAAGTGCGGCAATGCGCGGTTGCATGGGAGCTGCAGCGGATTATGGCGAACTGTTATTGACGGTTCGGGAGTGTCCGATGCAACCGTATGTCAGAACACGCGCCGCCGTGTTTCATTTGAAATCAAGGTGCACGCCGCGGGCGCCATCATTAACCCGTGACGTAAGGACAGGGTAAGTTTGCGGGTGCAAAATGATTACCTGCGACGTCAAGTGTCATCACTCAGGATGTGCGCGGCGGATGTTCCACTCAACCTTCAGGAGATGGCTATGACCCGACTCATTACATTTTTAGTGTCAGCTTTTATGCTGGGTGTGACGCACGCAATAGAAGTTCAGGAAGGCAGCTTTCCTGAGCCTAACTACCTGGGCATACTAATATTTCTGGTGCTCATGGTGGGCAGTAGCGTGTGGATTTTCTGGCAGGTCACGCGCAAAGACAAGCAGGAAGAGCAGGTTAAGCAAATCGACCCCAAGTAACACGGGCAGACCGGGTAACAACAGCGCGCCCATGCGCGCGTGCATTCCGATGCCAGTACCTTGGCATAGGTATTGACGGCAGCGGTGCGCAACCGCCGTAAGGCCCAACCCGAGCGCCAGCGCGGACACGTTGTTCAGTGTTTGCGCGAATAGCAACATGCGCTATCATGCCTTTTCCTGCTCTGCTAATCTCGCGCTAATAATTACCGCGCGTAGCGCGGGTTAGCGGCTTTCCAGCGAGATTGAAACGCGGTACTAACGCGATAGTGATCGCGGTGGTGTTGCGCTCCAGCGACGACAAAGGCATGCGTTGAACCTCGAGGTCATGGGCATCGTGTTGTTCGCCGCGTTGCTGCACGCGGTGTGGAATGCGCTGATCAAATCGGGCGTCGACAAATTGCTCGATTCGATAATGCTGTGCGTGGGTGCCGGAGTGCTGGCGCTGATTGCGCTACCCTTTTTGCCGTTGCCGGCCGTAGCGAGCTGGCCGTATCTGGCGGCGTCTGTGGCGGTGCACGTGGTGTATTTTTCGCTGCTGGCCTTTGCTTATCGCGCTGCGGATATAAGCTTTATTTACCCGCTGATGCGCGGGGCGGCGCCGTTATTCACCGCGTTGCTGGCGGCTGTGCTGCTGGATGAGGGGCTGGCGTGGGGCGGCTGGGTGGGGGTGTGCATGCTGTGCGCCGGTGTAGGCGCATTGGCGCTGGAAGGCTGGCGCGCGGCGACGGTGTCGCGCCGCACCTGGATGATCGGATTGTCCAACGCAGCCGTGATCGTGGCTTACACACTGATCGATGGCCTGGGCGTGCGGGCTGCCGGCAATGCCTGGAGTTACGTGGCCTGGCTTTTCGTGTTGACCGCGGCGCCCATGCTGGCCATAGGCGCAGCGGTGCGCACCCGCTATTTTGCGCTGCCGCGCTGCGTGTGGGGCAAGGCGCTGGCGAGCGGCGCATGCTCCATTGCCTCGTATGGGCTCGCGCTGTGGGCAATGACGCAGGCGCCGCTCGCGCTGGTGGCTGCGTTGCGGGAAAGCGCCGTGCTGTTTGGCGCGATCATCGCAGCGGTTGTGTTGCACGAAAAGTTCGGCTGCCTGCGCTGGCTGGCGGCAGGCCTGGTGTGCGCCGGCATTGCGGCACTGAAATTGTTGTAGTGCGATCTGCATCAGCACACGATGGCAACTGCCAAACATAAAAAATTGCTGCGATGGTCACTGCTGCCGCTGGCGCTGATTTTGTTACTGGCGGGCGCGGTGATCGCGATCAACGCCTTTGACGAGCCAATGAACGCGCAGGCAGCAGCGATGGGCGAGCCGCGCGAATCACGCGTGCCGGTGGCGCAAAACGGCTATCTCGCAGTGATTGCGATGGGCGCGGGCGACGGCGCCGATGGCGTGGCTTACGCGTTTGCATGGCTCGCTGAGGCACGCGCAGCGGCGCATGAGAATCGCGCTGAAAAAAAACCTGAAACCAAACGCGCGGAGCGCTCGCCGCTGTGTGATTCGGCGCAAACCTCGTGTCTGGCTGCGGTACACGACAAAGCGGACAGCATCAACGCGCAACTTGACACCTACAAGGAAGACCTCACGCGCTATGAAAAGCTAATTGCCTATTCCGCGTATGAAGAAATTCTGGATTACCGCTTTAATCTGGAGTCGCAATTTCCGCGTTACGCGGCGATGGGCGCGGCGCAACGCGCATGGCTCGTGCGCGCGGCGCTCGCGGTGCAGGCCGGTAGAATCGACGACGCGCTGGCGGCTGTCGAGCGCGACATTGCGTTTCAGCGGGTGATGATCAAAGGCTCTCGCACCCTGGTCGGTCGCATGGTGGCTGCCGCGAATTACACCCGCGATCTCGCGTTTGTGGCGGACTTGCTGCAGACCAGCCTGGCCGATTTAAAACCCTTTGCGCCGCGCTTGACAGCAATGTGCAAACCGCTTGAACCTGCTGCGCTCAGCATGGATGTGCTGATCTATACTGAATTTGGCTCGATCAAGCAGGCATTGCGGCAGCAGGCCGTCGCGGGCAGCGCGGGTGCATTTTACGAACTGATCGGCATGCGCCTGTTTTATAATCCGAATGCAACCATCAACGCGGCGCATGCCGCTTACATGCATACGCGGGATGTGTTGCGTAAGCCGCCGGCGGCGCTGGTGCACGAGGGGGCGGCGGAGGATGCGGCGCGCGACGCAATGACCGTCGGGGATTATGTCATCAACCCCATCGGCAAAGTCCTGATGCGTGTCGCCATGCCGTCGTTTTCGTCGTCTGCGCTGCGCCTGCATGATCTGGACGCATACAATCGATTACTGGGGCTGGGTGCTGAAATCATCGCCGCCGATGTGAGCACGGAGGGCATTGCCGATTTTGTGGCGAAGTCCGACGCGCGCTTTTTTGATCCGTATACCGGTAAGCCGATGGCGTGGGATGCAGAATCGAGGCGGTTGTCGTTCAAGGCCAGCGCTGCGCTTGCTGATCGCAAGATGTTCAATCTGGAAAACGGGCGGGTGTTTCTGCGCATGTAGCGACGGATCGATCAAATAATCGCCGGAACCGCGGTACGTTCCGGCCCAGGGTGCCAGCGTAGTGCCAATGCGTCTTGCGCCGCCGGCACCGCAAACCGTAGCGTGCGCTGTGCGCACGAATTGTCACGGGCTACGCTTGCGGCTATGGATCGCGCGCACAGCACACGCTACAGGTTAGCGGATAGTTTTCCGGCACATGCATCCGGGAAAGGCGGTCCTTACACCATGCGCAATCGCCGAGTTTTATCGGGCTTGATGGTCTAAAATAACCAACATGGGCCACTCGGTCTGAGTCTGCCGTCTAGCTTCCGCCAGAATGACGGGTTTTGAATTTCATCTGCGTTTATCTGTGTTCATCTGTGGTTAAAAAGGTTTTGAATTTAAGGAGCACATGAAGTGAGTGTCGAATACAAGCCTTGGAGCAATGTGGTGCGCGAGGCAAATATTCGCGTTGAGTGACGTAAAATCCAAATGTACTGCACTGATGAGGGAGGACGGCGATGATTAACGGGTTCCTAACAGCAGCCAGCATAAGCCTGATGACGCTTGCCGCAGTCGTCGCGCAGGCGCAACCGGCCTATCCGTCGCGCCCGGTGCGCATCGTGGTGCCTTATGCACCCGGTGGCGGCACAGACATAAACGCGCGCAACGTCGCGCCCAAGTTGTACGAGCGCTGGAATCAAACTGTGGTCATCGATAATCGTCCCGGCGGCAACGCGATGATCGGTACCGACATCGTGGCCAAGGCCGCGCCCGATGGTTACACTGTGCTGATGAGCGCGTCGTCGGAGATTGTCACCAACGTCAGTCTGTTCAAGAACATGCCGTACGATCCGCTTAAGGATCTTGAACCCGTGACGCTGGCTTCAACCACGCCGGTGGTCATTACCGCGCATCCTTCGACCGGCGTGAAGTCGATCAAGGAACTGGTTGCAACCGCCGGACAGCGCAAATACTCGTACGCTTCAGTAGGCACGGCAAGCCCGCAGCATCTGGCGGGCGAATGGCTAAAGATACTTGCCAAGATCGACATGGTGCATATCCCTTTCAAGGGCGCCGGCCCGGCGCTGAATGACAATCTCGGCGGCCATGTGCCGATTGGTTTTCTGTCGCTGCTGCCGGTGGTGCCGCATGCCAAAGCCGGAAGGCTGAATGCGCTGGCGGTGACCAGTGGCGCGCGCTCATCCGCGCTGCCGGAGGTGCCGACCATGAAGGAGGTCGGTTATCCCGATATCGAACTGGTGCAGTGGTACGGCGTGTTTCTGCCTGCCAGAACGCCGCGCGCGATCGTCGATAAAATGAACAGGGACATGAACAGTGTCTTCAATCTGCCCGATGTGAAAGAGCGTCTCGCAGTGGGCGGCGCCGATGTTATGGCGAAGACCACGCCGGCGCAGTTCGGTCAGTTCGTACGCGGCGAGATCGAAAAAAACCGCCGCATTATCCAGGTGGCTGGTGTAAAGATGGAATAATTTTCAATAAAAACAAATACTTATGACTAAAATTTTGACTCCTCGCCCAGCCGCGACGGTGACCCTGGCGCGTGACACAGCGCAAGGTATTGAAGTGCTGATGATGCAGCGCAATTTTCAGTCGGTGTTCGTGCCCGGAGCATACGTGTTCCCGGGTGGCGCTGTGGATAGCCATGACAGTTCGGATGACATCGCCGCGTTATGCACAGGGCTTGATGATGCCGCCGCCAGCCGCAAGCTTGGCATCGTCAGCGGGGGGCTCGCCTACTGGGTGGCGGCGATACGTGAGTCATTCGAAGAAGCGGGCATCCTGCTGGCGTGCAACGAGCGTGGTGAAACCGTCACGCTGGATGACAGCGTGCGGGCGGAGCGTTTTCACGCGTACCGCAGCCGGGTTGAACACGGCGAACATCCACTCAGCGAAATGCTCAAGGATGAAGGCCTGCGACTGCCGCTGCAGCAGATAACCTATTTCAGTCACTGGATCACGCCGATAGGTTCGCCACGCCGTTACGATACCCGGTTCTTTGTGGCGGCTGCACCGGAATTACAAAAGCCGCTACACGACAATCGCGAAACCATCGATCACCTGTGGGTGCGTCCCGGCGAAGCGCTGAGCCTCAACAAACAAAAAAAATTCGACATACGCACACCCACCATGCATACACTGCGCCTGTTTGCCGAGCACGACAATGTGGCGTCGCTGATCAAGCGCATGCAGGCGCTGGGCGATATACCCGTGATCGAGCCGCGCATAAACAAAGACGGACGTCGTTTGCTGCCGGGTCAGCCGGGTTATGAAGAAGCGGGAGCCGAGGCGGGCAGAGGCACGTTTTAGATTCTATTCAGAAACAGGAGCGTTTCAATCATGGCAACCATCATTCCCGGCGAACTAGTTCGCATCCACCCGCGCGTGCAGCGCATCACCGCGCCCAACCCCGGCATGATGACCGGGCCGGGCACCAACGCGTACATTATTGGCGATGCCACCGGCGACCTGGCGTTGATCGATCCGGGCCCTGACATTGCCTCGCATGCCGATCTGCTGATCAAACATGTGGGCAAGCGGCTGCGCTGGATTTTTTGCACCCACACGCATCAGGATCACTCGCCGTCATCCCGCGCCGTCAAGCAGGCGACCGGCGCACAGATATTGGGTTACGGCAAAGTGCCGGATGACGGCCGGCAGGATACGGAATTCAAAGTGGACCGCGCGCTGACGAACGACGACGTGGTGGATTGCGGCGGGTTCAAAATCCGCGCCGTACACACACCGGGGCACGCCTCGAACCATCTGTGTTATCTGCTCGAAGGCGCGGGCTGGCTGTTCACCGGCGACCATGTGATGCAAGGCTCCACCGTGGTGATTTCACCGCCCGATGGGGACATGTTTGAGTACTTTGCGTCGCTGAACAAGTTAAGCAGCTACGACATTACCGCGTTCGCGCCGGGCCACGGTTACGTGATCGAGGCGCCGCGCGAAGAAATTGTGAAAATCATTGCCCATCGTCTGAAGCGCGAGAAAAAAGTGGTGGATGCGCTGGCACAGGCCGAAGTGGCGACGCTCGATGAGCTGGTGCCGGTGGTCTATGACGATGTGTCGCCTAAACTGCACGTGCCCGCGCGCCGTTCGCTGCATGCGCACTTGCTCAAGCTTGCGCGTGATGGGCGGGCGCTGGCGGCTGGCGAGCAGTGGCGAATGTTGTAGAAAAGCATATAAGGGTAGGGTGGGCACGTTCTGTGTGCCCACGGAGTGCATGACGAACCGCGTGGGCACAGAAAGCGTGCCGGCTCTACATCAGCGGCGGGTTACGACGCAAAGGGCGCGTCTAACCCGCCCTACGCAGCGGCCACTAAATCCCGCAGCACATACGGCAGAATGCCGCCGTGCTTCAGGTAATCGACTTCAATGCCGGTGTCGATGCGCAGGGTGAGCGCCACGCGCTGCGTGCTGCCATCGGCACGCGTAATTAACATGGCAACATCCTGCAACGGTTTGACGTTGCCGCCATTGATACCTTCGATGGTGAAGGTTTCGGTGCCGTTGATGCCGAGCGATGTCACGCTGTCGCCTGATTTGAACTGCAACGGCAGTACGCCCATGCCGATCAAGTTGGCGCGGTGTATGCGCTCAAAGCTTTTGACGATGACGGCTCTGACACCAAGTAGTTGCACGCCTTTGGCGGCCCAGTCGCGCGATGAACCCATGCCGTAGTCGTCACCGCCGAAGATCACCAGCGGCGTGTTTTTTGCGCGGTAGATTTCGGACGCCTCAAAGATGGTCATTTGTTCGCCGCCGGGCTGCACCCTGGTGATGGGGCCTTCGGTGCCGGGGGCGACCAGGTTGCGCAGGCGCACATTGGCAAAGGTGCCGCGCACCATCAATTCATGATTGCAGCGGCGCACCCCGAAGTGGCCCCACTCCGCCGGCGGCGCGTCGTAGTTGGAGAGCCACTTGCCGGCGGGTGTGCCCGGACGGATTTTGGTGGAGGGGCTGATGTGGTCGGTGGTGATCGAGTCGCCGAGTATTGCCAGCGCGCGTGCGCCCACGATATCGGTGACCGCGCCCGGCGTGCGGGTGACGCCGTCAAAGAACGGCGGTTCCTTGATGAAGGTGGATTTCGCATCCCATTTGTAGACCGCACCTTCGATGGTGGGGATGGCATCCCACAGTGCCTTGTTGCCTGACAGGTCGCCATATTCGCGGCGGAAGTGATCGGCGTTGGCGGCGAATTTCAGCAGCGATGCGACTTCGGCGTCGGTGGGCCACAGGTCTTGCAGATACACGGGTTTGCCGTCCGTGCCGGTACCCAGCGGGTCTTTGGTGAGATCGGTGCGCACCGTGCCGGCCAGCGCGTAGGCCACCACCAGCGCGGGACTGGCGAGGTAGTTCGCACGCAGGTTGGCATGCACGCGCGCTTCGAAATTGCGGTTGCCGGAGAGCACGGCAGTTGTGACGAGGTCTTTCGACACCACGGCTTCTTCGAGTTTGGCGTCCAATGGCCCTGCCGCACCCATGCAGGTGGTGCAGCCGTAGGCGACGACGCCGAAGCCGAGCTTTTCAAGTTCGGGCAACAGGCCCGCATCACGCAGGTAGGCGGTGACCACCTTGGAGCCGGGCGCGAGCGAGGTTTTGACGCGCGGATTAATTTTCAGGCCGCGCTCATTCGCGCGTTTAGCGAACAAGCCTGCGGCGATCAACAACGCCGGGTTGGAGGTGTTGGTGCAGGAAGTGATGGAAGCGATAAGCACGTCGCCGTGGCCCACATCAAACGCATCATGGCCGCTGGGCACGCGGCGATTCAGATCATCGGCAGGGCGGGCATAGCCGTTTTTGTCAGTGGGCGCCGAGAACAGCGCATCGAAATTGCGACCGAGGTCGGGCAGGCTGACTCGATCCTGCGGGCGTTTCGGTCCCGACAGGCTGGGCACGATGGAAGCGAGGTCCAGTTCAATCAACTGGCTGTAATCGATTTCACCGGGCGCGGGCATGCCGAACATGTTCTGCGCCTTGAAGTAAGCCTCAATCGCCGCAACTTGCTCCGGCTCGCGGCCGGTGGTGCGGAAATACTCGATCGTCTTTTCATCCACCGGGAAGTAACCCATAGTCGCGCCGTACTCGGGCGCCATGTTGGCGACGGTGCAGCGGTCGGCCGCCGTCAGTGCGGTAGCGCCTGCGCCAAAGAACTCGACGAATTTGCCGACCACTTTGGCTTTGCGCATGAGTTCGGTGACGGTCAGCGCAAGATCAGTGGCGGTGACGCCTTCGCGTAGCTTGCCTGTCATGTGACAGCCCACCACATCCGGCGTGAGAAAGGCATTGGGCTGGCCCAGCATGCCGGCTTCGGCTTCGATGCCGCCCACGCCCCACGCCACGATGCCAATGCCGTTAACCATAGTGGTGTGCGAGTCGGTGCCGAACACGGTGTCGGGGAACCACACGCCATCTTTTTCAAACACGCCGCGCGACAGATGCTCCATGTTGATTTGATGAATGATGCCGTTGCCCGGCGGCACCACGCGCACCGTCTTGAACGCGCCCTGCGCCCATTTGACGAAGAGATAACGTTCGGCGTTACGCTTGAACTCGATTTCCTGATTGCGCTGCACCGCATCCGGGCGGTTGTAGACATCAATTTCCACCGAGTGATCGACCACCACATCCACCGGTACTAGCGGCTCGATGTTGCCGGGTGGCACGCCCAGACGCTCCGCCGCCGCGCGCATGGCGGAGAGATCATTCAGGGTGCCGAAGCCGATCAAATCCTGCAGCACGATGCGCACCACCACGAACGGAATCTCCATGGTGCGCTCGCCGTTGGCTTGCCATGCGGCCAGCGCTTTGACGTGTTCTTCGCTGACTCTCTTGCCGTCGCAGTGACGCACCAGCGCTTCAAGCACCACGCGTATGGAACGCGGCAGGCGCGAAATTTTGCCCAGGCCTGCTGCTTCGAGTGCGGCAAGTGAGTGAAATTTGCCGGCTCTACCGGGGGAGGGCGTGAAATCGCGCAGGGTTTTGAAGGTGTCGACGGGCATTTGTGTGACTCCAGAAAAACGCTAAAAAGTTAGAACGCTTCAGCGTGAACGAAAAGTCAACTTCTTCCCTCACCCGGCGCTGCGCGCCACCCTCTGCTTCGCGGCAAGTGTTCCCTTGTCCCGAAGGGCGAGGGTTTATTCCCCTCTCCCTCCGGGACAAGGGAACACTTGAAGCGGAGCAGAGGGGCTAGGGGTGAGGGAAGTAGTTGATTTTGCCGTTCGCACTGATAGATAAGAAAAATTACGCAGCCATCAACTCCCGCAACACAAACGGCAGAATACCGCCGTGCTTCAGGTATTCCACGTCGATCGGCGAATCCAGGCGCAGCGTGACCGTCACGTTTTGGCTGCTGCCATCGGCACGATGAATCACCAACGTGACATCCTGCAGGGGTTTTAGATCGCCGCCTTGAACGCCGATGAGATCATAGGTTTCCTTGCCAGTGATATTGAGTGACTGCACGCTGTCGTTGCCCTTGAACTGGCAGGGCAGCACGCCCATGCCGACCAGATTGGAGCGATGGATGCGCTCGTAGCCGCGTGCCACCACCACCTTTACACCCAGCATTTGCGTGGCTTTGGCTGCCCAGTCGCGCGATGATCCGGTGCCGTATTCTTCGCCGCCGAAGATAAACAGCGGCACCTTGTCGACGTTCTGGTAACGCATCGACGCTTCAAAGATGGTCATCTTATCGCCGCTGGGCTGATGAATAGTGACGCCACCTTCGGTGCCGGCTGCGAGCAGGTTTTTAATGCGCGGGTTGGCAAACGCGCCGCGCACCATGACTTCGTGGTTGGTGCGGCGCGAGCCGAAGCTCGACAAATCAGTGCTGCCTGCTGCAACCAGCCAGTCGCCGGCCAGCGTGCCCTTGCGGATCGGCGCCACGGGACTGATGTGGTCGGTGGTGAGCTTATTTCCGTAAATGCCGAGCGCGCGACCGCCTTTGATATCGGTGACTTTGGGCAACTCACGCTTGAATCCTTCAAACAATGGTGGTTCGAGCATGTAGGTTGATTTCGGGTCCCACTGGAACAGCGCGCCTTTGGCCTCGGGAATGGCGTCCCACAGGTCTTTGGCGCCCGCGAGATCGCCGTATTCACGCTTGAAGTTGTTGCTGTCGGTGGCGAACTTCATCAGCGCTTCCACTTCGGCGGGCGTGGGCCACAGGTCTTTCAGGAACACCGGCTTGCCGTCCTTGTCGTTGCCGATAGGATCGCTGCTCATGTCTTTCAGCACGGTGCCTGCAAGCGCAAACGCCACCACCAGCGGCGGGCTCATCAGAAAGTTGGCTTTGAGTGATTGATGCACGCGCGCTTCGAAGTTGCGGTTGCCCGAGAGCACCGCCGCACAGATCAAGTCGCTCTTGATCACGGTATCTTCGAGATCCTTGTCCAGCGGGCCTGCGAGGCCCATGCAGGTGGTGCAGCCGTAGGCGACGACGTGGAAGCCGAGCTGCTCCAGGTACGGCAGCAGGCCGGCCTGCTTCAGGTACGCCGTGACGACCTTGGAGCCGGGGGCCATCGAAGTCTTGACGCGCGGATGCGGCTTCATCCCTCTTTCGACCGCTTTCTTGGCGAGCAGGCCGGCGGCAAGCAGCACCCACGGGTTGGAGGTGTTGGTGCAGGAGGTAATCGCGGCGATCAGCACGTCGCCGTTGCCCACATCCATGTTGGTTTTGTTTGCCACGGGCACGCGCCTGGCCATATCGGCGGCGGGTTTGTTGTAGCCGTTTTCGGCCACGGGCTTCGCGTAGAGCTCGGTGAAGCGGCTCTTGATGCCTTCAAGGTTGATGCGGTCCTCTGGCTGCTTCGGTCCCGACACGCTGGGACGCACGGTCGACAGATCGAGTTCAACCACCTGCGAATAGTCGATCTCGCCTTTCTTGGGGATGCCATACATGCCCTGCGCCTTGAGGTAGGACTCGATCGCGTCGCAGTGTTGTTCGCGGCCCGACATGCGGTAGTACTCGAGCGCCTTGTCATCAATCGCAAAAAAACCGCAGGTGGCGCCGTAGTCGGGCGCCATGTTAGCAACCGTGGCGCGATCGGTGGGGGACAGCGACTCGGCGCCCTCGCCGAAATACTCAACGAACTTGTTGACGACTTTGGTTTTCCGCAAGAGTTCGGTGACCGTCAGCACCAGGTCGGTCGCAGTGACGCCGTCGCGCAGCTTGCCGCTCATATGCACGCCGACCACATCGGGCGTGAGAAAGTAATACGGCTGTCCCAGCATGCCGGCTTCGGCCTCGATGCCCCCCACGCCCCAGGCCAGCACGCCGATGGCGTTAACCATGGTGGTATGCGAGTCGGTGCCGACGGTGGAATCGGGGTAATACACGCCGTCTTTTTCCCATACGCCGCGCGACAGGTATTCGAGGTTGACCTGGTGGCAGATACCGTTGCCGGGAGGCACCACGCGGATGCCGGAGAACGCCTGCTTGGCCCACTTGAGAAAGGTGTAACGCTCGCCGTTGCGCTCAAATTCGATTTCCATATTCTTGCGCAGCGCGTCGGTCGAGTTATGCACGTCGACAACCACAGAGTGATCGACAACCAGATCCACCGGCACCAGCGGCTCGATGCGGGTGGGGTCGAATTTCTGGCGCTGCGCTTCGGCGCGCATCGCGGCAAAATCGTTCAGCGCGGGAAATCCCGCCATGTCCTGCAGCATGATGCGCGCGAGCACGAAGGGCACTTCCTGTGTGCGCTCCGCATTGGGCAGCCAGCCGGCGAGTTCTTTAACGCGATCTTCGCCGATGCGCTTGCCGTCGCAATTGCGCAGCACCGATTCGAGCACCACACGCAAACTTACCGGCAGACGCGAGGTTTTGCCCAAGCCCGCTTCTTCGAGCGCGGCCAGCGAATAATATTTCCCGGTTTTGCCGGAGTTGAGTTTAAATTCCCGGATAGCATTAAACGGATCGTATGTCATGGTTAACTCTTTAGAATCAATTAGTTAGGAAAAACTGCTGTGAAGGGTCCAACCAAACTGAGGATTGCTCGCGCCGATGCGATATTTTAGTCGTTTCCGGGGCGCTGATGGTGCAAAACACAAGGGCGAGTTCAGATCGAGAACGAAGCAAGCTATAGAAGATGTGTCACGTCGGCAATTTTTTGCCCGCGCTACATTGTATATTGCAGTGCACCGCGTTTGCTGAGTTTGCCACGCACGCGATGGCGTTCCGGGCTTTAAACCGCGCAGGGAATTTGTTTTAGCGAGCAAAGGGTAAACCGCTGGCGATTTTGCAGCAGGTGCGGGAGGAATAAACAACCATTGGATTTTATGTGAAAATTTGAATTTGAGGGCAGTGCATAGCGTAGTGTAACTTTGGCGCACATCCGCAACACAGCAGCATCATTCTTAGGTAAACTGCTGACGCGCTTTGTGGTGGGGGAGAGCGCCGATGCTAGGCGGGTGTAGGGAAAGTGAGTGTCGGCGTGGCCAACCAATCGACTAAGAGAGAAAATAACATGGTGGATCGAATCATATTTACAGGTATTTTGGTGTTGATAGGTGTCTATTTCTGGGCGACGACACAAATTCCCACGCTTGAAATAGGCGATCCACTGGGGCCCAAGGCGTTTCCGCGATTGCTCGGCGGCGGGCTGGTGATTGCGGCGGTGATGCTGCTCGTCGAGATGATCAAGAATCACAAGAGCGAGCTTGCGGCCAAGGCAGCAGATGCTGGCACGCCGTTCGACTGGGCGTCATACAAGATTGTTGCCGGTGTGGTGGTGGTTACCGGCATTTATTTTGCATTGTTTGAACCCCTGGGTTATGCGGTGGCCACGTCATTATTTCTTCTGGTGATGACGAATTATTTCAATAAGGGTAAGCGCTGGACCAATTGTCTGACCTCAGTGATTTACAGTTTTGTCAGCTATTATGCGTTTACCAAGTGGCTGGGCGTGAATCTGCCAGCCGGCATACTGCCGTTCTAAGGAGCCATCAACATGGATACGCTTACCCATATTATCAACGGCTTCGCGGTTTGCCTGACGCCGATCAATCTTTGGTACACTTTTGTCGGTGTGTTTCTGGGCACCATCATCGGCGTGCTGCCGGGGATTGGGCCATCGGCGGGCATTGCGTTATTAATCCCCGTGACCTTTGGCATGAATCCGACTTCCGCGCTGATCATGATGTGCGGCATTTACTATGGCACCAAATACGGCGGTTCGACCACGGCGATTCTGATTCGCACGCCGGGCGAGGCGGCCTCGGTGATGACTTCCATCGACGGCTACGAGATGGCGAAGAAAGGCAGGGCCGGCGCGGCGCTCGCGGTATCGGCCATAGGCTCGTTCATCGCCGGCACGTTGGGCGTGGTGGGGCTGACGGTGTTTGCGATACCGTTGTCATCGATGGCGCTCAAGTTCGGGCCGGCGGAATATTTCACGCTGATGGTATTTGCGATGACGGCGGTGTCCACGCTGACCGGAAAATCGGCGGCAAAAGGCCTGCTGGCGACCTTACTCGGACTGGTCATTGCCACCATCGGCATTGATCTGCAAAGCGGCCAGGCGCGTTTCACCATGGGCGTGCCGGAGTTTCAGGACGGCGTGGGCTTCGTGGTGGTGGTGGTGGGTCTGTTCGCGGTGGCGGAAGTGTTCCGTGGCCTCGAGGGTATCCTGAAAGGCACTGGCGCCAAGGCGATGAAAATTACCGGCCCGCTGTGGCTGACCAAAGAGGAATGGCTGCGTTCGATAGGACCCATCTGGCGCGGCGGCACTATCGGCTTCATCATCGGCGTGCTGCCAGGCGCGGGCGGCACCATTGCTTCGATCATGTCGTATACCACCGAGAAACGCCTTTCGAAAAACCCGGCCGAATTCGGTCACGGCGCGATTGAAGGTGTTGCCGGACCGGAAGCGGCGAACAACTCCGATACCGCAGGTGCGATGGTGCCGCTGCTCACGCTCGGTATTCCCGGCGGCGGCGCGACCGCGGTGCTGATGGGCGCCTTCATCATGTACGGCATCCAGCCAGGACCGCTGCTGTTCCAGAACCGGCCTGACCTGGTGTGGGGGCTGATTGACAGCATGTATATCGGCAATGTGATGCTGCTGATATTGAATTTGCCGCTGATCGGCATCTTTGTGCGGCTGCTGTTAATACCCTCCGGCATTTTGTATCCGTTGATCATCGCGATTTCGGTGATCGGCGCTTACGCGATTAACGGCAGCATGACCGATCTGTATCTGATTCTGATGTTTGGTGTGGTCGGCTACGTGTTCGACAAGGTTGACATACCCGTAGCACCCTTGGTGCTGTCGCTGGTGCTGGGCGGCATGATGGAGCAATCGTTCCGCCAGGCGATGACGATATCCGGCGCCAATCCTAAGATTTTCTTCGGCAGCGCAATTACCATTACGTTGGTGGTGATGTCGGTGATTTCCATACTGATCCCGTTTATCTTGCCCATGATCAAGAAATACAGGGAAGACGGCAAGGACGCGTAGCAATGGCGGCCAACCGCAGGCGGTTGGCCGCATCGACAACGCGCTATCATGAAGGCTCGTCGCACGCTATTGCGCGCACGGTGCAATATCGCAATCAGCTCGATGCGTTTGAAGCGGTTTATCGTATAGAGCGGCCGTGGCTTAATCCAGCTTGATATTGGCAACCTTGGCGACGCGCGTCCATTTCGCCAGTTCCAGTTTCAGGTGTGCATCGAGTTGCGCCGGCGTGCCGCCGAGTATGTCCGCGCCCACCGCGGCAAAACGATCGCGCGTCGCGGCCATGGCCAGCGTTTTGTTGCCCGCCGTATTGAGCCGGTTGATTATTTCGCGCGGCAATCTGGCCGGGCCCATGAGCGCGGTGAAGGTACCGGCTTCGCAGTTCTTCAGACCGCTTTCGGTCATGGTCGGCACATCGGGGATCACGGGGTTGCGCTTGTCGCCCGCCACCACCAGTGCGCGCAATTTACCAATTTTGATGTAATTGCTGGATGCGCTCAGTTGATCGAACAGCATGTCCACCTGTCCGCCCATCAAGTCGATCAGCGCCGGGCCGGCGCCTTTGTAGGGCACGTGCAGGAACTTGGTTCCTGTTTTCAGCTGGAATAGTTCGCCCGCGAGCTGATTGGTGGTGCCGCTGCCGGGCGAAGACATGGTCATATTGCCGGGCCGCGATTTTGCCAGCGCGATAAATTCCTTGATCGACTTCGCCGGCAGGTTGGGGTTCACCACCAGCACGATGGGCACGTAGGATAGCAGCGTAATTGCCGACAGATCTTTCACCGAGTCGTAGGGCATTTTGGCGTAGAGCGACGGCGCCACGGTGACGGTGCCGCTGGATGCGAGCACCAGCGTGTAACCGTCTGCATTGGATTTGGCGACCAGATCGGTGCCGATAAGGCCGCTCGCGCCACCGCGATTATCAATGACAATGGTTTGACCGAGCAGCTCGGTCAAGCCCGGCGCGATCGCGCGCGCGGTAATGTCGATGTTGCCGCCGGGCGGAAAGGGCACGATCAGGCGGATCGGGCGCGTGGGGTAGTTTTGCGCAGCAGCGGTGCTGATCGCAACCGCTGCCAGTGACAACAAACGCACGCTGTGCGTTTCATGGGGAATCTCCTCGCTGCCGCATGGTAGTCAATCGCCGCTGTAGATGCAAATTGCCCGTATAATCGTGACGCGAAAGTCCGCTCATTTCAAACGCTAAAAATCATGTTGCCTTCCCAACGCTTAGACTATTCCGCCATTATCGACCGCCCGCCGTTGAAGCTGCCCGGCGGCGCGCGCGTGGTGATCTGGCCCATTATCAACGTCGAAGTGTGGGACATCCACCGCCCGATGCCGCGGCAAGTGTTGCCGCCACCGACCAATGTCAATCGCCTGCCGGATTTTGCGCACTGGGCGTGGCACGAGTATGGCATGCGCGTCGGCTTCTGGCGCATGAAGCAGGCGCTGGATGATCTGGATATCAAAGCGTCGCTGTTCACCAATGCGCGGGTATGCAGCGATTACGCGCGGGTGGCTGAAGAATCGCTGAAATCCGGCTGGGAGTTTGTCGGTCACTCCTACGATCAGCAGCCGATACACGTTGAGAAAGATCAGCGCGCGATGATTCAGCGCACGGTGAAAACCATCAAAGCGTTTACCGGCAAGGCGCCGGTAGGCTGGCTGTCGCCGGGGCTGACCGAGACCTATTACACGCCGGACTATCTGGCCGAGGCCGGCATCAAATACATCGCCGACTGGATCATCGATGATGAGCCTTGCGACATCCGCACCCGCTACGGCAAGGTGGTGGCGATGCCGTATAACGTGGAGTGCAACGACATACCGATGATGATGGTGCAGCACCATTCCAGCAACGAATTCGTCACGCGCACGATGGATCATTTCGAGCGCCTGTATGAAGAAGGCAGGACGCGCGCGAAAATAATGGCGATAGGCGTGCATCCGTATATCTCCGGTGTCGCGCACCGCATCAAGTATTTTGAAACCGTGTTCAAAACATTGCGCAAAAAACCCGGCGTGTTGTTCTGGACCGGCGAACAAATCCTTGATTGGTACGGCAAACAAGGCAAGACAGTTAAAATACGTAAGTAATTGTTTTTAAACAGTAAATTATCATAGCATTTGCCTGCTCTTGTATCTCGTAGAAAATCTGGCGGACTCCATTTATGGTTCACGTACTAAAATGCTGTGCGCTATTGGCGCTTATCGCCGGTTTGCTCCTATGGGGAGCGCACTCAGCGCAAGCGCAATCCGTTGCTGCCGCCGATTTCCCCGCCAAGGGCCGCGGCATACGCGTGGTGATTCCGTTTCCGCCAGGCGGCGGCAATGATGTGCTCGCACGGTTTCTGGTGCACGGGCTCAATGAAGGTTTCGCGCCCGGCTCGGTGGCGGATAACCGTGGCGGCGCGGGCACGGTGATCGGCACCGAGATCGCGGCCAAAGGCAATCCCGACGGCCACACATTGCTGATCGTGTCGGTGCCGTTCGTGGTGATGAATGCGCTGTACCCCGAAATCAAGATCGACACGCTCAAGGATTTTACGCCGGTGATCAACGCAGGCACCTCGCCCTCGATGATGCTGGTGGGCGCTGCCACGCCGTACAAAACCGTGAAAGAGTTGATCGACGCAGCGCGCGCCAAGCCGGGCGCGCTGGTGTATGGCACATCCGGCAATGGTTCTTCCACCCATCTCATCATGGAATTGTTCAAGCTGGTGAGCAATACCCAGCTGGTGCATGTGCCCTATAAAGGCAGCGGTCCGGCGATGACGGCGCTGATGGCGGGGCAGGTGCCGGTGATGTTTAACAATCCGACTGCTGCCAGTGCATTTATCAGGGCCGGACGCGTGCGCGCGCTGGCGGTGACCACGCCGGTGCGGTTGAAGGCATTTCCCGATGTGCCGACCATGGCCGAAGCGGGCGTGCCCGGTTGCGAGGGCAGTGTGTTTTGGGGCGTCGCCGCGCCTGCGGGCACACCCAGGGCCGTGGTCGCCAAGCTCAATATAGAGTTCAATCGCATACTCAATTCCAGTGACGTGCGCAAATATTTCACCAGTCAGGATGTCGAGGTGGTGGGTGGTACGCCGGCGGCGTTCGGCGAATTTCTGCGCAAGGAAGTCGCGCTGTGGGGCAAGGTGGTGCGCGAGGCCAGGATCAAGGCGGAATAGAAATCAAAAAATAACGAGGAGAAATCCGTGAACATCACGAAACGAATTTTTCAGATTGCCAGCATTGCTGTTGGCATTGTGACGGCCGCACCTGCTGGCGCACAAGGCTTCCCCAACAAGCTGATCAGAGTGGTGAACCCCGCTGCGCCGGGCGGCAACAGCGATGTGTTTTTTAGATTGCTGCAACCGAAGATGACCGAGTTTCTCGGCCAGCAACTGGTGTTCGATTACCGGCCTGGCGCCGGCAGTACCATTGGCAGCGAGATTATTGCGAAGAGTCCGCCCGACGGCTATACCACGGGCCTGGTGGCGGCGAGTTATGTCATCAATCCTTCAATGATCAAGAAAATGCCCTACGACACGGTGAAAGACTTCATCGGATTGGGCTTGATCGTTGACGTGCCTTCCGGGCTGGTGGTGCATCCCTCGTTGCCAGTGAAGAATGTGAAAGAACTGATCGCGCTCGCCAAAACACGACCCGGTCAACTGTTTTGTTCGTCGTCGGGACGTGCCACTGTCGGGCATATGTCGGTTGAACTGTTCAATTCGATGGCCGGCATCAAGATCACACACGTGCCTTACAAAGGCGCAGGGCCAGCGATCATCGATCTGGTGGCAGGCCATGTGCAACTGCAATTCTCCAGCCTGCCGCTCGTCTCCGGCCATGTACAGACAGGACGCATCAGGCTCATCGCTCAAACCGGCGAGAAGCGTGCCGGTTTTGCGAAAGATGTGCCGACCATGATCGAAGCGGGCATGCCCGGCTATGTGGTGAGCAGCGGCTTCAGCTTCATCGGCCCCGCAGGCATACCACGCGCGATTGCCGAACGCCTGAACGGCGCGCTGGTGGCGTCATTGCGTGATCCGGCGAACCGCAAATTTTTGATCGAGCAGGGCGCCGAGCCAGTGGGCAGCACGCTCGACGAGCACGAGGCCTACATCAAATCAGAAGTGGCCAAGTGGATCAGGGTGGTTAAGCAGGCGGGGATAGAGGCACAATAGCGCGTTCGTAAACGACCAGTGCGCTAAAAATTGACTGCGCTCCAGCTTCTGCGAGTACGGGATATCTAACCGCTGGTGAGATTCTTGAGTTCTATCTGGAGCAAAATTCTGGCTGACCTAGCTCAATGTTTTTTCTCTTTGCTCAACTCGCTAAAGAGGTTTTTGGCTTCGGCGTATATCCCAGCATATTCTTTTGCCAAAGTCTGTTGCGGTACCCGGGCAAACATCGTTTCCAGAATGCTCTTACCGGCATCAAGCTCACCCGCCATCCGGTAAAGAAGGGCCAGTCCATAATAGGCGTTGGGCAAATTCCCGCCCTTGATAGCCTGCTTGAATAGTACTTCCGCCTTCTGAAATTCGCCCTTCTCAAGCATCAGAGCTGCGTAGTTGCAGGCCAGCATTGCATCCCCCGGATGGTGTTGAAGACAGAGATCGTAATAGAACGCGGCCACGTCCAGGTTGCCTTCATTTCGGGCGTAAATGTTTCCAAGGGAGATTGCTGCACCATGATCAGTCGGGTTCAATTGCAGGACTTCATTGAACGTCTTCTTCGCCATTTCGATGTCGTTTAGTTCCAGGTACACCTTTGCCAGATTCCGGCGGGCATCAAGGTTTTCGGGAATTACAGCAAGGACTTCCTTGGACAAGTTCAGGGCTTTTGCACGCCGGCCTTTTTTCGTTTCCTCAACGCCTTTGTGCAGTTTTCTTATGGCTTCCCTGTGCTTTTCCGGCGTCGCATCCCGGAATTCAATGTGAGCTATTTTGCCATCAACCACGATATCCATTACTTCTGCAATCACACCATAAAGATTCCTAGTGCGGGAAATCACGTCCTTGTCGGTGTGTTCAGCAGGATCGAATCGCTTGCCGGGCGCGATCATGATGTCTTCCAATGGGATTGATATTTTCATGAGTGATTGTTTCGCGTCCCAATCGCCATTTTGTACTCGGCGTCGAAATCCGCGCCGCTGTTCAGCATTGGATCGATCTGTTTGAATGCTGTGTACATTATGGCCAGCAGGTGCAATTCCGCAATCGTGACCGGCGATTCCGGGCCAAGCCCAAAATCGGTCACGATCAAACGGAATCCGCGGTCACGATCAAACGGAATCGTCGGTCACGTTCGTCCGGAAATAGCGGTCACCTTGGTCCGGAATACGCACTCGAGGAAAGGCGACGAAATACAACAAGCTGTAGGCAGCCCACAAGCGCTACGACGCCGAGCGCGTGGCGTTTCTGTTGGAGTTGTATCAGCAATACACCAGCCTGCTGCCGGTGGATAAACCGTCCAAACGCAAGCGTAAAGCTTAAACATAGTTCTGCGCGGGTACCTATGCACAAACGCCGGCCTGTCGGTTCGAATCCGACTCCGCCGGGCCATTAATCGATTTCTCAGTAAGCGTGCGCACCGCACTCTTGACCGCTTCACCGGCCTTTGCCTAGCCGATCCGCCATGCGCGTCTGCCAACCTGGGCCTGTAGCCTTCCACCGTTCGATAACATCGGCGGGCAAGCGCAGCGAGATCAACTTACGAGGGTTTGCGGACACCGGCCTTCCGCCCTTGTTCACCTTTGCGCGGGCGAGCATGGCATCGGTAAGTTCGGGGAGTTCCTGATATTCATCAGGCTTGATCGTGTGTGCATCGACCCGGGTGAGGTCAGACCTCAAGGCGCGGCGCGATAC
This sequence comes from Bordetella parapertussis, assembly GCA_945864585.1. Lineage (GTDB taxonomy): Bacteria > Pseudomonadota > Gammaproteobacteria > Burkholderiales > SG8-41 > UBA5216. The sequence continues at coordinate 21,558 of CAMBCF010000035.1, read as the reverse complement.
GAGCTTGTTCGCGTTCATTGGCTTTCCTCATGCTGAAAATATGGCGATCCGCGCCACGCGGGGTGTAGCCCACCACAACCATTCGCCCTGCCAACAGGCCGTAGCAGATGATGCGCGTTTCGTCGTAGTTCTTTCGAGTATCTTCGACCTCAAGCGTGACGCCTGCAAAGACTAACGCGGCATCCGCGAAATCCAGTCCGCGTTCGGCCAGCGTTTTCTCTCGCTTGGCCGGATCGAACGTGATTCGCATGAGGTTATTGTATCTACAAAAACAATCCGCTGCAAGATAGTGATGGCAGCGCGCAGATGGATCGGAGAAATCTCGTGCCACCAGCTTGACCGGGCAAGCCGATCCGGCGAAACTGACTTTGTCCGACGACACTTTGTCTGTATTGAGAGCCAAACATGGGAAGGCACTCGAAGTCTGGTTTCAGCAAACTTTCGGATACGGCGTTGACCGTCTCACCGAATCCGAAGCCCGCTATCTCACGCGGGCCGAGAGCCTTGACACCATCCGAAATCGCCTCGCTCAGGCGCGACGCCAGGCAGATGCTTGAAAGCGCGCGGGCGCTGCGGCGCAAGGCTGCATAACTACGCGTCGCTTTGCGTCGTAAGTTGTGGGCAAAGACTGCGAAGCCCAACATTCTGCGGCTAACCCGTTGCGCTTGTTGATGGCAATCGCATGTGAATGTTGTACAATGTCTGACAATTTTGGGAGTCTACTCATGCTGGCGTTGAGACTGGAAAAGGAACTCGAAGATCGCGTCGCCAAAGTCGCCGCCGCCAAAGGCAGCAACAAAAGTTCCATCGTGCGCGAAGCGGTGATTCGTTACCTTGAAGATCAGGAAGATGCGGTGCTCGCGCAGCGCGCGCGCGATGCGGGCGGCAAGGCGAAGTCGATTGCTGCGGTGAGGAAGGCGCTTGGCCTGGACGGTTGAAATCTCGCCGTTTGCGCAAAAACAGCTGGGTAAACTCGATAAACCGGTCGCGGGGCGCATAGTGGATTGGCTTGATGAGCGGATTGAGGGCTGCAAAAATCCGCGTCATTTTGGCGATGCGCTGTCGGGAGACCTCTCGGGACTTTGGCGCTATCGCATCGGCGATTTTCGTGTGATTTGCGAAATTCACGATAGCCGTCTTGTAGTGCTGGCGCTATCGATTGGTCATCGCAGGGAAACTTATCGCAAGCGATAGCTGGACAGATTGTTAAAATGTACAATAAAATAAAATACTTATATAAATTTTTAAGAATGAGGTATGCGTGTGCCATGGGCCTTTTGTGCGCACTGCTGTTGTCGCTATCCGCAGCCGCCGGCGAAACCGTTACCGTAGGCTCCAAGCGTTTCACCGAGTCGTACATCCTGGGTGAGATTGCAACGCAGCGCATTCAGGGCACGGGCACTGCGAGCGCCACCCATCGGCAGGGTTTGGGCAATACCGCGATTCTGTTTGCCGCGCTGAAAAGCGGGGCGATTGATGTATACCCGGAATACACCGGCACGCTGGCGTTCGAGCTGCTGGGGTTAAAGCGTGTGCCGTCGCTGGCGGAACTGAATGCCGCGCTGGATGCGCATGGACTGGCGCTGAGTGCGCCGCTGGGTTTCGGCAATTCGTATGCGCTGGCAATGGGGGCGTCGCGCGCGCAGGCGTTGGGCATCGCAAAGATTTCCGATCTGACAGGTGTTGCGGATTTGCGCTACGGACTGTCGCAGGAATTTTTGCATCGCAAGGATGGCTGGCCGGCATTGCGCGAGGCCTATGTGCTCACCGCACGGCCGGTGGGGCTGGATCACGGGCTTGCTTACGAAGCGATCAAAGGTGGGCGGGTGGATGTGATCGATGTTTACACCACCGACGCCAAGCTGGGTCGCTACGGTTTGAAAGTGCTGGCCGATGACCGCGCGTTTTTTCCGCCGTATGAAGCGGTGCTGGTGTATCGCAAGGATTTGCCGCAGCGTAACCCCATAGCGTTTGGCGCCTTGCAAGGAATGGCAGGCGGCATTTCCGGCGAGGCAATGATCCGCATGAATGGCACAGCCGAGTTGGATGGTCAGCCGTTTGCGCGCGTCGCAGCGGATTTTCTGAATAGCGGAGGCAAACCTACGGCAACGCAATCCAGGCCAGGCTGGCTCGCGCAACTGTTCGCCGCCGATTTCTGGCGGCTAACAGTTGAGCACTGCATTCTGGTGTTTGGCGCGCTGGGTTTAAGCGTCGGTGTGGGTGTGCCGCTGGGTGTGTGGGCAGCCCGTTCGCGCCGGGCGCGGCCGTGGATAGTGGGTGTCAGCGGTGTGCTGCAGACCATTCCAGCGCTGGCGTTGCTGGCGTTTCTGATTGCGGCGCTGGGGCGCATCGGTATGGCGCCGGCGGTGATTGCCTTGTTTTTGTATGGCCTGCTGCCCATCGTGCGCAACACGGAGAGCGGGCTGGTGGGCGTGGCCCGCGGTTTGCGGCAGGCAGGCTATGCTTTGGGGCTGCGGTCGGGTGCGGTGACACGGCTGATTGATTTGCCGCTGGCGCTGCCTTCGGTACTGGCGGGGATCAAGATTTCGGCGGTGATCAACGTGGGCACGGCTACCATCGCGGCGTTCATCGGCGCCGGCGGTTACGGCGAACGTATCGTGGCCGGGCTGGCAGTGAATGACCACGCCATGATGCTGGCGGGCGCGGTGCCGGCAGCGCTGCTGGCGCTGCTGATCCAGGGTTTGTTTGAAGCCGGAGAGCGTCGCTTTCTACGTTATGAACTCCGGCCGGCCCCGGGTTAAATAGCTCCAGAACTTATTTTCCGGTTTGCGGTCAGCGCCGTGTCGCGGCTATTCAGGGTGACTTTTCATACAGGATCGGCGCAGTTCCTGCGAATGGCCGGGTATTGGGTCTGTGGGTTGGGTATACTGCCGGCTTTCCCCGAATTGCGATGCTTGAGTGCGATTGGGTAACAGCAGGTACCAGGGGCGGCCTGCAAAATAACGATAACAGGGACAGGGTTCATGAGTGACCGCGAAATCGACCAGCAGTTGGTCGAGCGCGCACAACGTGGCGACAAGCATGCATTTGAGCTGTTGGTCGCGAAGTATCAACGCAAACTGATCCGCTTGCTGTCACGCTTCATCAGGGACGCGGCGGAGGTGGAGGATGTGGCGCAGGAAGCCTTTATAAAAGCCTATCGTGCGCTGCCGAATTTTCGCGGTGACAGTGCTTTTTACACGTGGCTATACCGGATCGGTATCAATACCGCCAAGAATTATCTGGTGGCGGCAGGACGTCGTGCGCCGACCTCAACCGCCATGGATGCCGAAGAGGCCGAGGCTTTGGGTGAAACAGAGCATTTGCAGGATCTTAATACGCCGGAAAACCAGATGATGAGCCGCCAGGTGGCGGATACCGTGAACCAAACGCTGGATAAGTTGCCAGAGGACTTGCGCACCGCGATTTCGTTGCGGGAAATGGAAGGCTTGAGTTACGAGGAAATAGCTTCCGTCATGAATTGCCCCATAGGTACGGTACGGTCGCGTATTTTCCGGGCGCGGGAAGCCATAGCAGAACAATTACGACCCCTGCTCGGCACGAGCACAGACAGGAGATGGTGAGATGGAACGTTTGCAAAGTGTATCAACCCTGATGGATGGTGAGCTGGATGCCGATGAGGCCGCGCGTGAAATTGCAAAGCTCAAATCCGATGCGGCATCGTGCGAAACCTGGGACACCTATCATTTGATCGGCGACGCCATGCGCGGTGCGCGCACTATTAGCGGCAGGCCCGGATTCAGCGCGCGCGTCAGCGAACAGCTGGCGCAGGAGCCCACGGTGCTGGCCCCGCGCGCCACGCGTTCCGTGTTCGCCGCACGCAGGATGCAGACTTACGCTTTGCGGGCGGCGGCGTCGGTTGCTGCGTTCGCGGTAGTGGGCTGGCTGGCGTTCACTACTTTGAATCCGGATGCGCCGGTAGCTGAGTTGGCCAAAGCGCCGCCGGTGCAGCCGCAAGTCGCCGCGCTGCAACCGCAGGATACAGCGGCGCTGATTGCGGCAGCTAAACCTGCGGCAGCACCGGAGCATGTGCACGAGTATCTGCTGGCGCACCAGGGCATTTCGCCGACAACCGCCATACAGGGCGTCACACCCTACATCCGCACCGTCTCTGCCGCCGGCAATTAACGCGGCGCCATTTGCACCTTTTGCACCTTTTGCATACGCCCCACATGAAACTCTGGTTGGCCGTCGCGGCAACGGCAGCGACGATAGCGGCGGCACAGGTGTGCGCGCAGGATGCGGCCACGCTGGATGCGCTGGAGTGGCTCAGGAAAATCGCAGATTCGTCGCGCACGGTCAGCTATTCGGGCACCTTTGTGTATCAGCACGGCAGTCGCGTGGAAACCTCGCGCGTGGTGCACTATGTGAACCAGGCAGGCGGTGTGTTTGAGAAGCTCGAAACCCTGGACGGCCCGCCGCGCGAAATTATTCGCGCCAATGACCATGTCACCGCTTACATTCCCGATGCGCGGGTGGTGCTGATTGAGCGTCGCAGCACGCGGCACCTGCCGGTGATGCTTCCGGAAAACCTTTCCGATCTGACACAGCAGTATGATGTGCGCAAACTCGAAGCCGACCGCGTGGGTGGCTTTGAGTGCATGTGGATCGCGGTGTCACCCAGGGATAAAATGCGCTACGGGCGCAAGTTTTGCGCGGAGTTGAATTCGGGGCTGCCGCTGCGTGCACAGGTAATTAATGAACACGCGAAAATTATTGAGTCGTTTGGGTTTTCTCAACTGTCGCTGGGTGGAAAATTCAGCCGCGACCAGGTGACCTCACGTTATGAAAAGCGTGCGCAGGCGCAAAAATGGCGTATCGATCGTTCGGCGCTGGACGTTATGGAACAAGCCGCGGACACCGGCTGGATGGTGAGCAATCTGCCTGCGGGTTTTCGTAAATCGATGGAAGTCAAGCGCACCATCGCCGGGCGGCTGCTGGCAATACCGCATCTGGTGTATTCGGATGGTCTGGCGGCAATCTCCATTTTTGTCGAACCCAAGTTGCGTGAACTTTCGGCGAAGCCCCTGACCAATCAGGGCGCTGTTCACATCTATAAGCGGACGCTCGGCGAGCACGTGGTGACGGTGCTGGGCGAGGCGCCTGCGGCAACGGTGATACAGTTTGCGCATGCGACGGAGGCCCGCGGCAACCCCGCACCCGCCAATCATTCCCTGATAACACCGTAACGCGATTCATCGAAAACAGGAAAAATCATGCTTAGAAAAGTGCTTATACTGTTGTGCCTGTTGTTGCCGTTTCCGGCAGCTGCGCAACTGCCGGACTTCACGGACCTGGTGGAGAAGCAGGGGCCGGCTGTGGTTAACATCAGCACCACGCAGGCGTCGTCGCGTAATCCGCTGGCGCAGCAATTTCCCAACGTGCCGGAGGACGATCCGTTCTTCGAATTCTTCCGCCGCTTCATGCCCAATCAACCGGGCGGGCCGCGCGAGTTTCAGTCACAGTCGCTGGGATCCGGTTTCATTATCACTGCCGATGGCTACGTCATGACCAATGCCCACGTGGTGCAGGCGGCCGATGAAATCACGGTGCGCCTGACCGACAAGCGTGAATTCAAAGCCAAGGTGATCGGCTCCGACCGGCGCACCGACGTGGCACTGATCAAGATTGAAGCTACAGGATTGCCGGTGGTCAAGTTCGGCGATCCGGCGCGGCTCAAAGTGGGTGAATGGGTGGTCGCTATCGGTTCGCCGTTCGGTTTTGATAACACCGTAACGGCGGGCATTGTGAGCGCCAAGGGTCGCTCATTGCCGCAGGAAAATTTCGTGCCGTTCATTCAGACCGACGTGGCGGTCAATCCCGGAAACTCCGGCGGGCCCTTGTTCAATATGCGCGGCGAAGTGGTGGGCATCAATTCGCAAATCTACAGCCGCACTGGCGGATTCATGGGGTTGTCGTTCGCGATACCGATCGATGTGGCAAACGATATTGCGCAGCAGTTGCGCACCTCGGGCAAGATTACGCGCGGCCGCATAGGCGTGGTGATACAGCCGGTGACCAAGGAGCTGGCTGACGGATTTGGCTTGCCCAAGCCGGTGGGTGCGCTGGTTAACTCCGTAGAAAAAGGCGGCCCCGCGGAAAAAGCGGGGATTGAAGCAGGCGATGTGATTTTGCGCTTTGACGGCAAGCCGATAGCGGCGTCCGATGACCTGCCGCGCGTTGTGGGCGGCACGCGGCCTGGTTCCAAAGTCACGGCACAGGTTTGGCGCAACAAGGCGTCGCGCGATGTGCAGGTGGTTGTGGCCGAATTACAGGAAGATGCGCGCGCGGGACGTAGCGGGCGTGGTGCACTGAAACCGCCAGCGGCGGCGCCCACAGTCTATGGCATGAGCCTTGCGGATCTGACCGACGCGCAACGCAAGGAACTCAAGGTTGAGCACGGTGTGATGGTTGGCGAAGTGCAGGGCGCCGCCGCGCGCGCGGGCATGCGCAAGGGCGATGTGATTCTCGCGGTGAACAATCAGGACGTGAAGTCGGTCGAGCAGTTCAATCAAATGATGGGGCAGTTCGACAAGGGACGCATCGTGGCGCTGCTGGTGCGTCGCGGCGCGAATTCGCTGAACGTGCCGTTCAGACTCGATGCGGGTAATTAGGCGCGTGAAGCGTGAAAGGTGACGGGTGCGCGTACTGACGGTGTACTCGCGTAGCTATTGCCATCTTTGCGACGACATGATCGCGGCCTTGCAGCAGTTGCAAGGCCGCTATGTTTTTGAAATCAAGGTGGTGGACGTGGATAGCGACGCCGCGCTGGAAACGCGCTACGGCGAGCGGGTGCCGGTGCTGGAGTCCGCTGGCCGTGAGCTGTGTCATTATTTTATGGATGAGCCAGCGGTTACGGATTTTTTGGCGAAAACGCGATAAAATACAAACGTTTACGATGTCCGATCATTCAAGCTGGGGCGCCCGGTAGTTGCGAGCGCCCCTTTTTGTATTAGCTCACTTCCTTAGTTCTCCGTGCAACATATCCGTAATTTTTCCATCATCGCGCACATCGACCACGGTAAATCCACCTTGGCCGACCGCATTATTCAATTGTGTGGCGGATTGTCGGATCGTGAAATGGAAGCACAGGTGCTCGACTCCATGGATCTTGAGCGCGAGCGCGGCATTACCATCAAGGCGCAGACAGCGGCGCTGCAGTACAAGGCGCGCGACGGCAACACCTATAGTCTGAACCTGATCGACACGCCGGGACACGTCGATTTTTCGTATGAAGTGTCGCGTTCGCTCGCGGCCTGCGAAGGCGCGCTGCTGGTGGTGGATGCGTCGCAGGGCGTTGAAGCGCAAACGGTGGCCAACTGCTACACCGCGATAGAACAGGGCGTGGAAGTGGTGCCGGTACTGAACAAAATGGATCTGCCGCAGGTGGATCCCGAACGCGTCATTACCGAGATCGAAGACATCATCGGCATCCCGGCGCGGGATGCGGTCAAGGTCAGCGCCAAAACCGGCGAGGGCGTGATTGACGTGCTCGAGGCGATGATCGCGCGTGTGCCGCCACCCAGCGGCGATCCGGCGAAGCCGCTGAAGGCGCTGATTGTGGATTCGTGGTTCGACAATTATGTGGGCGTGGTGATGCTGGTGCGCATGGTGGATGGCGAGCTGCGGCCCAAGGACAAACTGCAACTGATGTCGAGTAAAGCAACTTACGGCTGCGAATCGGTTGGCATATTCACACCCAAGGCGCGCCCTCGTGAACGGCTGTCGGCGGGCGAAGTGGGTTTTGTGATTGCAGGCATCAAAGAGATCAACGCCGCCAAGGTGGGCGATACCCTTACGCTCGCCAACAATCCTGCAGCCGCAGCCTTGCCCGGATTCAAGGAAATAAAACCGCAGGTGTTTGCCGGGCTGTACCCGGTGGAATCGAGCGAATACGATGCCTTGCGCGACGCGCTGGAGAAGCTGCAGCTGAATGATTCATCGCTGCGTTACGAGCCGGAATCCTCCACCGCGCTGGGCTTTGGCTTTCGCTGCGGATTTTTGGGGCTGCTGCACATGGATATTGTGCAGGAGCGGCTGGAGCGCGAATACGGCATGTCATTGATTACCACGGCGCCAACGGTGATTTATCAGGTGTTGCTGTCTGGTGGCGAAGTGATCGAAATTGAAAATCCGTCGAAGCTGCCGGAGGCATCCAAAGTCGCGGAAATTCGCGAACCGATTATCAAGGCGTCGATACTGACGCCTCAGGAATACGTCGGCGTGGTGATTACGCTGTGCACACAAAAGCGCGGCGTGCAGCGCAATTTGCAGTACCTGGGACGGCAGGTGATGTTGACCTATGAAATGCCGCTGAACGAAGTGGTGATGGATTTCTTCGACAAGCTGAAGTCGGTTTCACGCGGTTACGCTTCGCTGGATTATGATTTTCTCGAGTACCGCGCCGGCGACATGATCAAACTCGATATTCTGATCAACGGTGAAAAAGTGGACGCGTTGTCGCTGATTGTGCATCGGGAAAATTCGCAGTATCGCGGGCGTGATCTGGTGACGCGCATGCGCGGGCTGATTCCGCGGCAGATGTTCGATATTGCGGTGCAAGCAGCTATCGGCTCGCATATCATTGCGCGCGAGACGGTGAAGGCGCTGCGCAAGAACGTGCTTGCCAAGTGCTACGGCGGCGATATTTCACGCAAGAGAAAATTGCTGGAAAAACAAAAGGCCGGCAAAAAACGCATGAAGCAGGTGGGGAACGTGGAAATCCCGCAGGAAGCGTTTCTGGCGATTCTGCAGGTTGATAAGTAGCGTGACGATAGAGATACGGTGATAGCGCGATGAATTTTGCCCTGATTATGTTTGTGCTGCTGGTGATTACCGGCCTGGTGACGCTGGCGGAGAAGTACTTTTTCAGGCCCCGCCGCGAGGCTGCCGCCGCGGCCGCGGTGTCCACGCTGGAGGCGCAGGCCGGCCCGCCAGACACCCCCAGGGACGTAGAGACCCTGGCGAGCGCGCGTAACGAACTGCGCGATTCGCATGCGCGTCAGCCGTGGTGGATCGAATACCCGGTGAGTTTTTTTCCGGTGATACTCATCGTGTTCCTGCTGCGTTCTTTTTTGGTGGAGCCGTTCAAGATTCCTTCCGGCTCGATGCTGCCGACGCTGTTGATCGGCGATTTCATACTCGTCAATAAATTCACCTACGGCGTGCGCATCCCCATTATCAACCGGAAAATCGCCGATTTGAATAATCCGCGGCGCGGCGATGTGATGGTGTTTCGCTTCCCGGAGGATACCTCGCTGGATTACATCAAGCGCGTGGTGGGCACCCCGGGCGATACCGTGGCGTATCTTGACAAGAAATTGACGGTGAATGGCGTTGAAGCCAGGCTCACGCCGGGTGGCGATTACAGCTATGTCGAAGGCAGTCTCAATTTCATCTCCACCCAGCGTCAAATAGAAACCTTTGATGCAGGGGATCACACCATTCTTGTGCAGCAGGACATGCCGCCGCTGCATCTGGGCGGTGTGAAGCAATTTCCGTTTCGAGAAAATTGTGTCTACAATGACGCGGGCTTCACCTGCAAAGTCCCGCCAGGTCACTATTTCATGATGGGCGACAACCGGGACAGCAGCAGCGACAGCCGTTACTGGGGTTTCGTGCCGGACCGGAATATCGTCGGCAAGGCGTTCCTGATCTGGTGGAATTTTGATGAATTAAAGCGCATCGGCACATCGATCAACTAACCGCGCATACGGGAGACAGCTATGAGCAAAAACAGGCAGGCCGGATTATCGATGTCGGGATTTTTGTTGTGGTGCGTTATTCTTTCAATCGGTGCGCTGCTCGCATTCAAGCTGGTGCCGGCGTATACGGAAAACCAGACCATCCAAAAGCATTTGCGCGCCATTGCCTCGGATTCCAACTTCGCCAGCGGCAATCGCAAGGAAATCGAATTGGCCTTTGAAAAGCGTGCAGGTACCGATCGCATCGACGCGATTAGCGCCAAGGATATTGTGCTTGAGAAAGGCGCCAGTGGCATCAGCCTTAGCGCAACCTACACCACACGTATTCCGCTGGTGTACAACATCAGCGCGTGTATGGACTTCAACCCGAGGTCGAAATAGTTGTGAAGCGCGGCGCGACGGCGCCAGCCCACGAACCGCGTGCCGTTCGCAATGTCGCTTGAGCAAGTGCAGCAAAGCATCGGCTACGCGTTCAACGATAATGAATTGTTGCGCCGCGCGCTGACGCATCGCAGTTACAGCGCGCAACATAATGAACGTCTCGAGTTTCTGGGCGACAGTGTGGTGAATTGCGCGATCGCGCTGGCGCTGTATCAAAGGTTTCCCGAACGGCCCGAGGGCGAGTTGTCGCGATTGCGCGCCAGCCTGGTCAGCGAGCCCGCACTGGCCGCGCTGGCTGAAAGCCTGGACCTCAGCCGCTATCTGGCATTGGGCGATGGCGAGTTAAAGAGTGGCGGCGCGCAACGGCCTTCCCTATTGTCGGATACGCTCGAAGCCGTATTGGGCGCGGTGTTGCTTGACGGCGGATTCGACGCCGCCTGCCGGGTGGTGGAGGGGATTTTCAAGGCGTCGCTGGCTGGCCTCGACCCGGCAACCACCGGCAGGGATGCCAAGACATTGCTGCAGGAATTCTTGCAGCGCAAGCATCTGGCGCTGCCGCACTATGCCGTTGCCGCGATCCGCGGCGAGGCGCATCAACAGGAGTTCGAGGTGGAATGCGTGATTGAGAGCCTCAACCTGCGTGCGAGCGGCAGGGGCAGCAGCCGGCGCCGCGCCGAGCAGGACGCGGCGCGGCAGGTCTACGAACTGGCCAAGCCGAGTCAGCCGCATGACTAGCGCACCGACGCGCAGTGGTTACGTCGCCATTGTAGGGCGTCCCAACGCCGGCAAATCCACTTTGCTCAACGCACTGATCGGGCAAAAGATCAGCATTACCTCGCGCCGCCCGCAGACCACGCGCCAGAACATTTTAGGCATTGTTACCCGTGAAAACGCGCAGCTGGTGTTTTTCGATACACCTGGATTTCAAACCGAGTATCGCAGCGGGTTGACCAAAGCGATGGCTCGCGGAGTGACCAGCGCCGTAGCGCAGGCGCAGGCGGTGTTGTGGCTGATCGATGTTACCGCGCGCGAACCTCTGGACAACGCGCTGTTTGAACATCTGCAAGCGTGCCCATCGCTGGTCATAGCGCTCAATAAGATAGACAGAGTGGCCAATAAAAACCAGATACTGGCGACTATTCAATTGCTGGATGCGGCGTATCACGCGCAGGCGATAGTGCCGATATCCGCGCAGAACCGCCTGCAACTCGACACCCTGCTCGACGCGCTCACGCCGTTACTGCCGCAGCAGACGTTTTTGTACGCGCCGGAAGAAATCACCACCGCCAGTGTGCGCAATCTGGCGGCGGAAATAATCCGCGAAAAACTGTTTCGTTTGCTGGGCCAGGAACTGCCGTACTCGACCGCGGTGGACATCGAGTCGTTCGAGGAAAAACCGGGACGTACTGTTCTCACACGCATCAGCGCGGTAATCCTGGTCGACAGGCCGGGACAAAAAGCCATCGTCATCGGCAAGGGTGGCGAAAAGCTCAAAGAAATCGGTACCGCCGCGCGCAAGGATATCGAAACACTGGTGGGCAACAAAGTGTTTCTGGAATTGTTTGTCAAGGTGAAGCAGGCGTGGGCGGATGATCGCGGCATGCTGCAGCGCCTGGGACTGCCCTGACATCCGCATATGGTTTCCACACCCGGCACCCGGCACAAGGAACAGGCGGGTTATGTGCTGCACAGTTACCCGTATCAGGAAACCAGCCTGATCGTTGAGGTGTTCACGCGCGAATTCGGGCGCGTGGGGATGGTGGCCAAAGGTGCGAAACGCCCGCATTCGCCGCTGCGCAGCGTGCTGATGCCGTTTCACGCGCTGTCACTCGACTGGTCGGGTCGTTCCGAACTGAAAACCCTGCGCACGGCGGAATGGCGCGGTGCTTTCCGGCTGCTCGGCGGGCGCGCATTGATCTGCGGGTTTTATCTCAACGAATTGCTGCTCAAACTGCTGCATCGCGATGACCCGCACGATGCCTTGTTTGACGCCTATGAACAAACGCTGCACGCCTTGTTAAGCGGCACGGATCATGCGGTGATTCTGCGCTGTTTTGAAAAGCGCCTGTTGCGTGAACTCGGTTACGCATTGATACTCGATGGTGATGCCGAAACCCGGCAACCGCTGCAAGCTGAACGCCGCTATCAATACGTCATCGACCGTGGCCCGGTAGCGGTGGATGCGCGGCAAGCGGAGCACTGGCGTCACGACAGCGGGTTAGAATTGCTGGGACAAACTTTGATCGACATGCATCAGGACAACTACGCTTCGCCGGTTACGCAGCAGCAAAGCAAGAGCTTGATGCGACTGCTGATCGGACATTATCTGGGTAATCAAACGCTGCACAGCCGGCAATTACTGATTGATTTGCAGGATTTGTAATCCACCTATGACACGCCTGAGTGTTAATCTGAACAAGGTCGCGCTGCTGCGCAATTCGCGCACGCTCGGCATACCCGGCGTGGTGCGCGCGGGGATGATAGCGCTCGACGCCGGCGCGCACGGGCTCACCGTGCATCCGCGCCCAGACGAACGCCACATACGACCGCACGATGTGTTTGAGCTTGCGGAACTGGTGCGCTCACGCGGCACGATCGAATACAACATCGAGGGCAATCCGTTCGACAATCTGCTCGAATACGCACGCAAAGTACGGCCGCATCAATGCACACTGGTGCCGGACGATGCCGCGCAATTTACCTCGGATCACGGCTGGGACCTGTCGCGTGAGGCAGGCGACGCACAGCGCCTGCGGCCCATCGTGGCTGAATTGAAAGCGCTGCGCATACGCGTGAGTCTGTTCATGGACGCCGAGCCGCAGCACATGGCGCTGGCCGCGGAAGTGGGCGCTGATTGCGTCGAACTTTACACCGAGCCGTATGCGAAAGTGCATGGCACGGCGGATCAGGATCGCGTGATTGCGCAGTATGCGGCGGCGGCGGATGCCGCCCGCGGCGCAGGCTTGCTGGTGAATGCGGGGCATGATCTGAATCGCGCGAATCTGGCGCCGTTTGTGGCGGCGGTGAAGCCGGTGGCGGAAGTGTCCATCGGGCACGCGCTGATCGCTGACGCGTTGGAATGGGGGCTATCCAAGACCGTTCTGGAATATCTGGCAGCCATTGAACGCGGCAACCGGGGTGAGGCATGATCTTCGGCATCGGTGTCGATCTGGTTGAAACGCCGCGTGTCGAACGCCTGCTCGCGCAATACGGCGAGCGTTTCGCGCGGCGCGTGCTGACCGAACTGGAATGGCCGGGTTACCACCGCACCGGCAAGCCGGTGTTGTTCGTCGCGAATCGTTTCGCCGCGAAGGAAGCGTTCTCAAAAGCGATGGGCACGGGTTTTCGATATCCGGTTACACTGCAAAACATCAGCGTAGTGCAAAACCAGGCGGGCAAACCCGGCTATGTGTTGAGTGCGGCGCTAATGGCGCTGATGCAGCAGCATGCCATTACCGGCCACCATCTCACCATCAGCGACGAAAAGACCATGGCGTGCGCGGTGGCTATTCTGGAAAAATGAGCTCGAGAAGTGAGCTGGAAAAATGGGCTTGAAAAGTGAGTAAAAACAATAAGTTACATATGGGTCCCGTGATGCTGGACGTGACCGGCGTCGGGTTAACTGATGACGACCGCAAGCGCCTGTTGCATCCGCTGACGGGTGGCGTGATCTTGTTCTCGCGCAACTTTCAGTCGCCGCAGCAACTCAGTGCGCTCACCGCGGAAATTCATGCGCTGCGCACGCCGGCCTTGTTGATCGCGGTGGATCACGAAGGCGGGCGCGTGCAGCGTTTTCGCGAGGGCTTTACCGCGATTCCGCCGATGCGGTCATTGGGTGAGGCGTGGGAGAAAAATGCCGCCACCGCCAAGCAATTCGCGCAGGACACCGGTTACGTGCTGGCGACCGAGCTGCGCGCGCACGGCGTCGATCTTACTTTTGCACCGGTGCTGGACGTGGATTTCAAGCGCAGCAGCGTGATTGGTGACCGCGCCTTCCATGCCGATCCCGAAATCATCGCGCCGCTGGCGCAGGCATTGGTGCATGGATTTAATCTCGGCGGGATGTCGTCGGTGGGCAAACATTTTCCGGGGCACGGCCATGTGCGCGCCGACTCGCACCACGAAGTTCCGGTGGATGATCGCCCGTATGTGGATATCGAGCAATGTGATTTGATTCCCTTTCGCAGGCTGATAGGCGCGGGCCTGGGCGCGATCATGCCCGCGCATGTGATTTTTCCGCAGGTGGATGCGCAGCCGGCAGGTTTTTCAAGCAAATGGCTTAAGCAGATTTTGCGCCGGCAACTCGAATTTGACGGCGTGATTTTCAGCGACGATTTGTCGATGGAAGGCGCTAAAGCGGGTGCGGGCGCGGGGGGCGTCGTCGCGCGCGCCAATGCCGCGTTGGCGGCAGGCTGCGACATGGTGCTGGTGTGCAACGACGCCGGTGCGGCGGATGAATTGCTGGAGGGGCTCGATTACCACATGCCCGCGGTCGGGCAAGCGCGGCTGGCGGCGATGCGCGGACGCGGTGCTGCGCAAGGCATGGCGGTGCTGAATAAATCATCCGCCTACCAGCGCGCGTTGGCCACGCTACAGACTAGCGGCAAACGCGAAGGCGATTTGTTTGCCAGTTGAATATTCGGTAAATGGTTATCAAACCATTTACCGCTATAACCTCCCCTCTCCCATTGGGACTAGGGAACACTTGAAGCGAAGCAGAGGGGTCGGGGGTGAGGGGAACTGCGTGTCAGGTATTAGCCAGGCGCTTTCAGGATCATGGCGCTGACCAGTCTGCTGGATTGCCGCGCGTGCAGCCGGCTGGCACGACACCTGGCGCAAGTGCGCAGGGAATATCCCGATTACCATGCGCGTCCGGTATTGCCGTTTGGCGCGGCCAGGCCCAAGTTGTTGATCGTTGGCCTCGCCCCTGGCATGCATGGCGCGAATCGCACCGGGCGGCCGTTTACAGGGGACCACGCCGGTGTGTTGCTTTATAAAACGCTGTACAAGCATGGGCTTGCAAATCAGCCTGAGGGCTCTGCCACGGACGATGGTTTGCAGCTGCGTGGTTGCCGCATCACCAATGCGGTGAAGTGTCTGCCGCCCGAAAATAAACCGCTGCCGGATGAAATCAAACGCTGCAACGGCTATCTGCGCGCTGAAATCGCGGCCCTGCCCAAATCAGCAGTGCTGTTCGCCCTGGGCAATATTTCTCATCAGGCGATTTTGCGCGCGCTCGATTTGAAGCTGCGGGTGTACCCGTTCAAGCATGGCGCTTGCCACGAACTGCCCGATGGCCGTGCGCTGTTCGACAGCTACCACTGCAGCCGCTACAACACCAATACGCGGCGGCTGACGCCGGAGATGTTCGACGCGGTGGTGTGCGCTATAGCGCAGCGCATCAAATAGCGTGGATTAAAGGCATTTATCGTGTCCGATTCCAACCCTGATCTGGCTGCAACGCTGGCCGATCTGCCGCACCTGCCGGGGGTCTACCGCATGCTTGGTAGCGGGGGTGACGTACTGTACATCGGCAAAGCCATCGACCTTAAAAAACGCGTCTCCTCCTACTTTCAAAAGCCCGCCGGCTTGTCGCCGCGCATTCAGCTTATGGTGGCGCAAGTCGCCAGCCTCGAGACCACGGTTACGCGCTCGGAGAGCGAAGCGCTACTGCTCGAAAATAACTTAATAAAGACTTTAAGTCCCAGATATAACATATTGTTTAGAGACGATAAATCGTATCCATACTTAGTGATTACCGGACACCAGTTTCCGCGTCTGAGCTTTCATCGCGGTGCACTCGACAAGCGTAACCAGTACTACGGCCCGTTCCCCGGCGCGGGGGCAGTACGCGAGAGCATCCAGCTGCTGCAAAAGGTATTTCGCATACGCAATTGTGAAGACTCGGTGTTTGCTAATCGCTCACGCCCATGCCTGATGCACCAGATCCGCCGCTGCACCGCGCCGTGCGTGGGACGCATCGCCGAAGCTGACTATGCCAACGATATCCGCAGTGCAACATTATTTCTTTCCGGCAAGGAAGATGAAGTGGTCGAAAGCCTCATCATGCGCATGCATGCCGCGTCCGCGGCGCAGGATTACGAGGGCGCCGCGCAGCACCGCGACCAGGTCTCGGCGCTGCGCGCAGTGCGTGAAAAGCAATATGTCAGTGACGTGGCGGGGCGTGACGCGGACGTAATCGCCTGCGTGCGCGAAGGTGGCATCACCTGCGTCAATCTGGTGATGATACGCGGCGGAAGACACCTCGGCGATCACAACCACTATCCCAAACACGCCGACGCGGTGGATGACGATCAGGTGATCGAGGCGTTCATCAGCCAGCACTATCAGCATCACAGTGTGCCGCCGTTGATACTGGCGCGCCAGGTGCGGGACGCCGAAGCGCTCGAAAGTATGCTCGGCGAACACGCCGGCCACAAAGTGCAAATTATCATGCGGCCCACCGGCCCGCGCCGCGTGTGGCTGGAAATGGCCGAGAAAAACGCGCACATTGGGGCGGTGCATACGGCGAGTCTGCAAGCCAATCAGGAAGCGCGGCTGGCGGCGTTGCAGCAGGCGCTCGGCCTGCCGGAATCCGCGCAGCGTTTTGAGTGCTTCGACGTCAGCCACACCATGGGCGAGGCCACTGTCGCCTCGTGTGTAGTGTACGACCAGTCAATGATGCAAAAAGGCGACTACCGGCGCTTTAATATCACCACGCCGGTGGCGGGCGACGACTACGGCGCGATGCGCGAAGTGCTGCAGCGGCGTTATCGCAGGCTGGTCACGGGCGAGGGCAAAATGCCGGACGTGGTGCTGATCGACGGCGGCAAAGGCCAGCTAGGCATCGCGCGCGAGGTGATGAATGAACTGGGCATCAGCGAAGTCACGCTGGTGGGCGTGGCAAAAGGCGAAGGCCGCAAACCGGGACTTGAAGCCTTGTGGATACCCGGGCGCGACCAACCGTATCTGCTCGGGCCTGACCATGCGGGTCTGCATCTGGTGCAGCAAATCCGCGATGAAGCGCATCGTTTCGCGATCACCGGCCATCGCGCGCGTCGCGGCAAGGCGCGCTCGCAATCGCCGCTGGAAAACATCACCGGGGTAGGGGCCAAACGCCGCCAGCGGCTGCTGGCGCATTTCGGCGGTTTGCGTGGGTTACAGGCGGCCAGCGTGGATGAACTCGCGCAAATAGACGGCGTGAGCCGCGCGCTGGCCGAGAAAATTTATCAGGAATTGCATTGAGGCAAATGGGGAGTTAAACAATTCATGCCCAAAGATATTTACATACAAGCCGATGCGCCTGATCCTGTGCTGGATCATGAATTGGTGTTGTCGTTCGCGCGGCGCCATGTGCCCAGCGCGCGCGCCGTCACCGGGGTTGACGAATCGGGCGGCGAAGCGCGCGCTTACGCCATCGATGCCGAAATCATTTTCAAAACCCAGCGCCCTCAGCAATTGCGTCCGCGCACCAGCCTTGAGAAAGAAAACTTCTTTCTCCAGCAAATCGCCACGCTGCTGCCCGAGCTGCGGGTGCCGCGCGTACTGGGCTACGGGCGCGAAGGCAAATACCTCGAATATACGGTGATGACGCGGGTGCCGGGCGTGGCGCTGCGCCATGCGCATCTCGACGGCGCGGCGCGGCTGGATGTGATGCGCGAACTGGGCAGCACTTTGCGGCGTATTCATCAATTGCCGCAGGCGCCGTTCGGCGCGAGCGGTCTGTTTCCCGGCGATGCGAGCGCGGCGGACACGCGCGCGCGTTTCACGGAATTGTTCGACGATAGTGTGGCGCGGATACACCAGGAGAAACGCCCTTGGTCGCTGCCCCTGTCGCCTGAGCAAGTGGGGCGGCGCGCGCTGGCGTTATTGCCGGATGGCGAAGATCGCGTTGCGCTGCATTCGAATCCGTGGCACGAGCATACCTTCGTTGATCCTGCGAGCGGAAAATTTACCGGGCTGATAGATTTCGGCGATGCCTACATCAGCCATCCGGTTTTTGATTTGCGCCGCTGGCGCACGCGCGAGGAACGCGCGGCATTGCTAGAGGGCTATACGCAGGACCAACCCGTAGGCGATGCATTCATGCAAACCTGGCTGGTCGCGCACGTCGTGGGCGATTTGGCGGCGATTGCGCAGCAACCAATGCTCGGCCCCGCGGCGCACGCAGATTTGGCGCGAATTCTACACGAGCTCTGAACGCGGGCATGCTGCAGTTTGTGTCTTGCTGTTTTAGGTTGACGTCCGGCCCTCGCGGGCAACACAATTAGAACCACCATGCCACTTAACCTCCCCAACCTGCTGACCTGGCTGCGAATCATTCTGATTCCGCTGTTTGTGGGCATTTTTTATTTCGAGAAAAGCTGGGTCTCGGCGGCGAATCAAAATCTGGTGGCGACGGTGATTTTTGTCGCAGCTGCGGTTACCGATTGGCTCGATGGCTGGATTGCGCGCAAGTTCAATCAAACGTCCGCGTTCGGGGCGTTTCTGGACCCGGTGGCCGATAAACTCATGGTGGCCGCCGCGCTGATCGTGCTGGTGCAACTCAATCGCGTGGATGCGGTGATCGCACTCATCATTATCGGCCGCGAGATCGCCGTCTCCGCGTTACGCGAGTGGATGGCGCAGATCGGCCGCTCAAAAAGCATCGCGGTGTCGTTTCTGGGCAAGGTTAAAACCGCCACGCAAATGGTGGCGATCCCGATGCTGCTGTATCACGATGTGCTGTGGGTTTTGAGTCCTCAGCTGTTGGGCACCTGGCTGATTTACGTCGCCGCAGTGCTGACCCTGATCTCCATGGCCTATTACCTCAAGGCCGCGCTGCCCGAAATGTGGAAGCAGTGATAGCCGCGGCGCTGGGTGTGTGCGGGGGTGGTAATCGGATTACAATTTGCAAATTGATCGTCAATGATCTCTCACAGCTGGGGCCGCAGTATTTGAAATTCATCGACAACACCTTGCGGCCCGCCAGTGTGCGTCCCGCGTTGCGTGCGGTGCCGGATGCGATGGTGGCGGGGGCCTGAGGTATACGGTTCCAGTTCAGTAGGTCATACAAGCCGCATTCAGGATGCCGGTTGCCAGCGACAACATGCCGAGAAAGGTGCCTTGCGCGATCTTGCCTTCTGGGATGTCTTTGCTAATACCGGGAATCAGCACTCGTACCACGGCATAAGCCAGCAATTGCACCACCAGCGCGATCCCGCCCCACATCAACATATCGAGCAGACTGCCGCTCTGCGCAATCGCCTTGGCGAGCGGTATGGTGAAGCCGATCATCGCGCCCGACAGGCTGATCGCCGCAGCGACGTTGCCTTCGCGTATCAACTGGAGTTCGTGATAAGGCGTGATCTTGATGTAGATGAAAAGAAATACCGCGAGCAGGGCCAGCGTGGAAGCCAGATAAATAATGAATGCGGGGAATCCGGTGATCGATTGTTGAAGGATGTCCATGAGGGTCCTCAGGTAAAGTAATGGGGAACAAAGCGGCTGGTGTTGGTGGTGATTTGCTGGGTGTTTTCGCGGATGCCCATGCCGGCGGCTTCGTCGCCGATGATCCAGCTGCCGATCACCGGGAAGTTGCCGTTAAAGTCCGGCAGCGGCGTATAGGCCTGATACACATAACCCTCGGCGCCGTAGGTGCCGGGCTGGGAGATGGTGCCGCGCAAGGTATGCATCTCGACGTTGGCGCCTTCGCGCGAGTAAACCGGTTTGCGCACATATTGCGCGGGCGCCTGGGCTTGCTCGTAAAAACACGGTAGCAGGTTGGGATGGCCGGGATTGAGTTTCCACAGCACCGGCAAAATCGCCTTGCTGCTCATCAGTACTTTCCACGGCGGCTCAATCACGGGGAAATTCGCCTTGGGCAGGTGCGCGCCGAATTCCTCGCCGGCAATCCATTCCCACGGATAGAGTTTGAACAGCGCCGGAATTTTGTTGTTATCGAGATCGACGAAATTTTCATGGGCGTCGTGCCAGCCGATGTCTTCAATGGCAATCTGCCGCGTGGTGAAGCCGGCCTGCATCGCGGTATCGCGCAGGTATTCGATATTGCCGAGGTCTTCGGCGCTGTCTTTGACACTGGCAAAGTAGAGCACGGGGTTTTCATAGTGATCGCGTAGTTCTTTCCAGCGTGCGATCAGGCGCTCGTGCAGCGAGTTGAACTGGTCGTGGCGCGGCTTTACCTGCTGTTGCCAGTTCCACTGCGCAACAGCGGCCTCGATCAGTGATGTCGGCGTGTCGGCGTTGTATTCGAGCAGCTTGGGTGAGTTGATGCCGTCGTATCTGAAATCAAAGCGGCCAAACAGCGTGGGATCATCGGCGTTCCACGAATCCACCGCGTAATCGATAAACCAATCGGACAGCGCGAACGGTTTAAAGGCGCGTGTGGTGATCACGTGATCGACCGCGGCGATGCACAGTTCATGCAGTTTCCAGGTGGCCTCTTCGATCATGTCGATTTCGCTGGTGGAAAAGCGGTAACAAGCCGATTCGTCCCAATACACGCCGTCGAGGCTGTGAAAATGAAAGCCGAGGTCTTCGAACTGGCGTTGCCAGCCGGCGCGCGGCGTGAGGGTCTCGCGTTCCATCAGTGCATCAACTGCCGCTGCTCGCGTGCGCACCGCTGCTGCTGCCGTGTGATGACGAACTGGAGCCGAAGCCGCTGCGTAAAACGTGGGCGGTGCCGGTGGCGCGGCTGCCGGGGCGTGCTTCCGTGGTGGTTCCCGCGCCATGCACGCTGTTGGTGCTGCCATAGCTGCCGTGTGCATACGATGGGCCGTAATAATGGGTATAGGCGGAACTGCCGCTGCCGATGCGCCGTGGTTCGCACTTGGCGGGATCAGCCCCCCAATCCTTCGCGCAATCGGCTTGCGAGGTATAGGTATCGCGCCGCATGGTGCTGGCACTGGGTGGCGCTTGCTGACCGCAGGCAGTCAGCGCCGACGCGCTGATCAACACCAGCGTTACCGAAGTTGAAGATCGCCGCCGTTTCATGTCCATGACTGTGTTCCCGCCAAATCCGATAGCGGGATCATAGCGCGGCGCCAGACCCTTGGGGAATTGAAAGCGGGTGTGGCTATGTAAAGCCGATTCCGATAAAATCGCCTTTTTTCAGGCGCGTAGCTCAGCTGGTTAGAGCACCACCTTGACATGGTGGGGGTCGTTGGTTCGAGTCCAATCGCGCCTACCAATTTGGCTAGCTAAGCGCCCGCCTTCCCCGCCGCACGAGCAGGCCTTCAGGATCGTGTCGGGCTTTGGGTTCTTAGCGTGAAGTGTTCGCGAGCGGCGCAGCGGTATCAGTCAGCTCGACGGGAAAGTGACACGCCACCTGATGGTCTGGACGGTCAGCGAGCAGCGGTGGTGATTGCTCCGCGCAAAGGGCTTGCGCCTTCCAGCAGCGGGTACGAAAACGGCACCCGGATGGGGGGTTGGCCGGGCTCGGCACCTCGCCCTG
>CAMBCF010000034.1 GCA_945864585.1 Bordetella parapertussis | reverse complement strand
GCCTGCTTGCGCTGCCGCGCTACGCACTTCGTCTGCGCTCGCCTCGGTGTGTAACCAGCGCAACGCGCCGCTCCATTCGATCATTTGTGCACCGGGCAGCGTGATCGCAAGCGCGGTGGATTTAACCGACAGCCGCCACAGTGTTTTATCGCGTCTGAAAAACGCATCGGTGTGATCGCGCACGCCGTTCCAGAATTTGGCGGCTTGTGCCGGATCAACCACTTCACCACCGAGTTTTTTGTGCGCCGCTTGCACTGCGCTGGCAGCACCCGAAAGCCGGATGCCGAGATCGCCATCGTTCCACGCCGTTGCGGAAATCGGCAGCGGCTGCCCTGCCCATGCATTCATCAGCCGTATCGCGCCGGCTTCGCTATGCTGCTGCCGCAACGTCATTTCCGTCGTAGGCAGCGGCAGGGTTTTCAGTGAAACTTCAAGTATGACACCCAGCGTACCCATAGCCCCCGCCATCAGCCGCGACACATCGTAACCTGCAACGTTTTTAATTACCTGTCCGCCGAAATGCAGGTCGGCGCCGTTGCCGTCGAGTATGCGCACACCCAGCACCAGATCGCGTACTGCTCCAGCATAGGCGCGGCGCGGGCCGGACAGTCCTGCGGCGATGCAGCCGCCCACAGTAGCAATCCTTGTTTCCGGCATCGGCCGCTCGATGTTCTCCTCGCCCTTCGGGGAGAGCGCAGCGAGGGGGGCGGAGCCGGCCAGGGGTGAGGCAAAAGCTGTTGAGAAATGCGGCGGCTCGAACGCCAGCATCTGGCCGTTGTCGTGCAGTGCGGCTTCGATGTCCGTGAGCGGTGTGCCGGCGCGCGCGGTAATCACCAGCTCAGTCGGCTCGTAATCAATGATGCCGCAATAGGCGCGGGTCGAAAATGCTTCGCCGGTAGCTGGATTGCCATAGAAATCCTTGGTGCCGCCGCCGGCGATGCGCAGTGGTGTTTTGTTGGCGGAGGCATCGCGCAGGGTTTCCGCGAGCTGTTGGACGATGCTGTCCACTAGCAAGAAGCCGGCCGCAAACAACAGGTGTCATTCCCGCGCAGGCGGGAATCCATAACACATCTCACATGGTAAATCACGCCCCCAACCTACCTTCCCCCAAGGGAAGGGGATACCCGCCTGCGCGGGAATGACGGCATGGGTGTGGTGAATGTGTTGTGCATTGAGCGATTGCAGCGCAAGCCTAAAACCGCGAAAGCTCGGGAAACTTGACCTGCCCCGCATGCACATGCATGCGCCCCATTTCCGCACAGCGATGCAGCGCCGGCACGGCCTTGCCGGGGTTGAGCAATCCCGTGTCGTCGAATGCGCGCTTCACCGCATGAAACATCGCCAGTTCCGGCGCGCTGAACTGATCGCACATGGCGTCTATTTTTTCCACGCCCACGCCGTGTTCGCCGGTGATGGTGCCGCCGACATCGATGGATAACCTGAGTATCGCCGCACCAAACGCCTCGGTACGCGCGAGTTCGCCGGGCTGATTGGCATCATACAAAATCAGCGGGTGCAGATTGCCGTCGCCGGCGTGAAACACGTTCATGCAGCGCAGACCGTACTGTTGCGACAGTTCAGCGATGGCTTTCAGTACGCGCGGCAACGCCCGCTTCGGTATGGTGCCGTCCATGCAATAGTAATCGGGCGATACGCGCCCGGCGGCGGGGAACGCCGCTTTGCGTCCGGCCCAGAAACGCACGCGCTCGGCTTCGCTTTGTGACACACGCACTTCAGTGGCGCCGCTTTGCTGCATCACGGCTTTCATGCGCTCGATTTCGTCCGCAACTTCCTCAATCGCGCCGTCGGATTCGCACAGCAGTATCGCTTCGGCATCCAGCGGATAGCCCGCATTGACGAACGGCTCCACCGCACCGGTAGTAATCTTGTCCATCATCTCCAGGCCGGCGGGGATGATGCCGGCGGCGATGATGTTCGCCACCGCCTGACCGGCTTTCGTCACATCATCGAAGGCTGCCAACACACATTGCGCGCGTTCAGGTTTGGGCAACAGCTTAACCGTGACTTCGGTGATCACCGCCAGCAGTCCTTCAGAGCCGGTCAGCAGCGCCAGCAAATCGTAACCGGCCGCATCCAGGCTGTCAGCGCCGATTTCGATGAACTCACCCGCAACCGTGTAAGCGCGCAGCTTTAACAGGTTATGCACGGTGAGACCATACTTGAGGCAATGCATGCCGCCGGAATTCTCGGCGACATTGCCGCCGATGGAGCAGGCAATCTGGCTCGAGGGATCGGGTGCGTAATACAACCCGTAAGCGGCGGCTGCTTCGGAAATCGCCAGGTTGCGCACACCCGGTTGCACGCGCGCGGTGCGCGCAGCCGGATCGATCTCGATAATACGCATCAGCTTGGCCAGCGACAGCAACACGCCATTGCCCAGCGGCAGCGCGCCGCCGGAAAGGCCTGTGCCCGCGCCGCGTGGCACCACCGGCACTTGCATGCGATGGCAGGTTTGCAACACGCGCTGCACCTGTGCTTCGTTATCCGGCAGCGCAACGATCATCGGTATTTGTCTGAACGCCGACAGGCCGTCACATTCGTAGGGCTTCACGTCTTCGGTGTTGAACAGTACCTCGGCTTGCGGCAAAAACGCACGCAAGGCCGTGGCGACTGCGCGCTGGCGCTCAAAGTCTATCGGGGCAGGTTTATCCAGCGCGCTCATGAACGGATTCTAGCGTATAGACTCCACCCGGCGCGCTGCGAAATGCCGCTTCCATCTCGCGCCGCACCCGCACCGCTTCACTGTCCGGCGCGGCGATGTCATTCCAGGTTACGGTCTGACCCTTGGCCACGCGCCGCGTCATTTTCACGCCATGCGCGAGCCCGATGGGCAGCCCCATGCACGCCAGTGAATCGGCGGCGGGCATCAGCCGGCCATACACCGTGTAGCCGCCTTCGCCGTCGAGTGCTTCGCCTTCGCGCAGGTCGCGTTTGGCGACGGCCACTGCATCGCCGCGAAAACCGGTGGCGGCCCCGGTGGCTTCACCGCGCAACCCTGCCGAAGCCACGCTGATGCCGAGCTCCAGGCCGATCAGGTGATAGGGCTTGTACATCGCGGCATAGTTACCGCTGTCGTCGGTGTGCAGGCCGTATTCCTTGAAGCAGCGGCGCACATACTCGCTGTCGGCAGCGAAGTTGACGTATACACCCCAGCGCAAATCGCGAAACACCGGGCGGCCGTCGCGCTCCAGACTGGATATGACTTCGACCTGGCCGCGATGATTAAGATGCCCGCCCTCGGCGCGCGGGCGCATCACCCGCGGCAGATCGTCCACGCCGCACGGCGGAAACGCCAATCCGCCGGGCGCGGGCGTGAGACCGGTGGCGTTTGCCACCGCAGCCATTTCAATCGCCGATTTGGTGCCATCGAGAAACGAATTGAACATTTGCGCATTGAAGTCGCCGCTCGCGACCTGCTCGGGTGTGAAGCCGTAATGCCCCCATACCGTGCCGGGCGTGGCCTCGTGATACGCCGGCAAATACTTGGTGCCTTTGCCCGCGGCAATCACCTCAAAGCCTGCGGCGCGCGCCCAATCGACCATCTCGCAAATCAGCGCCGGCTGATCGCCATAGGCCAGCGTATAGACGATGCCCGCTGCGCGCGCGCGTTGCGCGAGCAAGGGGCCCACCAGCGCATCGGCCTCAACGTTGACCATCACGATGTGCTTGCCGTGCTTGCAGCAGGCGAGCACGTGACGGATGCCGGCGGCGGGACTGCCGGTGGCATCAATGGCAATTTCGACGGCATCGCTGGCGATGGCGGCTTGCGCATCATCGGTGATGAAGGTGGCGCCGTGCTTGCGCGCGTGGTCGAGCGAGGCCGCGGCATATTGTTCGGCGGGCCAGCCCACGCGCGCGAGGCTTTGTTGCGCGCGTTGCGGCGAGAGGTCGGCCACCGCCACCAAATGCAAGCCCGGCGTGCGCCGCACTTGCGACAGAAACATCGAGCCGAATTTACCGGCGCCGATCAGCAGCACGCGCAACGGTTTGTTGGCGGCGGCACGCTGCGCGAGCAGTGTGTGCAGATTCATGGGGATAGAGTCGCTGAAAGAGCCGTAACGATACTACGAAAGGCGGATGCGGCGCAGCCGCAGCGCATTGGTCACCACCGATACCGAACTTAACGCCATCGCCGCGCCTGCAAAAATGGGCGACAGCAGCAAGCCGAATGCCGGGTAGAGCACGCCGGCGGCAATCGGAATACCGAGCGCGTTGTAACCAAATGCGAATACCAGGTTCTGGCGGATATTGCGCATCGTGGCGCGCGACAGCACGGCGGCGCGTGCGATACCGCGCAAATCACCCTTGACCAGCGTTACGCCGGCGCTCTCCATTGCGACATCAGTACCGGTACCCATGGCGATGCCGACGTCGGCTTGTGCGAGCGCCGGCGCATCATTGATGCCATCACCCGCCATTGCGACTTTGCGCCCTTCGGCCTGCAGACGCTTCACGTGTCCGGCCTTGTCTTCGGGCAGCACCTCGGCAAGCGCCTCGTCGATGCCGAGTTGCCGGGCGACGGCGTTAGCCGTGCCGCGCGAATCGCCGGTAAGCATCACGATGCGCACGCCTGTGCGTTTGAGCGCCGCGATCGCGTCCGGCGTGCTTTCCTTGATCGGATCAGCCACCGCCGCAATGCCTCCTGCCTTACCATCAATCGCAAAAAACACTACCGTCTTGGCGTCCGTACGCCAGGCTTCCGCGCGTTCTTCCCAAGGCCGGGTATCAACGTCGCGCTGCGCCAAAAAGCCACGGCTACCTACCAGCACGCGCTTGCCATCGACTGCGGCCACTACGCCGAGACCGTTTACTGCCTCGAATGCCGTGGCCGTCTTGGTTGTCAGCCCGCGCGCCTTGGCGCCCCCCACGATCGCCAGTCCTATCGGATGTTCGGATAGCTGTTCCACCGCCGCTACGAGTGCGAGCGCTTCATTTTCCGCAATGCCTTCGGCGATAAAATCTGTCAGTGCGGGGTGGCCGAGGGTCAGCGTGCCGGTCTTGTCCACCACCACGATATCGATATCGCGCATGCGTTCAATCGCCTCGGCATTGCGAAAGAGGATGCCGGCGCGCGCACCTTCCCCCATCGCCACCGTCATCGAGATGGGTGTGGCAAGACCCACTGCGCAGGGACAGGCGATGATCAAAACCGCAATCGCGTTGAGAAACGCGTAGCCGAGTCTCGGCTCCGGGCCGAAGAACCACCAGGTCAGCGCTGTCGCAATGGCGATGACCACCACGATTTGCACGAAGTACGCAGCGATGACATCGGCGAGCCGCTGGATCGGCGCGCGCGTGCGCTGCGCCTCGCCTACCATGCGAACGATGCGCGCCAGCAGCGTGTCTGCGCCCACCCGCTCGGCACGGATGAGCAATGAGCCGTTACCGTTTACGGTGGCGCCAGTGACTTTACCGCCAGCGGCCTTGGCCACCGGCACCGGCTCGCCGGTGATCATCGATTCATCCACTCTGCTGCTGCCTTCGAGTACTGTGCCGTCCACCGGTATCTTCTCGCCCGGCTTCACGCGCAGCCGGTTGCCGACAGTGACTGCCTCTAATGCCACCTGTTCCTCGCTGCCGTCGTCGCGCAGTCGCCACGCGAGGTTGGGCGCGAGCTGCAGCAGTTGTTGAATAGCCTGGCCGGTCTGTCCCATGGCCCGCAACTGCAGAAAATCGCCCAGTATCACCAGCGTCACGATCACCGCAGCGGCCTCGAAATAAGTGCCTACCGCGCCGTCGTGTTCACGGAACTCCTGCGGAAACCAGCCGGGCATGAGCACGGCGGCGAGACTGAACAGGTAGGCGAGCCCCACCCCCAGGCCGATCAACGTGTACATGTTGAGCGCGCGGTGTACGAGCGAGAACCAGAATTTGCGCAGGATCGGCCAGCCGACCCACAACACCACCGGCGTGCCCAGTGCGAACTCGACCCAGCCGCGTGCCCGTGGCTGCAAGCCGAACAACTCATGAATGCCGATCATCGGCGACATCGCCAGCACCACCAGCGGGATCGACAGCGCGGTGCCGATCCACAGCCGCCGCCTGAGATCGCGCAATTCGGAATCGTCGGATTCCCCAGTGCCCGCGATCGGCACCAGCGCCATGCCGCAGAGCGGGCAATCGCCAGGCGCATCACGCAGCACCTCCGAATGCATCGGGCAGGTGTATGCCACGTTGACGCTGGCAGCGGCCGGGGCCGTTGATGGGGATGCTGCGTGCGCATGGTGTTGGTGAGCGGCTGGCGCAGCGGGCGCGGCAAGGTACTGCGCGGGATTGGCGCGAAATTTCGTCTCGCAGGATGCGCCGCAGAAATAATAGGTGGCGCCGGCATGCGCGAAATTACGCGCCGTTGCCGGGTTTACCGTCATGCCGCAGACAGGGTCTTTGGCGGCCGCCATGGTGTTACCGGTGGGTGGCGGCGCACCCGTGTACGCCGACGGCTTTGCCTCGAATTTGGTCTTGCAGCCAACCGAGCAGAAGAAATAATTTTTACCCTCGAACACGCTGCTGCCTGCCGCGGTCCGCTCATCGACCTTCATGCCGCATACCGGATCAGTTGCCATAGTCTTGTCTCGATTCCTTTAATGTTCGATAGGCGCCCACCATCACTGGCGGCAAAAGTGCAATCAGGACATCGCCCACAGTGCAATGCAGCAGCGACCATGCAACTTTTTGCACCAAATAAAAATAGTTTTTCGGCAGCGTCGCCTGCGGCCTTGCCTTACGCTACACCGTAATTCGAAAGTTGACCATCATGTCGGCATCCTCGTGCTCCAGATTGTGGCAATGAAACAAGAAGAGTTGCTCGCCCGGGGACGCTTGCCGGAAGTCAATGGCGATACGTACGGTTTCGCCAGGCCAGACCAGCACCGTGTCTTTCCAGCCCAGGTCGGCGACCGTAAGCCCGCCGCTCTCCGTGGCCAGAGGACGCAACGCCTCGGGACTGTTGCTGCGTCCGAGCACCTGAAATGAAAAGCCGTGCAGGTGCATCGGGTGGATCATGCTGTGCTTGGCGTTTTCGATATCCCACACCTCGACCGCCCGCTGCACTTCGAACGCGGCGGCGTAAGGCTGGTAACGCTGGCCGTTGATCAGCCATTGCATTTTCCCCATCGAAAGCGTGACATGGCGTGGACGAACGCCCGTCGTATCGATTGGCGCAAGTGTCGACAGGCGCGCCGGCGCTTCGCGCGGCCCTTGAGCGGCTTTCGCCACCACGAGTTTCAAAAGATTGAACTCAAGCCCGTCGGCAAGCCGCCCGCCGCCATGCATCTGCGTCATCGAACTGTCGCCCTTGCCGCCCATCATGCTGTCGTTTTCCATCGGATCAAACGCGCGTCCATGGCTATTTCACATTCTTCAGCGCAGTGCCGAGTACTTGCAGATAGGCGACCATTGCATCTTCCTCAGTTTTGCCTTTGACTGCTTCTGCGGCCTGGTCGATCTCTTCCTTGCTGTACGGCACGCCAACGCGCGCGAGCGCTTTCATCCGTGGTGCGGACTCAGTCGGGTCAAGCATGGTCTTGGCCAGCCACGGATAGGCTGGCATGTTCGATTCCGGCACGAGATCAAGCGGCTGACGCAGGTGCAGCCGATGCCAGTCATCGCTGTAACGTCCGCCGACGCGATGCAGGTCCGGCCCGGTGCGCTTGCTACCCCACTGGAACGGATGGTCGTAGACAAACTCGGCCGCGACCGAATAGTGGCCGTAACGCTCGGTCTCTGCACGGAACGGGCGGATCATCTGCGAGTGACAGTTGTGGCAACCTTCACGCTGGTAAATATCGCGCCCTGCCAGTTGCAGTGCGCTATAAGGTTTTAGTCCAGCCACCGGCTCGGTCAGCGATTTCTGGTAAAACAGCGGGATGATTTCCACCAGGCCGCCCACGCTGATCACGAGCACCACCAGAACCGCCATCCAGCCGATGTTTTTTTTAATGGTGTCGTGTGAAAATTTCATAGGTCAAACTTCAAAAGCTGGTACGGCATTGATGCCTGCAGGCGAACGGTTGTCGATGGCCGGGATCGGCGCGCCATAGGCGTTGCCGAGCCGCACCGTTTTATAGGTGTTGTAAACCATGATGCGCATGCCGCAGAAGAACATCGCGCCGCCAATGAGGCGAATGGCCCAGTACGGATAACTCGCCTTCACGCTTTCAACAAAGCTGTACGTCAAGGTGCCATGCGCATTCACTGCGCGCCACATCAGACCCTGCATCACACCCGCAATCCACATCGCGGCGATGTAGAGCACGATGCCCAGTGTGGCGATCCAGAAGTGCAGGGTGATCAGCTTGATGCTGTACATCTCGACCCGACCCCACAGTCGCGGAATCATGTAATACTGCTGAAGCGCTCATGTCTTCCGCCTGTCGTTAAACGTTGGGGGATTGTGCCGGGCTTCGGCTGGGATTTACATAACGCCGACAGGGGACCGGTTACGCGGGGCATCTCTCGAATCGTCGCCCATATCTACTGGCTGCTGGTCAGCCTGGTGCTGATCTATCTCGTGTTCGGAGAAAAGATAGCCGACGGGGCGGTCTACGGCGCGCTCACCTCCGGGCTGTTTTTCTACGTCGCGTTTGTGATGGTCTGCCGCTATACCCCTTTTTCCCAAAGCGAGAACACCTGGAAGATTGCCATCGAATCCTGGGCAATGATCGCGTTGATCACGTGGGTGATCGGACTCACCGACTCATTGTCTGGCCCTATGGTCAATTCCTACCTGCTGCCGGTCATCACCACCGCCCTCACGCTCGGAAAGCTGATCACACTCGCCCAGGTCGGCCTGATTGCGGCATGTTATCTGTATCTCGGCGGGGACGCGTCAGCCGAAAAATTGCTTACGCTATCTTTTTACGGAGAATTCGGGGTTCAGCTTGCGCCGGTACTGCTCACCGCCTACATCGTGACGCTGTTTTCTGCCGAAATCCGCTTCGGGCTGACTCGCGCCAAGCTGCTGGCCGAGACCGACGCGCTTACCGGACTGCCCAACCTGCGCGGGTTTGCAATCGCCACCCAGCGGCTGTTTGCTCAGGTGGTGCGCTACAAACGCAAGTCGTCCATCCTCATGATCGACTCAGATAATCTGAAACTGGTCAACGACAGCCCCGGCCACGAGGCGGGCAACCTGCTGCTTGCGCAGTTAGCGATAGCTATACGCGCAGAATTGCGCAAAACTGACGTGCCCGCGCGCTACGGCGGCGACGAGTTCATTGTGTTCCTGTCGGACACCCCGCTAAACGGTGCGCTGGTCGTGGCCGAGCGTATCCGCAACACCATGGCCACCTCGCCGCTGGAAATCGCCGGCATGCAGGTCGGCTGCACGGTCAGCATCGGCGTTGCGGGCTATCCTGAGCACGGCGACACGCTCGACGACCTCGCGTCATGCGCCGATCGCGCGTTGTATCAGGCTAAGAATCTCGGACGCAACCGGGTGGTCCAGTTCACGGCGGATTGAAAGTTATTCTGCCCGGGTCGAATGACGAAGGGTGCGCGGTGATTGACGAACGCGGCTCAGTGTGCGAGCAGGACAGGGATCTGCGCGTGCGTAAGGATGTGCCGGGTGGCGCCGCCGAAGATCAACTGCCGCAGCCGGCTCTGTGTGTACGCGCCCTTAATCAGGAGATCGGCGCCGTTGCGGGAACACTCGTCGAGTATCGTAACGCCCGCGGAGCGTCCACCGGGGTCAACAGTACGCGCGCTGGCGGGCACGCCGGCGCGCCCGAGATAAACAGCGAGTTCTTCGCTCGCTGGGCCGGGAACGCCCCAGCCCTCGACAGAGAGTACGGTCACGCTGCGCGCACGCGCCAGCAGCGGCATCGCGAAGGCGACCGTGCGGGCGGTTTCGGTGCTCGAATTCCAAGCGATGATCACGTGCTCGCCGAAGATCGTGCCGGGGTTTTCGGGTGCGAGTAGCACCGGCCGGCCGCTCTCGAACAGCGCCGACTCGACCATCACGCGCCAGTCCCGCCACGGACGCCCGAAATCGCGCCCCACAACGATGAGATCAAAAAGCCGTCCTTGACTGCCAACCACTTGTCCCTCCACGCCCTCGAATTCCCGCCAGCCGGCCGCCGCGCCACCCGAAACACTGGCGGCGTCGACAGCAAGACCTTGAGCTGCGGCGCAGACGTCAAAACGCGTGCGTGCCCGCGCAGCCACGCGCCGGCACTCCTCATCGAACTGGGCAAAATGCGCTTCCGAAAGAAGATCGCCGTCGACAATCGGCGGACGGCGCAGAACGAAGAGCCCTTCGAGATAGCCGTTCAGCGGGCGCACAATCCGTGTCGACAATTCGAACGCGTGCTGCGAAACGTCGTCGTCATAAAAGGGGAGCAGTATGGTTTTCATGTTGACACACCTCTGGCCGGCAGGGTGAGCAATCGCCGCCAAGCATAACATCGCGCCGCATAGCTCCCGCGACCTGCAGCATAGCGCAGCGAAAAACTGCGCATACTCTGGTACTTTCATCCAGTACCTTATACCTCGCTTTAGTAAAAGCATATAACCCATTGAGGTACTTGTACTTTTTTTAAAATCCACGTACCATACCTCGCATCTTGCTACGGGGAGGTACGCAATGCTCAGCTTCGACTCGGCGCTGGCAACAGGCAGTTTGCGGGTACAGGGGGCATCGATTCCGTCGCGGCGCGCGCGCTCGCGTGAGGTCTACACCCAGGATATACCGGTCTACCAAAGCGAGATGTGGACCGCGCTGCAGCGGCAGGCGAGCTCGATCCACGAAATCTCCTACCGTGCGTGCTACAAGCCGCAACTGCCTGCTTACTTTATCGAGCGGCTGACCGAGCCCGGCGACATTGTTTACGATCCGTTCAGCGGGCGCGGCACTACCGCGGTCGAAGCCGCCCTGCACGGGCGCTGCATTATCGCCAACGATGTTAATCCGCTGTCGTCGATACTCACGCAGCCACGGCTGGAACTGCCCGATCTGAACGACATTGCGGCGCGTTTAAAAATGCTGCGAATGGGTGGACGCGAGCGCAAGGATATCGAGCTGTCGATGTTCTATCACCGTGACACCGAGCGTGAACTGCTGGCGCTGCGCCGCTACCTGATCTACCGGCGCGCGGACTATACCGAGGACGCCACCGACCGCTGGATACGCATGGTCGCGACCAACCGGCTGACCGGCCATTCGCCGGGATTTTTTTCGGTATACACGCTGCCGCCCAATCAGGCCACAACCGCGGAAAACCAGATTCGCATTAACGCGCGCCTGAAACAAAAACCCGAGTACCGTGACATCCGCCAATTGATACTGCGCAAATCGCAGCAGTTGCAAGGCAAGCTCACGCCACAGGATCGCGAACGCCTGCGCAGCGCCGCCGAAACCGCCACCTTCATGGAAGACAGCGCCGCCAGCACGCTGGGCATCCCCACCGAGTCGGTGAAACTCACGGTGACCTCGCCACCGTTTCTCGACGTGGTGCAGTACTCAAAAGACAATTGGCTGCGCTGCTGGTTCAACGCCCACGACGCGGCCGAAGTCGCCTCGCGCATCACCATGTGCAGCACCGTGTCGCACTGGTCAACCGCGATGCTGGAAGTGTTCCGCGAGCTTTACCGTGTGACCGTACCCAACGGTTGGGTGGCGTTTGAAGTGGGCGAAGTGCGGCGCGGAAAAATCAAGCTCGAAGAGGTAGTTGCGCCCATCGGCATCTCGGCGGGCTTTGCCTGCATGGCAGTAGCGATCAACGCGCAGAAATTCACCAAAACCGCCAATATCTGGGGCGTGTCGAACAACAGCATGGGCACCAATACCAATCGTATTGTGCTTTTTCGCAAGCCGGTATAAGAACCGGGTAACGTTGGGCCGCCTGCACCGGCGGCATCCTCGGGCGCCGTCAAATCACCGATGCCTGGCTGCTGACCACCGCCATCCGCAACGGCATGAAGTTGCTTACGTAATAGCCCATCGATAACCTGTTGCACTGCCGCCATTATGAGCCGAGAATGCGCGTTGGAAGACCGTCTGTGTGCGTAACAGCACATTCCCAGTCCGGTCCCTTTGGCGTAACCCGGTGCACCGCTTTTGAAAGGCAGTGGATATGGAAACGACACTTAAAGCCATCCTGGCATTTTTCATAGGCGCGGGCAGCATCGTTGCAGCCGGTCCGGGCGCCGCACAGAGTTACCCGACCAAACCGATCCGCTTAATCGTGTCGTTCGCGCCCGGCGGTCAGGGCGACATTTTGGCGCGCACGCTGGGGCCGAAAGCTGCTGAGACTTTCAGGCAATCGGTATTGGTGGACAACCGCCCCGGCGGCGGCGGGACGATCGCTTACGAAACCTTGGTGAGAGCGAACCCGGACGGCTACACCATGATTCTGGCGGCCTCCGGCTACGCCACCACTGCGGCACTCTACAAGCTGCCCTACGACCCGATGCACGACGTGACGCCGATCGCGTTGATCTGCGAAAGCGGATTCGTGGTAGCGCTCCAGCCGTCGACGCCCGTCACCAGCATCAAGGAGCTGATTGCGTATGACAAGGCCAATCCCGGCAAGCTTAACTATGGCTCCAGCGGCACCGGCGGCACCACCCACCTCGCCACCGAACTCTTCAACCAGATGACAGGCAGCAGGATGACGCACGTGCCGTACAAGGGCATGATCCTCGCACTGAATGATCTTCTCGGCGGGCAGATTCAGGTCATCTTCGGCAACCTGTCAAACGTGATTCCGCAGGTTAAATCAAACCGCGTACGCGTCATTGCGATGACTACCGCCAAGCGATCCAGCGCCCTGCCCGATCTCCCGACCGTGGCTGAAACTGTCCCGGGTTATGAAGCCGCGCTTTGGTATGCTTTCCTGGGCCCGAAGGGGCTGCCCAAGGACATCGTCGCGCGCTGGAACAGTGAGATCAACCGCGCTCTGCAACTGCCCGACGTGAAAGAGCGCCTGGCGGCTGATGGCATGGAGCCCGTGGGCGGCTCGCCAGAGCGCTTTCGCGAAGTGCTCAAGCGCGACATCGCGAAGTGGCAGAAGGTGGTCAAGACCGCCGGCATCAAAGTAGGAAGCTGATCGCCTCAAAAAAGCGCGGCATGCCGGGTAACTGCTGCAGGTCACGTAAGGATGCAGTAACTAAGCCGCATCGTGCATCGACATCGCGATGATGCACGGCTTATCCGAACGATTGCTCCACGCATGATTGGCGCCGCGCAGCACCACAGTGTCGCCCGCCGCAAGATGCACTTCTTCAAGATCAAGCACCAGAGTCACTTCGCCCTCGATAATCAGCGCGAAATCCAGCGTGCGGGTTTTTTGCATGTAAGGATGCTGCGCGCTGCCCGAATACGTGCATGCACCGGGGGACCCCATCGCTGCAAAGTACGCCTGCACTTGTTTCGATCCCACCTTGCTTTTCCACGCTGCGTCCGGCGGTATTTGCAGGTAACGGCACA
The DNA here is from genome assembly GCA_945864585.1 of Bordetella parapertussis. GTDB lineage: Bacteria > Pseudomonadota > Gammaproteobacteria > Burkholderiales > SG8-41 > UBA5216. Next base: position 30,740 of record CAMBCF010000034.1, on the reverse strand, counting down.
GCGATCCCGCCTTGGGCGGCTCGATGGTGTGCGGCGCGTTGAGCGTTTCGTTCTGGATGCGTGCGGGCGTGCGGTCGGTCACCCACATGCGTGTGGCGGCGAATCCAGGACGGGCAGGATCAAGATGCACGTCGGGCGATGGCGCATCACACAGCGCGCGTGATTTTTCGCCGTTGTTTTCGTCTTTCACGACAATTCTTCGTAACTGTTTTATTTCATTCATCACTTACTCTCTATTTCTCGACTTGCTTTTCAAATTCAGCAGCCACAAACACAAACGCCATCAACCCCGCGTTGATATTGCGCCACGCATGCCAGCTCGCCAACTGGATCACGCAGTCACCGGCCTTGAGGTGATACTCGCCATCGTCAAGGATCATGGTGCGCTCGCCGTTGAGCACTATGCCGTAATCGATGGTCTCGGATTTATGGGTGCGCGTGGTGTAGAGATTCTGGTTGCCGCGCTCCCATGTGCCGCCGGGTGTTTTTTTCGGCAGATGCGCCGGCGTGATAAATGTATCGTTCGCCGCATCGTAATCGGAGGGCCTGAAATCCGACTGCACGATGCGCAGTTGCCCGCCATGGGGTGGCGGCTCGAAATGAAACGGCAGATTGCCGTAGTCTTTTTCCCCGGAAATAATTGCTGGGCATTCGTGAAACACCCAAATATCCGTCATGCCCGTGCCTTTCTTGAAGGCATTGGCATTGACGTTGGGCGCAGCGCTGTCGAACAACACCTTGGAACGCCCCTGTGTATCGTTACCGGTCACCACGCGCCGGATGGGTTTAACGCCTTCAGCCATGCTTTGATACCTCCGTTGAATCGGTAAAGTCAAAAACGTTTTGCCACAGATTTCACAGATGAACACAGATGAGGTCAAGAGCTAGACAGACGATATATATCCCAAAACGTGTCTTTCCCGCGCAAGCGGGAACGACAGCGTCAAACAATCTGTGTAAATCTGTGAAATCTGTGGCAAAAAAGCTTTTGACTTTTCAGTCTATCTTCGCTCCAGATTCCTTTACCAGCTTAGCAAACTTCGCAATCTCGGCACGCACAAAATCGGTGAACTGCTCCGGGGAATTTTTATCACCCGCCGGATCGTAACTCGACTGCGCCAGCCGCTGCACCAGTTCGGGTGTCCTGAGTTGGCGGTTGATTTCAGTGTTGAGTTTATTCACCACCGCGCCGGGCGTTTTAGCCGGCGCGATCAGCCCGTTCCAACCGACAATTTCATATCCCGGCAAGCCGGATTCTGCAATCGTTGGCATTTGCGGCGCAAGCCGCGTGCGTTCGCGCGAACTCACCGCCAGCCCACGCAGCCTCCCTGCCTGCACCTGCGGCAGTGACATCGACATGATCGGCCACATCATCTGCACCTGGCCGCTCACCACATCCACCAGTGCCGGGGTCGCGAATTTATACGGTACGTGCAGGATATCCACCCTGGCCATGCTCTTGAACATTTCGCCTGCCAAGTGCGGCGGCGTGCCGTTGCCCGACGAGGAATACACCAGTTGCCCCGGCTTTGATTTCGCCAGCGCAATCAATTCCTTCACCGATCTCACGGGCACCGAAGGATGTACGGTCAGTATGAACGGCGCCGTAGCGCACAACGCTATCGAGGAAAAATCGCGCACCAAATCATAAGGTCCCGGCTGCAGCACGGCGTTGATGGTGTACGCGGCGCTCGACAACAGCAGGGTGTAACCGTCGGGCGCGGCTTTCGCCACCATTTCGGTGGCGATGGTGCCCCCGCCACCCGGCCGTTGTTCGACGATGGTTTGGTGGCCCCACACTTCGGTGAATTTCTGGCCGAACATGCGCGCGACGATATCGGGGCCCGGGCCGACAATGATGCGTATGGCTTTGACAGGATAAACCTGTCCTGATCCCTTCGACAAGCTCAGGACAGGCTCTGTCGAAGGATCCTGCGCCTGCGCAGTGATCGCGAACAACACGGAATACAACACGCAAAATCCCCATCCTTGACGTAGCATACACACACCTCAAAGGGCTAACCTATGCACACTTCTCCCGTAGCTCGGAAGGAGTCCGAAGGACGTATTCCGGGAAGAAGCACCGCGCATCGACAGCACGCTAGTCCAGCCACCCACACTTCCCCGGAATACGGCCATGAAAAGCCTTTGCCTTCTTCCGGGCTACATGCTCTCGCACTCAAAGTTGTGTGCATAGACTAGCCCACCCCGGGGTGGGACAAGGGAGCACTTGAAGCGGCGCAGAGGGGAAAAAGTTAATCAATGCGCGCCCGCGCCTCCGGGCGTCCACGCGCCCGGCGCCAGCGCCTGATCGTCGCTGATGGCGTCTATCACCACTGGCCTCCCCATCGCCAGCGCGCGCGGCAGCAATTCCTTGAGCGCCTGCGGATTATCCACACGAAACGCTGCGCAGCCCATCGCTTCCGCCACTTTCGCAATGTCAGCCGTTCTCTGGAAGCGCCACATTTCGTCGGGCTTGTAACGATCACCGCGCTTGCCCCGGTAGGCGTGACCCACCAGCGGAATTTCCTGATTGAGTGAACTGTTGTTATTCACCACCATCACCAGATTGATGCCATGGCGCGCGGCGGTTTCGAGTTCGGCGATGTGATAATAAAAACCACCATCGCCGCTGAACAGAACCACTGGCTGATCTGGCAGCGCGCATTTAACACCCATCGCGCCCGGCAGGCCCCAGCCCAGCGATCCCGCGCAACGGATGTAGCGCTGCGTCGCGTGACGCATCTCGATCAACTGCCCGGTCCACATGCCTGCATGGCCGGTATCCGTCACCACCACGCCATTGGCGGGCAGCGCATCGTTGATTTCCCTGCAAATGCGTTCGGGGCGCAGCGGTGAGGCATCCGAGTTGTAGTGCGTGGCGACACTCGCGCGCCAGTTGGCGACAAGTTCCTGGGTGCGCGCCACCCACTGCTTCGCACCGGAAGATGGGCCGGAAGCCAGCGCGATCATGTGCTTCAGCGTTGCTTTTGCATCGCCCAGTATCGAGGCCGCATTCGGGTAGTTGCGGCCGAGTTCCTGCGCGTCGATATCGATCTGAATCACCGTGATGCCGGGCGCGGGGATTTTCCAGTTCGCGGTCACCTGCGCACCCGCGTGACTGCCGATGAACAGCACAAGATCGGCTTCGGAAATTGCCCGGTTCGCGCACTCGCGCGAGTACACGCCGGGCACACCCACTGCCAGCGGATGGGTATCGGGGATCGCGCCCTTGGCATTAAGCGAGGTGGCCACCGGTATCTGCATTTTTTCGGCGAACTGCACCAGTTCGGCCTGCGCGCCGGATGAGGTAACGCCACCGCCGGCAACGATGATCGGGCGCTGCGCCCTGGCGAGCACCGCCAGGGCCGCTCGCACACGATCCAGTTCCGGCCCAGGGCGATACGCCGGAACCGCTGCATATTCTTTTTCAATAAGCGGCACCGGCAAATCGGCTTCGCATTCGATGCCCTGCCCATGCGAACCGCGCAGTCTGAGATGCACAGGCCTAGGCGCGCCGGTGGTTACCGCGCGGAACAGTTGCCGCATCAAGTCCGGCAGGCGCGACACATCATCGAGTTGCAGGTTGAGTTTGGTCATCGAATCAAATTGCGCAAAATCTTCGACCTCCTGATACGAGTGGCGATAACGCCCCGGCGTGCCCGGCCCGCCGGTAATTGCGATAATCGGCGCACCGGCCATGAAACCATCGCGCAAACCCGCGGCGAGGTTGGAGGCGCCGATCTGCTGCCCCATGCACAAGCCCGGCCGGTTGGCCGCGCGCGCATAGCCGTCGGCCATGTACGCCGCGGCTTTTTCGCCGTGGGTCAAAATCTTCTGGATGCCGAGTTCGTCCATCTCGGCCAGCGCATCCATCAAAATCGTGGGCACAAAAAACGCATGAGTTATGCCGTAGCCCTTGATGATTTCCGCGAAATATTTTGCGCCGGTGGTTTTGGGCATCTATTACTCCAGGCTTGTTCGATTGAGATTCAAAATCAATACAGATAAATACAGATTTTGGTAGGGTGGGTTAGGCGCGTCCTTTGCGCCGTAACCCACCGTCCCGCGTGCATGCAATTGCGCTTCTAGCTTTCACCAACATCAAACGCCTCAACACCGCGTTCGTGAAAGCGATGAAGTCGCCCGATATTCTGGAAAAAATGTCGGGCCTCGGCGCCGAGGCCAAGGGCGCCACGCCCGAGGAATTCGCCGCGCACAATCCATAGTCAAGCATACACCGCAAGCGCAAGCATCGCAAAACGTGTAACGTTCGCTTCTGATGCAAATGGATATCCGCATGACAGTGACTGTTTTAATAGGCGCACTCGGCGCCGGCGCTCTGACGAGTGCCGCGCTGGCTCAAGCCTACCCCGCCAAGCCCATCAAAATCATGGTCGGCTTTGCCGCCGGTGGCGCGTCCGATATCACGGCGCGCATGCTCGCACCTAAACTGTCTGAATTGTTGGGGCAGCAAGTCATCGTCGAAAATCGCGGCGGCTCCGGGGGTATGCTGGCCACCGATGCTGTCGCCAAATCGCCCGCCGACGGTTACACACTACTGTTGATGCCCGCTGCAGACGCCGTGCAACCGGCGCTGCGCCGCAAGTTGCCGTACGAGCTGGAACGCGATTTTGCACCGGTCTCGCGCATCGTGTACGGCCCCTGGTTTTTGGTGGTGCATCCGTCGGTGCCGGCGCGCAGCGTAAAGGAATTCGTAGCGCTGGCGCGCAGCAGCCCGGGCAAACTCAACTACGCAACCTCCGGCATTGGCAGTTCAGCACATATGGCAAACGAGTTATTCAATTCGATGGCCAGGGTCAACATCGTTCACGTGCCGTACAAAGGCACTTCCGAGGGCGTAATTGCCACTGCCGGCGGCGAAGTGGACATGATCTTCGCGAGTATCCCGGCGTCGCTGCCGCTGCTCGCCGCAGGACGCATCAGAGCACTCGCGGTCACCACCTTGCAGCGCACACCGCTCGCGCCGGCGATGCCCACCCTCAATGAATCCGGCGTGCCGGGTTATGAACGCACCGGCTGGTATGGCGTGATCGCACCCGCCGGCGTGCCACACGAGATCATTACGCGCCTGAATTCAGCCATCGTGAAAATCGTCAACACGCCGGAGATGAAAGAGGCATTCATGAAGCAAGGGCTTGATCCAGCGACCAGCACGCCGGAGGAATTCGCGGCGTTCATCCGCAACGAGGTTGTGCAGAACATCAAAGTGGTGAAGGCGGCGGGGATTAAGGTGGAGTAAACCTCCAAATCTCACCGCAGAGGCGCGGAGACGCAGAGGTAACGCAGAGAAACGCAAATGCATTTCATGGTTTTTCTCTGCGTGTTCTTCTCTGCGCCTCCGCGCCTCTGCGGTGAATAGCCTTAACGCATCGTCAACGCCAGCAACGTGGCCCCCTGCGGAAACATCACCGGCTCGTGTCCCGCATCCATCACACGCATGAAATCCCACACACCCAGCGTGACGCCATCGATTTCGGCGCTGCCCTCCACCACCAGCGCGGAGTGCATTTTCGCCAGCGCCTTTGCCGCAACGCTGGCCCCGGGCGCAAAGCGCAGTGCTTCCACCAGCAGGCGTCCGCAGCCGCGATCGACCAGCGTTTTTGTTTCACCGCTGTCGCTGCCGTAGGCGCCCTGCACCCACGGAATTTGTTGCTGCTGAATCAAGCGGTAGTGTTTTTCGGTCGATAGTTTTTCCACTTCGCTGTGGTAATAGCTGCCCTGAAACGCACTCAGCAACTGGCAGCTATCGGGATAATGCAGCGGGCCGTGCGGCTCGTTGCTCGGTCCCAGCACCACATCCAGCGGCCGCAGGGTTACGCCATCGACTATCGTATGATGCTTTAACACCGTGGTCGCGTGCTTGCCGCCATGCACGTGGCGCGGTTCGGTCGAGCCTTGCGGATAATCGATCAGGCGTATGCACAACTGATTCGGCTTGTCATCGCAATACATGCCCGCACGGCTCGGCCAGTTGTCCACGTTTCTGCGGTCTTCCCAGGGGATCTCGACGACCTTTACGATTTCAAAACCGGCCTTGTGTTGCATTTTGTTCTCCGTCAGCAATAATTAACTAAGTCTTTGTTTTTATTATATAAAATATCCTGCTCGCCACATTGGCCGAACCCGGCGCGTGCAGCGTATCACGCACCACGTCGGTGGACCATTTCACCATTTTCGGGTTGCGCTTTTCGTAATGCACGAAGTGTTTCTCGCGCGCTTGCAGTGTAGTGAATTCATAAAAACACGCGTGCTTGGCCCATCCTGCCACCGAAATCAGTTTGCGCACGCGCACGCAGCCTGGTAATTTCGTCAGCGACGGCAGACGCCAGCGTGCGTACCACGCCGCCATTTCCGCCTCATCGCGCCATGCGCCGGCGTTGAAGCTGCCGAGTTGGATCACCGGCGCTGGCGCCATCACCGGCTTGTTGTCCGCGAGGCCCGGCCCTTCCACGCGCCCTTCTTCCAGCATGAAGTTGTGGCGTTCATCGCTGCGCAGCGCAAGCATCTTCCTGTCTGTCTTGTTGAGCTTTGCGTGGTACTCATCCGGCGTCGGATTAGCCAGTGCATAAACATTTTGCGCGCCGAACATCATGATGTAACGGTCGCCGGCAGGAACGCCGCGTGGATTTTTCTTGTGGCTAATGCGCCCGCCGCCGCCGAGCGGCGTGAAACTGCTGGTGGGTTCCGAGGCATACAGCGCGCCCCACAATACGCCTTCGCGCTTGAGTACTCGCGGCACATAGCTATCGTATGCCCATTCAAAAAATTCATTTGGCGGCGCGCCACCGCCAGCTTGCGGCAGATTGAACCAGGATATCCAGTAAGCGCGATCCGGGCCTTGCGCGAACCAGACCATTCTGGTTTTCACCTCAGTTGCCAACTTACTTGCCAACTCACTTGCCAACTCAGCTCCCTGTTTTCTGATACGAGTGAAAATCGCGTCCACTCGATGTCCAGGGATGCGGCGCAATCGCGTACATATCGGCAACCACATCCACCACCACCGGCTTGTTCATCGCAATCGCGCGTTTCAGCGCGTCGGCCAGATCACCCGGCTTCTCCACCCGGATGCCGACGCAGCCGAATGACTCGGCCACCTTCGCGAAATTCACTTCGGGAAAGCGCCACATCTCTTCGGCGCGTCCGCGCTGCTTGCCGCCGTAGGCGATGTCATTCAAGCGGATTTCCTGATTCAGCGCGCTGTTGTTGTTGACCACGATCACCGCGTTGATGTTGTGGCGGCGCGCGGTTTCCAGTTCGCCGATGTGATAATAAAACCCGCCGTCGCCGGTAAAACACACCACCGGCTTGCCGGGATTGGCGCACTTTACACCCAGCGCCGCAGGAAATCCCCAACCCAGTGAACCTGCGGTACGGTAATAACGCTGCGCCGGGTGCTTCAATTCAATGAAGCGCGCGGTCCAGATGCCCGCGTGGCCGGTATCCGACACCACGATGCCGTCCGCCGGCAGCGCATCGGAAATTTCCTTGCAGATGCGTTCCGGGCGTATCGGCGCGACATCGGCATTGCGCATCTCTGAATTTTCCGCGCGCCATTCGGCGACGAAATTTTGCGCGCGGCGGGTCCAGTCGGTTGCCGCCTTTGGCTTGGCATTTTCGGCCAGGCGCTGCAAACCCAATTTCGCATCGCCGAGTATCGACACCGCGTTCGGATAATTCCTGCCCAGTTCATCGGGATTGATATCCAGCTGAATCACCCGAGTGCCCAATGGCGGAAACATCCAGTTGTTGGTGACCTGCCCGCCGCTGTGGCTGCCGATGAAAAAGGCGAGGTCGCATTCCGCCAGCGTGCGATTGGCGCAGTCGCGCGAATAGGCGCCCGGCACACCCACATTCAGCGGGTGCTGGTCCAGCATCACCGCTTTGGCGTTGAGCGAAGTCGCCACCGGAATATTGAGTGTTTCCGCCAGCGCGATCAGCTCGGCCTGCGCACCCGAAGTCATCACTCCGCCACCGGCGATGATCACCGGCCGCTGCGCCGCCGCCAGCAACGCCAGCGCCTCATGCACATGCTGCATGTCCGGCTCAGAACGAAACGGCGGCACGCGCTTGTATTTGGCCTCGATCATCGGATCGAGGTCAGCCTCGGCCTCGGTGAGCTGCCCCAGATGGCCCTGTATGCGCAAATGCACCGGCCCCGGCGCGCCCGAGGTCGCCACACGAAACGCCTGCCGCGTCAGATCCGGCAGCCGCGTCACCGCATCGACCTGCGCATTGAATTTGGTCACCGCGTCAAACTGCGTGATGTCATCGACTTCCTGATACGCATGCCGGTAACGCGACGCCGGCGCAGGCCCGCCGGTAATCGCGATCACCGGCGACCCTGCCATGTGCGCGTCGCGGATGCCTGCCGCGAGATTCGAGGCGCCGATCATCTGCGCCATGCACACGCCCGGCTTGCCGCTGGACCGCGCGTAACCATCCGCCATGTAGGCCGCCGCTTTCTCGCCATGCACCATCACCCGCGCAATCGGCATGCCTTCCATCTCGGCAAACGATTTCAGTATGAACGCCGGCACGAAGAAAATATGCGACACCTCGTAATCGCGCATCATCTCGGCAAACAGCCGTGCGCCTGTCATCTTGGGCATTGCGACTCCTGGGTGAAATTAAGCGAGCGTAGTGCGGAAGGGCCGTAGCATATTCCGGGACAAAGCTCTCCGTAGCCAACGCGAACCGCGATGGACGCCAGCGGCGCGGTGTATCTCGCGCGACCGGGTGGGCCGTGTACTCAGGCGCCCACACGGACAAGCTGCCCCGCGCCGATGCTCTGGAGAACTTCGAGAACTCGAGGAACGAGTGGTCGTAGCGTATCAATACGGTTATTGACCGCCACAAGTACGATCACGGATTTCGGAAGAGTGGCAGAGTTCTGCTGGAACTCCAGGTTTTGGTCTCCTGTAAGAAGAACCTCAAATTCCTGGCTTGCCGTGCGGAGCAGCACACCATTCTTGAGTCCTGACCAACCGCGCTTTTGGACGGTTTGCGCCTCGTGCCCGGTCAATTCCAGTGCCAGTTTCCTGGGCAAGGATTCATCAAGCAGGATGCGCATCCGGGGCAAACACTTCGCGTGCGAGTTCTAGTGCTGCAACCACTTGCTCGCGACTGACAGATGGAAACTCATCAAGGAAGACTTCGAGACTGTCACCCGCTTCGAGGTAGTCAAAGAGAATCTTGACGGGTACGCGCGTACCGACAAAAACCGGGGCCCCCCCCAGTATCTCGGGATCGCGGTGCACGACCAGCTTTGTACTAGACATAGCCATCTCCTCAATTCAGTTTAGCATCATACCGCGATACAGGATTCACCGGGACATCTGCTCAACTGAAACCGGTTTGCGCCCCTTTTTGTGCAAGATGCCGGCAAGCCGCATGACGTTCTTGTTCTTGACACGAATCACCACAGCGCCGTTGGGCATCAACGAAAATGTCATCCGGTCGCCGGGTTTCATGCCGAGACTATCGCGTATTTCCTTGGGAATGGTTGTCCGGCCATTGCTGGTCAGTTTTGCGTTTACCATCGCGGGAAGTCTCCTTGCCTTTATATTCGCGATTGCGGTAACGGCATCGTCAGGGTGCAGCAACTGATTGCTTTGCACTGAAAGTGGGTGAGCGCATCACATTCGGCGCAATAGGTATTAGGTCACTCCCGTATCCCCAAGTCATAACCAACTTATCGTAAAGCGAGCGTAGCCCGGAAGAAGCGTAGCGTATTCCGGGGCAACGTTCCCCGGATTACACTTCGTTTCATCCGGGCTACAAACTACAACTGGCTCAACACATACTCCGCGCTGCTCACTTCGAACTGCCCCGGCTTTTCGAGGTGGAACTGCTTGACCACGCCGTTTTCAATCACTATCGCGTAGCGCTGCCCGCGTATGCCCATGCCGCGCGCGGTGAGGTCCTGGTCGACGCCCATCGCTATGGTGAGTTGTGCGCTGCCGTCGCCCATCATGCGCACTTTGCCTTGCGCCTTGCATTCGCGGCCCCACGCTGACATGGTCGGCGCGTCATTGACCGAAACGCACCACACTTCGGCTATGCCTTTGGCCTTGAACTTGTCGATTGCCTGCACGAAACCGGGCAGGTGACGTTGCGTTCAGGTCCTGGTGAACGCTGCCGGCACTCCGAACATGACGATGCGTTTGCCGGCGGTGGATTGTTCAATGTCGACATCGCCAGCTGCGAGCGAGCAGGTATTTTCCCACTCGCCTGCGAGTTCCCACAGCTTGCCGCCGGGAAGTTTGTCGCCTGTTTTGATCACGGGTTTCTCCCTGAAGAATGTTGATACTGCTGTGATAGTATAACTCCCGAACTTTTTTGGTTGTGTGTAATATAACTCCCGCTGTGATCGATGCGCAGCGCGAACATCATGCGCCCCCTCACCCTACCCTCTCCCCCAAGTACGGGGGAGAGGGGATTTGTTAAGGATTCGCCATGGCGATTCAACACGACAAACTGCTTAAACACGATATTCCCCTGATGGAACAAACGCTCACTAAACGCGACACCATGCTCTACGCACTCGGTGTGGGCCTCGGCGCCGATCCCATGGACGAGCAGCAGTTACAGTATGTGTATGAAAAAAATCTCCGGGCGTTGCCGACGATGGCAACCGTTCTCGCCACACCCGGCCCGTGGCATGCCGCCGCCAACACCGGCATCACGCGCAGCCACGTGGTGCATGGCGAGCAGGGCTTCGTCATACACCAGCCGCTGCCGGTCGACGGCGTCCTCACTGGCAAGACACGCGTGGTTGCGGTGCTCGACAAGGGCGCAGACAAAGGCGCGCTGGTGCTGACTGAATGTGACGTGCGCGACAAAGCCAGCGGCGACCTCATCTGCACGCTGACCTCCACCACCTTCTGCCGCAAGGACGGCGGCTTTGGTGGCCCCTCCGGTCCGCAGAAGCCGGTGCATCCGATACCCGAGCGCGCGCCGGATCAGGTGTGCGATCTGCCGACGTTGCCCCAGGCCGCGCTGATCTATCGTTTATCGGGCGACTACAATCCGCTGCATGCCGAACCGGCGTATGCGGCCAATGCCGGGTACAAAGCGCCGATACTTCATGGCCGCGCCACCTTCAGCGTCGCGGGTCACGCGCTGTTGAAAACCTGCTGCGCTTACAATGCGTCGAAATTCAAAAGCATGGAAGGCCGTTTTTCTTCACCCGTGTATCCGGGCGAAACCATGCGCACGGAGATGTGGATGGACGGCAAGGTGGTGACATTCCGTGCAACGGTGCCGGCGCGCGGGGTTACGGTATTGAACAATGGGCGGGCGGAGATTATTTAAAAGGATCGTCAACCAGGTCATGCGCGACGGCGCGGGACACCGGCACTGAATGAACAATACCATCACCTATTTTTTTCCGCCTTGAATCGGGAGTTGAGCATCGCTTCGATGTCGATTTCGAACGCCCTGCGCCGGGCGGTGCGTTGCCGGACTGGACACTGCTGGACACCAATAAGTGTGGGCATTGTCCGTTGGCCAGCAGTCCTGGCGCACGCTGTCCGGCCGCAGCAGACCTGGTTCCGGTTGTCGAAAGATTTTCCGCGCTGGCTTCCGTTGACAGCGTTGAAGTGCGCGTCGTCAACGCGCAGTACGAAGCGCATAAACGCACCGATACCCAAACCGCGCTGAGTGCCCTGATGGGACTTATCCTCGCGACCATCGCTTGTCCGATACTGAGTCGCATGCGGCCACTGGCGTACACGCATCTGCCTTTCACCACCGACACCGAGATGGTGTATCGCATCGCGGCCATGCATCTTTTCGACTGCTATCTGCGCGGGACCACGCCCGACCTGCAGGGACTCGCCGGATTTTTCACGGATTTCGACACGCTCAACGAGGCGTTCGCGAAAAGCATAAAACGCGCGACACAGCGCGATGCCAGCATCAACGCGCTGGTGGTGCTGCACGCGCGCAATATGCTGGCTGGTTTATCGATTGAAAATAAGCTGGACGAAATCCGCGTCTGGTTTCGGCAAAGCGCGGACGGCGATAAAGCACTGAAATAAACCATGATCAAACACCAACTTGCTGTAACACTTGGCGCTCAGTCTATTTTCAAACCGCTGCTTTTCACTAAACTGTCCCACTTGACCAGTTCAGTCTTGAGGTAGTCGCCAAACGCTTCCGGCGAACTGCCTAGCGATTCGATGGCTTCCTTCTCGAATACCTGACGCAAATCTGGGGCAGCCAGCGTGCGCAACATTTCAGCGTTAAGTTTGGTAACGATGGGTTTCGGCATGCCTTTGGGTCCCGCCATGCCGTACCAGTTGGAAATATCGTAACCGGGCAAGGATTCGGCGATGGCCGGCAAATCAGGCAGCGCCGTTGCCCGTTTTGCGGATGTAACGCCGAGGGCGCGCAGCTTGCCGGCTTTGACGAAACCGCTGCTCGTGCTCCATGCCAGAAAAGACAACTGCACTTGTCCGGCCATCAAATCGATCAGTGACGGCGCGGCGCCTTTGTAGGGCACGTGCAAAATTTGCGTTGCCGACATTTTTTTGAACAGCTCAAGACAGAGATGCCCGGCAGAACCGCTGCCTGCCGAAGCGAGCACCAGATAGTCATGCTTGACTTTGGCCAGCTTGATCAATTCGCTGATCGATTTCACCGGCACCGACGGATGCACAATCAACACCAGCGGTGTTCTCGCCACCAGCATGACGGGTTCAAAGTCCCTTAGCGGATCGTAGGCAAGCTTGGGATACAAAGCGGGATTGACGGCAAACTGCGCGGGCAGCGCGTAGGTGAGCGTATAACCGTCGGGCAAGCTTTTCGCGACGAACTCCATGGCCAGCGCGCCGTTGGCGCCACCGCGATTGTCGACAACCACGGTGTGCCCGAGATTTTCACTCAACTTATGCGCCAGCGCGCGCGCAAGCCAGTCCGTGGCTGCGCCTGCCGGATAAGGCACCACCAGCCGGATGCTTTTGGCGGGATAAGCCGGTGCAGAACCTGCCTGCGCAACAACCGGCGGGCTGCTGAGCGCAAGCGTCACCACGCACAATACGCGACAAACCCTTGAAAAACAGACACCTTCTTGCAATTGCAGCACCTCGCTCCCATCCACTGCGCAACGGAATAGCGCTATCATGACACATCGCATCAGCACTGCGCAGCCGCTGCAAGCCATCCGTTGACACGCTGGCGCCACCGTTCCAATATCGCACGGCAATCCGCAGGATGAATAGCAGGAGCGCGTAATCATGCCCACCGTAGCAATGACGGTCAACGGAAAAGCGGTCACTGGAAACGTCGAGGGGCGCACGCTGCTGGTGCAGTTCCTGCGCGAACATCTGCAATTAACCGGGACACACGTGGGCTGCGATACCAGCCAGTGCGGCTGCTGCACCGTGCATCTTGACGGCATCGGCATCAAGTCCTGCAGCGTGCTTGCGTTGTCCTGCCAAGGTGCTGCCGTAGTCACCATTGAAGGGCTCGCCACCGGCGACGAGCTGCATCCGATGCAAGAGGCGTTTCGTGAACACCATGGCTTGCAATGCGGCTATTGCACGCCGGGCATGATTATGTCGGCGCTGGATATGGTCAAGCGCAAGGGCTTTGACCTCGACGAGAAAACCGTGCGCACGCAGCTCGAAGGCAATATCTGCCGCTGCACCGGCTATCACAATATCGTGCTCGCCGTTCAGGCGGGCGCTCGCGCGATGAAAAATTCCTAGCGCGGCGTCTGTAACAGTCCCCGGAGCGTTTATTCCATGTACGCGTTTGACTATCACCGACCGGCCAGCCTGCACCAAGCGGCCACCCTGCTCGCGGCCAACGGCGACAACAAGCTGCTGGCCGGCGGCATGAGCCTCATTCCCAGCTTGAAACTGCGTTTGAACCGCCACCCGGCGCTGGTGGATCTTGGCGCCCTGCAAGACCTCAGCGGCATCCGCCGCGAGGGCGATGCACTGGTGATCGGCGCCATGACGCCGCATGCGGTCGTCGCCGCCAGCGCCGACGTGCGCAACGCGCTGCCTGCGTTGGCTGATCTGGCCGAGGGCATCGGGGACCCGCTGGTGCGCAATCGCGGCACCCTGGGCGGCTCGATCGCTAATGCAGACCCGGCGGCGGATTATCCTGCAGGCGTGGTTGGCCTGGGCGCTACCGTAATTACCAACCAGCGCAGGATCGCGGGCGACGATTTTTTTACTGGCGTGTTTGAAACTGCGCTGCTGCCAGGCGAAATCATCACCGCAGTGCATTTTCCGCTCGCTGACAAAGCCGCTTACGCCAAGTACCGCCAGCCCGCTTCCCGTTTCGCCATCGTCGGTGTGTTCGTGGCGAAGACCGGCAACGGCGTGCGGGTGGCGGTGACCGGCGCAGGCCCCGCGGTATTTCGCATGGCTGAAGCGGAAGCTGCTCTCACCCAACATTTTGCGCCCTCGGCGCTGGACGGCATCGCCATCAATGCCGCAAACCTTAACGCCGATATACATGCCAGCGCCGAGTACCGCGCGCACAGCGTAATCGAGATGGCCAGGCGCGCCGTGCTGGCCGCGCGCTAGGCAGCGAACCGGAATGTCCCTGCTGTGTCTCTAGTCGCCAACAGCAGCCGCATCGGCGAACCGGTCCGGCGCAAGGAAGATCTACGCCTGCTCACCGGCAGGGGCCGATTCAGCGATGACGTAAACCTGCCGCAACAGGTCTACGCCGTCATGCTGCGCTCGCCCCACGCGCACGCACGCATTCGCAGTATCGACAGCCGCAAAGCATTGGCAGTGCCCGGCGTGCTGGCGGTGCTCACCGGTGTGGAATTTCGCGCCGATGGGCTCAAGCACATTCCGTACAATCCATTCACGCTGCATCCGGCGGAAATTCGCCTCGCCAACAGCGACGGCACGCCGCCCTTTGTGACGCCGTGCTATTCGATGGCGCTGGACAAGGTGCGTTACGTCGGCGAAGTGGTGGCGATGGTGATCGCGCAGACTGTGGATATGGCGAAGGATGGCGCCGAACAGCTTGAGGTCGATTACGAGGTGCTGCGCGCAGTCACTGGCACCATCGCCGCAACACAGGCGGATGCGCCGCGACTGTGGGACGAGGCGGCATCGAACGTCTGCCTCGATGCTGATGTGGGCGCCAAGGAGGCCACGGCTGCGGCCTTTGCGCGCGCCGCGCATATCGCGAAACTCGAGACCTGGGTGCAACGCGTGACCGGCGTACCGATGGAGCCGCGCGCCGCTGTCGGCGACTATGACAGCGCGACGCAACGCTACACGCTGCATGCAGGCAGCGGCGGCTCGGTGCGTCTGAAACTGGATCTCGCGCTGATACTGGATGTGCCGCCTGCCAAGGTGCGCGTCACCATGGATGACGTGGGCGGCAACTTCGGCACGCGCGGCATGATTTATCCGGAGTTCGCGCTGGTGCCATGGGCGGCACGACGCATCGGACGCCCGGTGAAATGGACCTGCGAGCGGCATGAAGCCTTCGTCAGCGATTTTCAGGGGCGTGATCTGGCGGTGAGCGCGGAACTGGCGCTCGACGCCAAGGGAAATTTTCTCGCTCTGCGCGGCTCGAACATCGGCAACGCCGGTGGACACACCGGCAGTTTCACGCCTTTGCAAAAAGGCGTGGAGATCATGTCGAGCATCTACCGCATGCCGTGTGCGAATTTTCGCGCGCGCGCGGTGGTGAGCAACACCACACCCACGCGCCCCTATCGCAGCTCGGGCCGGCCGGAAGTGATGTTTGTCATGGAGCGGCTGATCGATATCGCCGCGCAGGAATTCGGCTTTGATCGCATCGAACTGCGGCGGCGCAATCTGCTCACTTCAAGCGAACTGCCGTACACCAATCCGTTCGGCATGCACTACGACAGCGGCGACTATCACGACGCCATGAACAGCGTGCTCAAGCTCAGTGATTGGGCGGGTTTTGCCGCGCGCCGCGCCGAAGCAAAATCGCGTGGCAAATGCCGCGGCATCGGCATCGCGAATTACGTGGACACCGCTACCGGCGCACCGCGCGAGCGGGCGGAGATCACGGTGCACGCAGGTGGCGAAAGTGAGGGCCGTGTCGATGTCGTCATCGGCACGGTCTCCAACGGCCAGGGCCACGAAACCAGCTTCGCGCAACTGGTGCACGAGTGGCTGGGCGTTCCCATAGAAAGCGTGCGGCTGATCACCGGTGACACCGATATTGTGCAGGTCGGCGGCGGCACGCATTCGGGCCGCGGCATGCGCATGGGCAGCGTCGTCATCTGGAATAGTGCGAAGCAGATTATCGCCAAGGGCACGCGCATCGCAGCGCGCCTGCTGGAGTGCGATCCGAGCAACATTCAATTCGCGCACGGCCGCTTTCAAGCGGGCGGTACCAAGCGCTCGGCAAGCCTGTTCGAGGTGGCCGCTGCCGCCACACAGTTGAAGGATCTGCCGGAGGATTTGCGCGGCCCGCTGGCAGCCTTCAGTGACGAGACCTTCAATGAGGCGAGTTTTCCGTATGGCTGTCATGTGTGCGAAGTCGAAATCGATCCCACTCTTGGCACCGTGGAAATCGTTCGCTATTCGGCAGTGGATGACGTGGGGCGCGCGGTGAACCCGATGATTATTCACGGCCAGGTGCATGGCGGTATTGCCCAGGGCGTGGGGCAGGCGCTGCTCGAACAATGTTATTACGACCCTCGCAGCGGGCAGCCGCTGACCGGTTCATTCATGGATTATGCGATGCCGCGGGCGGACAACTTTCCGTTTTTTGATACGCTAATCAGCGAAGTGCCGTGCACCACGCACCCGCTCGGCATGCGTCCGGCGGGTGAAGGCGGCACCACGCCCGCGCTTGGCGTGGTGATCAACGCGGTGGTGGATGCGCTGTCCGAATTTGGCGTGAAGCACATTGAAATGCCGGCGACGCCGGAGCGTATCTGGCGCGCGATTCACGCTGCGCAGTTATTGTAACGGGGGGGGGCAAAACGCCTTTGCCTACGCGGTCGAACATCAACCACCCCGAAACGCGTGGGCACAAAAAGCGTGCCCACCCTACGTTCGCTGTTTAAGGAAAAATAGTTGTGAGTTTTATCCCTCGCACTTTCGGTATAGCGCTCCTCGCCAGCGCCATCACCTCACAAGCGCAGCCCTACCCCAATCGCCCGATACGCCTGATCGTGCCGTTCCCGCCTGGTGGCGGAACGGACGCGACCGCGCGCATCCTGACGCAAGCGTTGGCCGAGACCGCAGGCTGGCAGATGGTTGTGGAAAACCGCGCGGGCGCGACTGGCCGTATCGGCACCGAACTCGCGGCCCGCGCAGCACCTGACGGCTACACGCTGTTACTCGGCACCGCCGGGCCGAATGCAATTCTTCCCGCCACTCGCGCGAAGTTGCCGTACGATGCGGTGAGGGATTTCGCGCCGGTGAGCCTCATCGACTCCGCCGACTATGCGCTGGTTATCCATCCGTCGATGCCGGTGAAAACCGTAACCGATTTGATCACCATCGCCAAAAGCCGCCCGGGGCAAATCACCTTTGCGTCCGCCGGCAATCTTTCGGTGGCGCATCTGGCAGGGGAGTTATTCAGGCAGCGCGCCCACCTCGACATCGTGCACGTGCCGTACAAGGGCGGCGGCCCCGCAGTGATTGCGACGGTGAGCGGCGAAACAACCATTTATTTCGGCGGGCCCAGCGTGGTGCAGCAGTCCCACGCCGGCAAGCTGCGCGCGATTGCCACCACCGGCGCGAAACGCTCAAAAATATTCCCGCAACTACCCGCGATCGCCGAGACCCTGCCCGGCTACGAAATTGTGCAATGGGTGGGTTTGCTGGCGCCGGCCGCGACGCCGCGCGATATCATATTGGCATTACACGCAGCCCTCGTAAAAGCCATCAGCAGCGCCAAGGTAACGCAACAATTTGTTGCCGCAGGCTCGCAGCCCATCGCCAATTCCCCGGAAGAATTTGCCGCACATATCAAAGCGGAAATCGCCAAATGGGAAATCGTGACCAAAGGTTTTAAAGTTGCACTCGATTAAGCAGGAGCAAACCTGAATGCCCCTGACAGCACATAGTGAGCGTATCGGGCAACCCGTACGACGCAAGGAAGACCTGCGCTTTGTCACAGGCAGGGGTTGTTTCAGCGACGATGTGAACCTGCCGCAGCAAGTGTATGCCGTGATGCTGCGCTCGCCGCATGCGCACGCGCATATCCGCGCCCTCGACAGCCGCAAGGCGCTGGCGGTACCCCGCGTGCTGGCGGTCCTGAGCGGCACGGACATGCTCGCCGACGGCTTGAAACCCCTCCCGCACAAACCGCAATCCAACAGTCCCGCGGAACCGCAACTCGTCAATCGCGAAGGCTTCGCGGGCTTTGACGCGCCGCATTACGCGCTGGCCCTGGGCCGGGTGCGTTATGCCGGTGAAGCCATGGCGATGGTGATTGCGCAAACTATCGACAGTGCGAAGGACGGCGCTGAGCAGGTTGAAGTCGATTACGAGATTCTGCCGGCGGTCACCGCAACAGTAGCCGCCACGCAGGCGGACGCGCCGCGCTTGTGGGAAAACGCAGCGTCGAACGTGTCGTTGGATGCCGATGTCGGCGACAAAGATGCGACTACAGCCGCCTTTGCGCGCGCCGCGCATATCGCGAAATTCGATAGCTGGATCCAGCGGGTGACCGGTGTGCCGATGGAGCCGCGTGCTGCTGTCTGTGACTTTGACGCGGCTACGCAACGCTACACACTGTATGCCGGCAGTGGCGGTGCGGTGCGCCTGAAGCAAGACCTCGCGTTGATGCTCGATGTGCCCACCGAAAACGTGCGCGTAGTGATGGGCGACGTGGGCGGTAACTTCGGCACCCGCGGCATGATCTATCCCGAATTCGCGCTGGTGGCGTGGGCGGCGCGCCGCGTGGGGCGTCCGGTGAAATGGACCTGCGAGCGCAGCGAGGCGTTTGTCAGCGACTATCAGGGCCGCGATCTCGCGGTGAGCGCGGAACTGGCGCTCGATAAAGACGGCAAATTTCTCGCCATGCGCGGCTCGAACCTCAGCAATCAGGGGTCACACCCGACGAATTACGGCCCGCTGAAAAAAGGAGTCGAGATCATGTCGAGCATCTATCGCGTGCCTGCCGCGCATTTTCGCGCGCGCGCGGTGGTGAGCAACACCATGATCACCCGCCCCTACCGCAGCGCCGGGCGGCCCGAAGTCATGTATGTGATGGAGCGCTTGATCGACATTGCCGCACGCGAATTCGGCTTTGAGCGGGTTGAACTGCGGCGCCGCAACCTGCTCAGCGCAGCGGAACTTCCCTACACCAATCCCTTTGGCATGCTCTACGACAGCGGCGATTATCCCGCGGCGATGGAAAAAGCGCTCACGCTGGGTGATTGGCCGGGCTTTGCCGCGCGCCGTGCCGAGGCCGGGGCACGCGGAAAATGCCGCGGCATCGGCATCGCCAATTACGTCGATACCGCAACCGGCATCCCGCGCGAACGCGCCGAAGTGAGCGTGCATCCTGATGGCGAAGGCGCGGGCCGCATAGAGGTCGTAATCGGAATTGTCTCCAACGGGCAGGGACACGAGACGAGCTTCGCGCAACTGATCAACGAATGGCTGGGCGTGCCTATAGCGCAAGTGCAGATCATCGCCGGCGATACCGACATCGTCAGCGTCGGCGGCGGCACGCATTCCGGGCGCGGCATGCGTATGGGCAGCGTGGTGATATGGAATTGCGCGAAACAGATTATCGCCAAGGGCACGCGCATCGCCGCGCGCCTGATGGAATGTGATCCGAGTGTGGTGCGCTTTGAGCACGGCCGCTTCCGTGCCGGGGGCGCGGAGCGTTCTGCAAGCCTGTTCGAGATCGCGGCAGCTGCGACACAGCTTACGGATTTACCCGAAGATTTACGCGGGCCGCTGGCTGCGTTCTCGGATGAAACCTTCACGGTTGCAAGCTTTCCGTATGGCTGCCATGTGTGTGAAGTCGAAATCGATCCCGCATTGGGGACGCTGGAGATCGTGAAGTATTCGGCGGTGGATGACGTGGGGCGAGCGGTGAACCCGATGATTATTCACGGCCAGGTGCATGGCGGTATTGCCCAGGGCGTGGGACAGGCGCTGCTCGAACAATGTTATTACGACCCTCGCAGCGGACAGCCATTGACCGGTTCGTTCATGGATTATGCGATGCCGCGCGCGGACAACTTTCCGTTTTTTGATACCGAAATCAGCGAAGTGCCGTGCACCACGCACCCGCTCGGCATGCGCCCAGCGGGTGAAGGCGGCACCACGCCCGCACTCGGCGTGGTGATCAACGCGGTGGTGGATGCGCTGTCCGAATTTGGCGTGAAGCACATTGAAATGCCGGCAACGCCGGAGCGCATCTGGCGGGCGATTCAAGCTGCGCGCGGCCCTCGCGGCGATGATGATGGCGCGCTTGCGGTCATGCCGGCAGCACCATCGTAGCATCACACAGGCACACCAGCTCGCCCCGCTGGTTGATGCCGCGCACCCGGCAGTCGACGATCTTGTTGCCGTCATCTTGCCGCTTGCCGGTCACCTCTCCGGCGAAAGTCACCGTGTCGCCGGCGCGAAAAGGCGTGATGGCCCGCATCAGCAAGCGGCCGCCGTCGTAGAACGCGCGCAGCGGGAACGAGCGCTGCAGCATCTGATCGACATACGACAGGGTGGCCGGACCGGAGTTGACCATGCCGGCAAAAATATTTTTCCGCGCAAATTCTTCGTCGGTGTGGATGTTGCTGGGCTTGGGTTTGCCTGCCAGGCGCAATCCGTTCTTGCGCAACATAATCTCCTGGCTCTCCGACAGCGCCAGCGGCGCCAACGGGTCGCCGACGGCGATGGCGTCGAAGGTGAGCCAGCGCCCTAGTACGTTTGTGGTCACTGCCGCCGCAGCGTGCGCGAGCGGCGGCTGCGCCATCCCCGGTTCGCGGGGCACATCACGCTGGCCCTTGGCGTAGGAGAAGATGCAGGTGTAGTCGTAGCGGGCCACCGGCTCGCCTGCCTGATTGCTGGCCTCGACGCGAAAGGTGACAAAGCGGCTGCCCCGGCGCTCATACTTTTCCAGAACGCGGCGCGTGCCGGTGAGCGTATCCCCGGCGCGCACCGGACGAAACCAGTTGATCTCGCACTTGGCAAACGGGGTCTGACGGCGCGCAGTCTTGGACTCTTCCAGCGCAACGAAGCCCTGGCGTTCGGCGATCTCGTCGCGCAGCAGCGGCGCGTAGGCGAGCACCATCGTCGGCATCGCGACCAGTGCGCCGCCATATTCGGTGTTCGCCGCGGATGCATGGAACCGCGGATCGGGATTCTGCGCCACCCGCGCATAGGCGGCGATGTGCTCGGCGCTCAGCGTGACGACTGTGGGGAAGCCGTCCTGACCGGGTTCCACGGCGTCGTAGTCCCACAGATTTTCTTGCGGCGCGGTGGCCATAGGATGCTGCGGCGTTTCGCCTGCGCTTATGCGACCGCCGCCGCGCGCAGCAATTGCGCGAGCATGGCGTTAAATTCGCCGGGCGCCTCGTAGGCGGCCCAGTGGCCGGCCAGGGGAATGATATGGGGTTCAATCGCCGGGCGCAGCACGCGCAGCGCGGCGATCCGATCCTCCAACGTATAGTAGGCAATCTGGTCGCGCTCTCCCCAAATCGCATTCACCGGCACGCGCAGTTGCGGCAGCGACACGGCGAGCGGCCGCAGCGTGATCAGGGCCGGGCTGTCGAGCCGCGAGTGCTGCACGTTCCATTCCTGGATGGCGAGTGCGAGGTCGTCGATCCGTGCCGGATCCGCGATGATCGTGCGCGCGAGGTTGGTGCGGTGCGCCTGCACGCGCGCCTCGCCGGTTTTGTCGCGCACGCGTTCGAGTGTCATGGGCGTGTGCGGCCGCACCAGCCCGCCCGCACCGAGCAGTGTCAGAGAGCGCACGCGCGCGCCGTGCAGCAGCGCAACGTGCCCGCCCAACGAGGCGCCGAACGAAAAGCCGACGAGGTCGTAGGATGCCTGCGCACCCAGCAGGCCGTCGATTCCCGCCGCGACAATGGCGGCGATGGTGGTCATCTGCGGCGGCGCGGGCGGATTCGCAGACTCGCCAAGCCCCGGCAGATCGGGCGCCAGCACGCGGTGACTGGGACTGAAGGCCGGCACAGTACGCACCCAGTGCTGCCACGAGCCAACCCCGCCGTGGAGCAAGACAAGCGCGGGCCCATCGCCCCAGTCGCGCCACACCATGCTGCCGTCGCCGCACGCAGACTCGGAGCGCCGCGCCTCAGCGTCCAGTTGCTGCACTGTCGCGCTCTCGACGTCGTGACTCATTGATTGAATCCTGCGATGACCGGAGTAATCGCCTGCAGCCGCGGCAGTACTTCGCGCGCAAAAAGGTTGATGCTTTTTTCGGTTTCTTCGTGGGTCATGAAGCCCGAACGGCCGATCATCACCAAGTGCCCGAAGCCGCCCACAAAGTTGTAGAAATCCATGATCTGCCGGTACACCGAGTCCGGTGTGCCCGCGAACAAAATGCCCTGCGCTTTCGCGCCTTCGGGCGTGATGCCAATCAGCCCCGCGGCATTCGCGACTGATGGCTTCATACCCGGCACCGGCTTGGCGTCGGCCCTGGGACGGGTGCGGTAGATCATCGGCGCGGCCTCGGGCGGCGCCACGCCCGCCAGAAACTTACCGTACTGCGGCGCTGATTTAAGACTGGTGTTGAGAAACCACAGCAGCTTCCCGCCCAGACGCATGCCTTCCTCTTCGGTGTCGCCCACCGCCACCATCGCCGCATACGCAAAGCGCTCCGTGGTCGAGGCCGGCAGGTTGGCCTCGACGCGCGCACGGCGGTTAGCGGCATAGGCAGCCTTCGTCCCTTCGGGCCCACGCAGCACCAGCGCATGCACCATGCCGCGCCGGCCCACGTCGGCGGAGGTGGAAGCGTCGCCGGTGGCCGACCACATGCGCGGC
Source organism: Bordetella parapertussis (assembly GCA_945864585.1). Classification (GTDB taxonomy): domain Bacteria; phylum Pseudomonadota; class Gammaproteobacteria; order Burkholderiales; family SG8-41; genus UBA5216. Next base: position 7,776 of record CAMBCF010000034.1, on the reverse strand, counting down.
AGCGGTTGTTGAAAGGCAGGTGGCCAGATGTTCACGTGGCGGTGGGTAAAGTGCTTGCCCTCCCAACTGAAAGGCCCGTCGTGGTGGGTGAGCGCCTTGGAGATGAGATCAATCGCCTCCCAGTAGCGCTCGCCGTTGTCCAGCGCGCTCATATTGCTCGACGCCATCTCGCTGCCGCCGGATTTCACGAAGCCGATATCCAGGCGCCCGCGGCTGATCACGTCGGCGGTGGCGTACTCCTCGGCGATGCGCACCGGGTCCGGGCGCAGCGTGACCAGCGTTCCCAGACTGAGTATGCGCGCCTTCTTCGTCTGACGCGCGAGGATCGCCAACAGCATGGGGTTCGCCGCCAGCAGTGAATTGATTCCGGCGTGATGCTCGATCGCGACTACGTTCAACCCGCGCTCATCGCATAACAGGAATTCGTCGATGCACTCCTCGAACAGGTTGGCGGCAACCTTGGGATCGCAATAACGGTTGGGCAGGCTCGCGCGCACCGAGGGCGCGCGATCGAGGACGTCCTGGGGGACGTGCGGATAGGGGATTTCGCACTGGTACCAAATATCCATGGTGTTCGCTGTCCTGGCTACGGTTGCAAAAAGGCATGCACGCGCGCGGCGAGTGCCGCGGGCTGTTCGATTTCGGGATGATGTCCAGCGCCGGCGATGGTCTCGAAGCGCGCGCCGGGGATGAGGCGTGCGTAGGCTTCGCCGTAGGCGGGCTTCACCACGCCGTCGGAGGCGCCCCACAGCACCAGCGTGCGCGCCTTGATGCTTCCAAGCCAGCGTTTGAGTTGCGGGTTGTACATATAGGGGTGAAACCCGTAGCGGCACAGCGCTTCCCAGTTGCGCGAGCGGGTGATGAGTTCATCGTCCTCCATGTCGTCGTAGCGGGGCGCGTAGGTGTCGGGCGCGTGCCAGCTCTGACGCGTCACTTCCTGCGGATGGGTGTTGAACACATCGAGGATGTCCGCGGTCTCGCGGTCGCTCACCTTGATGCCCAGCGCATCGACCAGAATCAGACGCTCGATGCGCCGTCCCGCCTTCACCGCGATCTCTGCGGCAAGCCAGCCGCCGAAGGAAAGGCCCATCAGCGTCACCGGACCTTTGGGCAAGGTGTCGAGAAATTCCAGATACAGGTGGACGAGGTCGTAGACTGTACCGAAATCCGTGGGGCGCGGGGAACCGCCGAATCCGGGATGGGAAGGTGCAATGAGCTCAACATCGCGATGATCACGAGTAAGCAACTCCACCAGCGGCAGCCGCGGGTCGATGGGCTGGAAGCCGTGCAACAGCAGCAGCGGATGGCCGTTGCCCCGGCGCAGGACATCGAGCTCGATGCCGGCGATCGTTGTGCGTTCCGTGGCCGGTGCGTTTGTAGCGGTGGACATGCAGTGTTCCTTGCAGTGAAACCGGGAAATGGGAGTAAGCCCCGAATGTAACCCATCGGGGACAGGAATTTCAAACGCTGGATGAACTGTCGGCTATTGCACGCATCCTGAAGCCGGGCGCGCTTAATCCTGTAACAGGTTCCGTGGTTAAATCACCCGCATGCACCAATTTGCCGCCCTCCGCCATCGCGACTTTCGCCTGCTGTGGACGGCGACCCTGCTTTCCTCTACTGCGCGCTGGGCAGATATGGTGGTGGTCGGCTGGCTCACCCTGGAACTGACTGAGTCTCCGCTGATGGTGGGCATAGTTGCCGGAAGCAAGATGGCCGGCTATATCCTGGCGCCGTTTATGGGGGTGGCCGCTGACCGCATGGACCGGCGGCTGCTGCTGATTATCGCGGCGGCGGTGAACTGGGCGGTATCGCTGGTCATGCTGCTGCTGTTGCTTAACGGTAGTCTCACGCTGGGGCATATCATTGGCCTATCCCTGGTGAGCAGCCTGACCTGGGCGCTGGACAACCCCGCGCGTCAGGCGTTAATACCGGACCTGGTAAACCGGGAAGACCTGACCAACGCTGTCGCCCTCAGTGCAGTGGCTACGGAGATTACGGTGGTGATTGGTCCGGCATTGGGCGGGCTGCTGATCCCGACATTTGGCATGAGCGGCGCCTATTGGCTGATAACGGGCATCTATCTCGCGGACGTGGTGGTGCTGTTGCGGCTGAAGAGCGTGAAGCAGTCGGCCCCTGCCGTTCACGAGTCGCCGGGGCGCAGCCTGATCAGCGGCCTGAGCTATGTTTGGGGCAACCAGACTGTGCTCGTGTTACTGGTGCTTGCCTTTTTATTAAACCTGTTAGCTGCGCCATACCGCTATGCGTTTCTCCCACTTTTTGCGCGCTATATCCTGGACGCGGGTGCGACCGGCTATGGGATGCTCACTGCCATGGCGGGTTTTGGGGCGCTGCTGGCCGGGCTCTGGGTAGTCATGCTGGGCAACTTCAGGGCAAAGGGCTGGCTGCTGGTGTTGGGGGGTCTGCTGTGGCCGGTTTCCCTGCTGCTGCTTGCGATGTCCACGTGGTATTACCTTTCGCTGGCGCTGGTGTTTGTGGCCGGGCTTGCCCAGGCTATCTGCTGGACCATGATCGCCACCTTGATATTGAGCAATACGACGCAACCCATGCGCGGCCGGGTAATGGGACTACGCACCGGCGTGGTGATCAGCCTGCCGTTTGGCAATTTACTGGCGGGGGCAGCAGCGGAGCGTTTTGGTGCGCCAATCGCCCAGGGTGCTTACGCAGTGGTCGCCATACTCATCATGCTGGCCATAGTACTGTGGGTTCCGCGCCTGCGTAAATTGGAGTGAGCGGGTAACAGCCGGCCGCCGCTGCGAATAATCCCGGAATGCGGGTAGTCGGTAGCCCGGAAGAAGGCCATTGCTTTTCATGGCCGTATTCCGGGGAAGTGTGGGTGGCTGGACTAGCGTGCTGTCGATGCGCCGTGCTTCTTCCCGGAATACGTCCTTCGGACTCCTTCCGAGCTACGGGAGGTTTATATGCATAGCTGCCCGAAAACGCAGCTAGCGGAAGTCGTCCGGACGCAACTCGATCGGCATGCCGTGGGGTGTGCGGTCGGCGGCACAGTCCCAGGCTGCGCCGTAGCGCGCTAAAGTCTGAGCGTCAGTCACACCCTTCTCGGCGACGATACGCTCCAGCGCCGCGAGCCAGTGCCGGTAGTAAGTCTCGCCGGTGTCGGGATCTCCGGCAGCCTGCGCGCGCTTAATCACCGCGCCCAGTATCGCCGCCCATTCCGGCCACGCGAACAAGCCGCGCTTGTGCAGTTCCACCGTCATGGCAAAGGCCTGCGCCTCCCATGGCTCGCGAAATACCGGGCCTTCGTCATCGTGCGGAATGCCGGGAACCGCCTCGGCAACGCGCCGCGCAAGCGCGGGATCAACGGCTGTCATATCAGAGCGGATCGAGATAGGGCTCGAACGCCTCGATCGAAACCCTGAGCGCCGGATCTGCATCCGGCCCCCACAGCTCGCGACCCTCGAACACCACGGTATACAGCCACTGCGGCTGTTCCCCCTGCGCCTCCGCCGCGGTGTCGGGAAATACGTGGCACCCCTGCACGCGCTCGACCACGCCGGCGTGTCCCCGCGCATAGCGCGGCAGCCGCGTGTGCGTCTGTGGATGGATATTTTTTGCGCGCACGCGGTCGCCCGGTTTGAATCGGGCAGCAGCACCCGCCACGCGGGCAAATGCGCCACGTGTCATCACGCGTTGCACATTTGCCGGCGTGAACGGGCCGCGCTTGAGCGGCGCACCCGGACGCAACGCATGACCTGCAGCGAGTTCGTCAGCGGCGATCAGGCCATGATCGAGCAACATCTGCCGCATCGCGAGCAACCATTTCTGATAGTACGAGGCAGCGAGGTAGATGTGGGGCGCCAGCCGCTCGCGCGAGTAGCGCTGCATGTCGATGCTCCACCCGGTGGCAGTACCCATGGCGCGTGTCATTGCCATCACACGGCCTTCCCACGCGGCATGGAACACCGGCTCGCCGCGCTCGGGCTTAACCGGGCCGAAACCATCCATACCGCCCATGTCGTGTATGCCGTCCATCAGGCGGCTTCCCCGGGTGCGCGCGCGAGGCCGGTGCCGATCATCGAATCACGAGTGACCAGCGCGGCAAGTTGCTCCTCGCTCCAGCCGTCAGTGCCCGCCGGCCGCAGCGGCAGCACCAGGAAGCGTGTTTCGGCAGTGGAATCCCACACGCGAATCGCGGTGTCAGGCGGCAGCGTGACGCCAAAATCGCCGAGCACGCCACGCGGCTCCTTCACTGCGCGCGAGCGGTACGGCGCGGCCTTGTACCACACCGGCGGCAGGCCGAGCAGATCCCACGGATAGCAGGAGCACAGCGTGCACACCACCATGTTGTGCGTCTGCGGCGTGTTCTCGACGGCCACCAGGTGCTCACCGACGCGGCTGACTTGGCCGAGTGTTGCGACCGCTTTTGTCGCATCTTCGAGCAGCGCCTTCCTGAAATCGGAATCGGCCCATGCTTTCGCCACAACGCGGGCGCCGTGGTGCGGCCCGATGCGGGTTTCGTAGGCCTCGATGATCGCGTCGAGCGCGGCGGCATCGACGTAACCCTTCTCAGTCAGTATGGTTTCCAGCGCGCGCACGCGCAACTGCGTCTCCGAGAGCTCGGAGCCTTCTGCATGTTCGTGGTCGGAACCGTGTTCGTGATTAGCCATGAAACTCCAAGCCTGCGGCAAGTGGACTGCGGGTAAATATAACCTATTTCACCGCCAACTGCTCGCGCAGCATCACCCCCATGCGTGCGGGCGGCGTGCCGGGCGGAAAGAAGCTCACATAGTTGCCGTTACGATCGAGTAAAAACGTAAACGCCGCATGCTCGATGAAATAAGTTGTCGAATGCGGCGGCGTCACTTTCTCGTAAAACACCTTGTAGGCGGTTGCGACGCGGCGGATTTCGTCTTCGCTGCCGGTCAGTGCAATCATGCGTGGGTGAAACGCCGCAACGTAGCCGCGCAGCAGTTCGCGCGTGTCGCGCTCCGGATCGAGCGTGATGAACAGCGGCTGAACCTGATCGCCGCGCCGGCCGAGCGCGGTGATGGTTTGCGCGATGGCCAGCATATCCGTCGGGCACACATCGGGACAAAAGGTGAAGCCGAAGTAGAGCAATACCACCTTACCGCGAAAATCGGCGAGGCTCACACGCTTACCGTGTTGATTGGTCAGCGTGAATGGCGCGCCGACAACGGCCTTGCCTGACATCAGCTCGTTCATCAGCCGCGCTGCCCGCGCGCGGGATTCTTCGCGCGGTGTTTCCACGCGGGATTCTTCGCGCGGTGTTTCCACGCGGCGTTCATCGGATTGCGCGATTGCCCGCGCGGGCATCAACGTCAGGCAGGCGGCCAGCGCCATTGCAGCGCCAACCGCGCGCGGCGTCAGCATGATCACGCGCCGAACGTGTACTCCGTACCCGTGGTGGAAGTCAGCACCCGGTCAGCCAGATCAGTGCGCAACAGCGCGATCAGGCCGGGGCCGGAACAGTGCATGGGAATGATCACATCCGCATCCAGCGTCTTGATTTCCGCGACGGTCTGGCGCAGATAATCCTCAGTGGCGGGGAACAGATGAAATCCACCCAACGCGGCGTGTACTTTTTTCACGCCCGACACTTCCATTGCCTGACGCACCGTGTTGACAATGCCAGAGTGGCCACAAGACGAAATCACCACCAACCCGCGATCTTTCAAGTTAAAGCAGGTGCCGTGCTCATGCAGGTGTGCGTCGGCAACCGCCTTGCCTTCGGCCTTGGCGTTGGCGGCAGGTATGTCGCAACCAACGCCCTTGGTTTTGAAATATTCGACCAGCGTGTTCGGCAGCACGCGCTCCGAACTGCGCCGCGCTATGGTGCCCGTCGAGAACGCGTGGCCCATGATGGCCGTCGGCTGCTCACACGCCACCACCTTGATGCGGTGTTTCTCAAGATCGCGGCGGTCCAACACGCCCCAGTCGCTGAAATGGCCGGGCGAGCCGCTCTGCGTCTTGCGGTTGCAGAAATTGTCTTCGCCGCCCACATACAGCGTGAGATCGGCAGGCAGGCTGCCGCGGAATTTTTCAAGGTAACCGAGCAGGCCGCCAAAATGATCGTAATGGCCGTGACTCATGATCAGTCCCTGCATCTTTGCGCCGTCGATGCCCATGATTTCCATGTTATTCATGAGCGCATTGGGCGTGTAGCCGAAATCGAGCAGCAGGTTACGCGTGTCGGCGCCGATGCGTGACTCAAGCGCCAGCGACAAACCCCATTCGCTGTGCAGCGTTTTGCGGAAGTCGACGGAGGATATGAACGGCGTGCGCCGCACCTTCACCCATTTCGACGTTCCCGCGCGCGGCGTGTCATAGTTGCTGTCGGTGATAACCCGTATGGTCAGGCTGTCAACGGTGGGCACACTGGATAACCTGGACGCTTGCGCTGACACCTGTTGCGCAATGCCCATCTGCGCGATCACGGCGGTGGCTCCCAGAACGAATTGGCGGCGGTTCAGATTAATGGTCATGCAGGACTCCTCTGGCTGATGGGGACGTGGCATTCGGTCATGCCGTGAGCGCTGAGCATTCTAACGCGTAGCTCGCAAGGTGACGCAACATTAGTGCGTTGAAAAACTTTCGCGGCCAAGTCGCGGCCGACGAAAATTCGCGCGGTTGACTGTTTGCCGGGCGAGGGCTAGATTGCTGGCTGGTGACAATTGGTGTTTAAAATTCCATACCCGCAGCGAATTCAATGCGGGTATCCACTGCCGTCAGGAGAACCCGCATCATGGCCATGCAACTCGTAGCGAAGGGAAAATCAGTCCGCGAACAGGTCAGCGCCGAGGAGTGGCGGGCCCGTGTCGAACTCGCGGCCGGACACCGCGTGCTGACACATTACGGTGTCGACGACATGACCTACAATCATTTTGGTCTGCGGGTGCCGGGAGAACCGAATCACATGCTGGTCAAGCGCGCAGACTGGATGTTTGGCGAGGTAACGGCTTCCTCGCTGTTGAAAGTCGATTTCGACGGCAACGTGGTGACTGACACCGACGTGCGAACCATCAGGGGTGGCGCGCTGATTATCCATGCCGGCCTGCTGAAGGGCCGCCCGGACCTGAACGCGACACTGCATACGCATACCATAAACGGCATGGGCGTGGCGGCGCATAAATTTGGCTTGCTGCCGATCAATCAGCATGCGCTGGGATTCTATGGCGAAGTGAAATACCATGAATTCGAAGGCCTGGAGTTTGACCATGACATGACGCCAAAGCTGATGCGCGATCTCGATGGCGGCTCCGTTATGATCCTGCGTAATCACGGTGTCCTGGTGTGCGGCGAAGGCGTCGCGGAATGCGTCGTCACGCATCACTTTCTCGAAATGGCGTGTCAGGGTCAGGTCGCGGCGCTGGCGGCGGGCGAGGGCAATTACACGCTCCCCAGCAAGGAAGCCTGCGAATACGCCCACAGTCAGATTGCGCGCAGCGGCAAAAGAGGCGGCAGGGATTGGGCAGCGTGTTTGCGTCTCGCCGATCGGCTCGATCCCAGTTACAAAGACTGAGTGTAACTTTTCAGGTTCGAGAGAAACCCCTTTCCGCCTTCGGCCCCCTCGCTTCGCTCTCCCAACCCCTCTGCTCCGCTGCAAGTGTTTCCTTGTCCCGGGGGGCTAACCTATGCACACATCTCCCGTAGCTCGGAAGGAGTCCGAAGGACGTATTCCGGGAAGAAGCACCGCGCATCGACAGCACGCTAGTCCAGCCACCCACACTTCCCCGGAATACGGCCATGAAAAGCCATGGCCTTCTTCCGGGCTAC
>CAMBCF010000033.1 GCA_945864585.1 Bordetella parapertussis | reverse complement strand
CCGCCCTGATAGACGAATTGAAACGCCGAGTTTATTTCGCCCGCCGCGTACAACCTTGGAATCGGCTGATCGTCCCAATCCAGCACTTCGCGCCGCGCGTTGGAACGCAAGCCGCCCTTGGTATTGGGGCCGCCCGGATACAACGGAATCGCAAAGTAGGGCGGCTTTTTCAGCGCGCCCATGGTGTCGGGCTCGGATTTGAAATCGGGGTCTTCTCTGGCTGCGCAATAACCGTTCCACTGCTCGACTTGTTGCGTCAGCGCCTCGGTATCCATCAATTCACGATTGTCCGGGTGCTCGCGTATTTTCATCGCCAGTTCGGCGATCGTCGCACCCTGCAAAATCCAGCCGTTGCGCAGCGCGTTAAGGTTGCCCTTGTCCCAGTCGATGTCATTGTAGGCCGCCGCGGCCGCACTCACGAGGGCGCCGCTATTGAACAGCGTGGTATCAAAAATCATCCACGACGGAATGCGCGGATAGGTCAATGTCACGGTGTCAAAATGCAGTGCTTCCTTGTAAAAAATATAACGGCTGGGGTCTTTAGTAATACGCCGCTCGGCCGCATAACGGCGTCCCAGATTATCGACCACGATTTCGTTGGGCTTGCCCACGCTGGATGTGTTGAGCCCGATCTTCAGACCATGACGCCGCTCCGGTATCGCGCAAATCACGCGCCCCGCCACGCTGCCGACTTTGGAGAGCGCCGCCCCGATTTTTAGCGCCATGCGGATGCCGTCACCGGTATTGGCGGGCGAGCCGTAGAACGCCCAGCCTTCCTTGCCGGGACCATCGAGAAACGCCTTGCGCATGCGGATGTTGTACTCGAAGCCGCCGCTGGTGATGATCACCGCGCGGCGCGCATGATAGATGATGCGTTGACCCTCCTGCAAGGCTTCAACACCGGTCACCGCGCCGTCCTCGTTCACCCTGAGACTTTGTGCCACGGTGTCGTAATGAATCGGAATTTTTCGTGACAGCACACCCGTCAACAGACAGGCGTGAAAAGCCTCGCCCGCTTCTTTCAGCGATTTTGCCGCGTCCTTGGTGTTGTCGTTGGCGCCAATTTCGTATGCAGTGCCGTAGGTGCTTCTCAAGCACGCGTAGCCGGCGCGGTCGGCGCCCGGAAAATCTTCAAATGCCGCACCCGCGCTGCTGAAGGTTTTGAACTGCGGATCAAGCCCGCGCATGAAGGCCTCATTTTGCGGCGCATACGTCGCCCACGCGTGGGCCAGATCGTCGGAGAATTCCGGCTGCTCGCCTTCCAGCTTGTGCGGCAGATTTTCGCCGCTGAACATGGCTTTGGCGTAGGCCTTGATCGATTCAAAATCGCCCTCGGGACTGGGGCTGTGAAATCCGCCGCCGCTCATGCGCGAGTTGGAGTAATGCTTTGCCTCCGGCTGCTTTTCGAGCATGACGCTCTCGACACCGGCATCGTGTGCCGCTATTGCCGCGCAGCCGCCGGCGGCGCCAAAGCCGATAATCACGACGTCGGCATGATATTCAATCGTGGATTTTGGTTTCATTTCAGCGCGCGGGACCCACCATGGAAGCGCCACCGTCGAGGCAGATGCTCTGCCCGGTCAGGAACTTCGATTGGTCGGAAAGCAGGAAGCGGGCAAGCTGCCCGGTATCCCAGCCGGTGCCTTCACGCTTCATGAGAGAGGCTGCGGCGCGCATGGCGCGGCGCTCCGGGGTGAGATTGCGGTTGATGTTGGGGGTAAACACCGGGCCGAGAATAATGCAGTTTGCGCGGATGCCCTGCGGGCCGTGGTCGACGGCCAGGGTCGAGGTGAGCGCAATAACAGCGCCTTTGGTGACTGAGTACACGGTCGAATGCAGCGGTCGTATGCTGCGCAGGGATCCGATGTTGACTATGGCGCCGCCGCCGCCGGCGATCATCGCGGGGATCGCGTACTTGCACATCAACATCATGCTGTCGACGTTAAGGGCGAACATGCTGCGCCACTGCTCAAGGCTCATCTCGGTGACATCGCCCGGAGCGCCGCGACCGACGTTGTTATCGAGACAGTCGAGGCGGCCATAGCGCTGCACGGTGGCTTCAACCACGCCGCGGCAATTGGCTTCCTGAGTGACATCGGCAACATGGGCGAAGGCCTCGCCACCCTCACGCTTGATCAGGTCCACGGTGTGCTGGGCAAGTTCGAGGGTGCGCCCGACAACACAAACCTTGGCGCCCGCGCGCGCGAGAAGGATGGCGGCCGCGCGGCCGTTAGTCACCCCTTCGTCCAATCCCTGCCCGATGGGTCCGCCTGCGCCTGAGACGATGGCAACTTTGCCGATCAGGCCGTAGTCGTTTGCGATGGTATCGAAAGCCATTTGCTGCTCCTCTTCACTGGATGACGCGGGGACAGCCGCCGCTAGCACTGGCGGCTGTCTGGTTCACGGCTGCATTGTGTTCGAAATGCGAACGATGTGGACTAAAGGCTATCGCCGCTATTGCGAACGGCATTTTGGGTAACTGCCGGGCAATGTACAACAGTCGCAGGGGGCGATGCAACGGCCGCCCATGTAAAATCGCCGGCAGTCATCGTGCTTGCTATACCCCGCAACGATTTTGTGTTCAACATAAAAGGTCAGTGCAATGGAACAGCGGAATTTGGGCAGCTCCGGTCTTAAGGTCTCTGTGGTCGGACTCGGCTGCAACAATTTTGGCGGTAGCCGTATCAATTTGGAAGCGTCGCGCAAGGTCATACATAAGGCGCTCGATCTGGGGATCACGCTGATTGATACGGCGGACACCTATGGCGATCGTGGTGAGTCGGAGAAAATTCTGGGAGAGTGTCTTGGTGACCGGCGCAAAGACATTGTGCTGGCAACTAAATGCGGACTGCCGATGGATGCCGCCGGTACGCTGAAGGGCGCTTCGCGCCGCTACATATTGTCAGCGATAGATGCCAGCCTGAAACGGCTCAAAACAGACTGGATCGATCTCTACATGATTCACCGCCCCGATCCGCTGACGCCTATCGAGGAAACCCTGCGCACGCTTGATGACCTGGTCAAGGCAGGAAAGATTCGCTATACCGGCTGCTCAACGTTTGCGGCGTGGCAGGTGGTGGAAGCGCAGTGGACAGCGAAGCACCATAACCTGAATCACTTCGTGACCTGTCAGGACGAATACAACGTACTCAGGCGCGGGCTTGAGAGCAATCTGCAACCGGCAATGCAGGCCTACAGACTGGGATTGATACCGCACTCCCCGCTGGCCGCAGGCATGCTGACCGGGAAGTATCAGCGCAATGCGCCCATGCCCGCGGGTGCACGCATGACCCGGGAAAAAAGGCAGGCCGATCGCTGGATCAACCCTGCCAACTGGGAAATTGTGGAGCGTCTGAACACGCTGTGCGCAGCGCGCGGCCACAGTCTTTTGGAGTTGGCGATGAGTTGGCTGGCCTCACGGCCGCTGGTCGCGAGCATCATCGCGGGCGCAACCACGCCCGTGCAAGTGGAACTCAACGCAAGTGCCGTGAACTGGCAGTTGAGCGCTGAAGATTTGGCGGAGATTGATAACGCAACCCGCCGGAGCACTCCATGAAACCGATACCGCTGGCTTTGCTGTTGGCAGTATTTTCGGGAGCCTTTGCGCCTGCGCTGTCAGCGCAGTCTGCAAACGATGGGGCTGCCAGCTATCCCTCAAAGCCAGTACGCTGGGTAGTAGGATTTACGCCCGGCGCCTCTAACGATGTGATTGCCCGCACCATCGGTGCGCGCCTCAGCGAGACTTGGGGCCAGCAGTTCATTATCGACAACCGCCCCGGCGCTTCTGGCATGATCGGCGGCGAAATCGTTGCGCGAGCTGTGCCCGACGGTTACACGCTGTTCCTCGCCACCGGCGGGCCGAACACCATTGCCCCGCAGCTCACGCGCAAGCCCGCATATCGCGTGGAGGATTTCGAATACGTGTCTGTGGTGGCCTATACCTCGCTCATCATCGTGGTGACACCGTCGTTTGCCCCAAAAACGCCGCGCGAACTGGTGGCGCATATGAAGGCGAATCCCGGCAAAACGAACTGGGGCTCGGCGGGCGTCAACAGCAGCCCTCACGTAGGGCTTGCCACCTTTGAATACGCCACCGGCACGCGCGCGACTCACGTGCCCTACAAGGGCGCGGCAGCGGCGCTTATAGACGTGATCAGTGGTCAGATCGACGGGATGCACACTTCGGCGGCATCCGCCGAAGCGGCGCTTCGCAGCAATCGCGTGCGCGTGATCGCGGTGGCAGGGCCCAAGCGCGTGCCGCTGGTTCCGGACGTGCCGACGCTCGTCGAATCCGGCATCAAAGACGGCGACTCGCTGGTGTGGTTCGGCATGGCTGTGCCGCTAAAGACGCCGCAAGTCATAGTGCGCAAGCTGAACGCGGGCGTGAGCAGTGCCCTCGCGATTCCGGACGTTCAGCGCCGCCTGACCGATCTGGGAATGGAGATCATCGGCGGCTCGTCCGACGCCGCGGCAAAATTCGTGCGCGAAGAAGCGGGACGCATACGCAGTCTGCTCCAGGCCGGGGTGCTGAAGCAGGAGTGAAGCCCATTTCTGTTCGGCGTCTCTCCGGCGCACATCTGGTCGCGGTGGTGTGCGCGGCGCAGGTGCTGGTGCAGCTTGGCGCGTTTTTCTGGCCGGCGCTGCTACCCGGCATGATGCCGCTGTGGGGTCTCTCCAACAGCGAGGCGGGCTGGATCACGGCGATGTTTTATGGCGCCTATTTGTTGGCGGTGCCTATTCTGGTGACGCTGACCGATCGTATCGATGCGCGGCGGGTGTATTTGTTCGGCGTCGCCTGCACCATCACGGCCCACCTGCTGTTCGGTGTGCTGGCCGAAGGTTTCTGGTCGGCGCTGCTGCTGCGCGGGCTGGCAGGCGTCGGCTGGGCCGGCACCTACATGACGGGCTTGAAGCTGCTTGCCGATCAGGTCGATGCCAAACTGATGTCGCGCGCCACCGCCGGACATGCCGCGAGTATCGGCATTTCCGGCGCGGCGTCGTTTGCATGCGCCGATCTGCTCGCCAATGCCCTGGGCTGGCAGTCGGCATTCGTGGTCGCCGCGGCAACCGCGATCATGGCGTGGCTGTTGGTGGCATTGCTCGTGCCGCCCCGCACTACCCCGCTGCCACGCGCGGCGGACGGTCACGCGCTGTTTGATTTTCGCCCGGTGTTCCGTAATCGCTCGGCGATGGCCTATGCCATTGCGTATGGCATCCACACGCTGGAGATGAATGTGCTGCGCGGTTGGGGCGTGGCGTTTTTGGCCTATGTCGCGGTCAGCACTGGCGCCGAGGCGCGCTTCTCGCCCACCTATGTGTTGACCGCGCTGGGGCTGATCGGCACGGTGGCGAGCGTGCTCGGCAACGAGGCGGCGATACGCTGGGGACGGCGCAGGCTGATCACCGTGGCGTTGCTGGCGTCCATCGCGGTCGGCGGCAGCATCGGATACCTCGGCACGCTGTCGTATGCGCTGGCGGTGGCGTTGCTGCTGATTTATGGTTTTGTGGTGTGGCTGGATTCGTCGTCGCTGACCGCGGGCGCGGCGGGCACCGCAGAGCCCTCGCGCCGCGGCGCGACACTGGCGGTGCATTCGATGCTGGGCTACAGCGGCGGTTTTGTCGGCCCGTTAATGATCGGCTATACGCTGGATCTCGCCGGCGGCATGTCGCGCATGGCGTGGGGCGTGTCGTTCGGGCTGGTGGCGCTACTGATGCTGCTGGCGCTGGCGGCTTTCCGGCTGATGCGGCCGCGGGAACTCATCGGAGATCGTGCTTAAGCCGCTCACAACACTCGGCGTACGTCAGCGCTTCAAGCTGCGTCTTCAACGCTTCGCCTTAGGTTGTGCGGGTTTGCTTATAATGAGCTGCCGGTATCATCCGGCGCTTTCGGGAAACACCATGAAAAAATTACCGCTCGCCGTACTGCTACTTGCCGCTTGCAGCCTTGCAAACCACGTGCTCGCGCAGGGCGCGGCCACTTATCCGCAGCGGCCTGTGCGCGTCGTCGTCGGGTTCCCGCCCGGCGGCGCCACTGACATACTCGCGCGCATCCTGAGCGGACATCTTGCGTCATCGTGGGGGCAATCTTTCGTGATCGATAACCGCGGCGGCGCCGGCGGCACAGTCGCAGCCGACATGGTGTCCAAGGCAACGCCGGACGGCTACACGCTGATGATGGTGCCGAGCGGGCCGTTTACTATCAGCGCCAGCACTTATGAAAATCTGCCCTACGACACCGCCACCGGGTTTGCCGCCATATCCCTGCTCGCCTGGGTTACCAACGCGTTCGTCGTGGCGCAAGCGTCGCCGATCCATACGCTGCAGGATCTGATTCGCATGGCGAAGGAGAAACCGGGCCAGCTCTCCAACTCGTCATCGGGGAACGGCTCGCTGCATCACCTGGCGGGCGAGGTGTTCAAGCGCCTCACCGGCACGCAAATGGTCCATGTGCCGTTCAAGGGCGGTGGTCCGGCGCTGGTGGCAATTGCCGCCGGCGAGGTGACGTTCGGCATGGCGTCTGTTCCTTCGGCGATGCCGCTCATACAGGCCAAGCGCCTACGGCCTATCGTCGTCACCAGTGTGAAACGCTCGTCTGCGCTGCCCGACGTGCCGACAATCGCAGAAGCCGGCGTGCCGCTGCCAGCGGGGCTGGAAATGCGCGAATGGTACGGCATGATCGCGCCGCTGAAGACACCAGAACCCATCATCGGCAAGCTCAATGCCGAAATGGTGAAGATTTTCAGGCGGCCCGACGTGCAGACGCGGCTCAGCGAAATGGGGGCAGAGCCGGCCGGCAGTACCCCCAAAGAACTGGCCGTGCAAATCGCCACTGACGTCAAGACGTGGGCCAAGGTAGTCAAAGAGGCAGGCGTGCGCGCCAACTAACACGCTGTAAGCGATGCGCGAGCGAGCATCATCGCGGGCGCGATTTCGCCTGATCAACCGGAACTTTAAGGAAAACTCCCATGAGCCTGGCCCTCGCAGGTCTACGTGTGATCGACATGACGCACAACCAGGCGGGGCCCGCCTGCGCGCAGATGCTGGGCTTTCTGGGCGCCGACGTGATCAAGCTCGAAGAGCCCAAAGGCGGCGACATCGCGCGCTCGCAAAACAACGACGAGCTGTTCTTCCTCGCGTTTAATGCCACCAAGCGCAGCCTGACGCTGAATCTCAAGACTGACGAGGCCAAGGCGCATTTCAAAAATATCATCGCGCAATCCGATGTGCTGATCGAGAACTTCGGGCCCGGCGCGCTGGAGCGGATGGGCCTGGGCTGGAAGGACCTGCAGCAGATTAACCCGCGCCTGATCTACGCCACCATCAAGGGCTTCGGCACCTATGGTCCGCACGCGCACATGAAGAGCTTCGAGCCGATCGCGCAGGCGATGGGCGGCGGCATGTGCGTCACCGGCTTCGCCGACGGGCCGCCGACCTATAACTGGCCTTCGATCGGCGACAGCGGCACCGGCATGCATATGGCTATCGCCATACTCGCTGCGATCAACCAGCGCCATACCACTGGACGCGGGCAACACGTCGAGGTCTCGATGCAGGAGGCCGTGTTGAACCTCATCCGCATCAGCCTGCGCGAGCACCAGCGCGACGGTGTGCCTGTGCGCAGCGGCAATCAGTTGGGCAAGACGGTGCCGGGCACGACCTACAAATGTGCGCCCGGTGGCGCTAACGACTGGGCGTTTATTTTTGCCCAGCCACAGATGTGGCCTGCGCTATGCAAGGTGCTGGGACGACCCGAACTCGAGCACAACCCTTTGTTCAAAACGGCGAACGAGCGTTGGGCCAACCGTGCTGCGCTCGACGCCATTGTCACCGAGTGGACGTCCACCCGCACCAAGTACGAGGTGATGAAGCTGATGGGCGATGCCGGTGTGCCGGCCGGCGCCTGTCAGGACACCGGCGAGGTTCTCGCCGATCCGCACCTGAAAGCGCGCGACATGATTCTCGAGATGGATTATCCACCGCGTGGCAAATTCAAGACAGTGGGCTGCCCGCTGAAGCTCTCCGATTCGCCCGCCTGTGTCACCCGCCCACCCATGCTCGGCGAGCATACCGAGAGCGTGCTGGGCGAGCTTTGTGGCCTAGCGCCGGCAGAGGTGCAGCGGATGAAGCAGGACGGTGTCGTCTGACAGCGGCCTTGCCGTCTGCCTTCGATTTAGCTTTTCATTCTCATGAAACCATAGTTGTAATACAATAAGGAGATATATGTATTACACAAAGGCTGCCGCATGACACTCACTGTTCGTTTGCCTCATCGCTTTGAGCAGGAACTCGCCGCGTATTGCGCGAAGCGCCGCGTCACCAAGAGCGAGGCGGTAAAGCAGGCACTGGAGGAATTGCTCGAATCCGCCGCAACCAGCGGCGATGATCTAAAGCACCCGTTTATTGGTGGCGACAAAGGCGATGGCTCGGATATCTCGGGTAATATAAAGGCAGCATTACGCGCGCGCTTCCGGCGGCGCCGTTGAAACAGGTCCTGGTCGATACCGGGTTTCTGGTTGCACTCGGCATCGCGCGTGACCCGCGGCACCGCGCAGCGCGCGACTTTCTGGCGCGCTACACAGGCGAAATGCTGGTGCCCGCACCTGTGGTGACTGAAACCTGTTATTTTCTTTCCACGGCGGGCAAAGTGCGGCTGCTCGACTGGCTGAGCCAGCCACGGCATAAAGTGCTTCAACTTCCCGAAGTGGCCTACACCGATGTGAGTCAGATACTCGCGCGCTATGCCGCCTTGGGCCCGGATTTCACCGATGCGGCCATCGTGTGGCTCGCGCAGGAAACCGGCTGCCGCGCTCTATTGACGGTGGACGTGCGCGACTTCAGCACGTATCGCATTAGCAGGGGCAGGCGGTTTGAACTGGTGAAGTGGTTTGAGTGATCGCACACGAGGTTTACTCATGCAAATTCGACACTTGCTTTAAAATTGAAATTCTCCCAACCAAACTTATGGAGTACGCAATGGCAGACCTGTTGGAATCGATCGAAGACGGCGTGGCCGTCCTCACCCTGAACCGGCCGGAGGCGCTGAATGCGTTGTCCATGGATATACGCAATGGGCTGCTGAGCGCCATGGAGCGCTACGCCGACGACAACGATGTACGCTGCATCGTCATCACTGGCGCCGGTCGCGCGTTCAGCTCGGGTGGCGACGTGAAGAGCATGGGGGAGCGAAATGCGCGAGGTTATGAAGCGCGGGCACGCGGGATACAGTTTTCCAACACCATCCCGATGGCGATGCGCAAGCACCCCAAGGTCGTCATCGGCATGATCAACGGTGTCGCCGCCGGGGCGGGCATGAGCATGTCGCTCGCCTGCGACCTGCGTATCGCCGGCAAGTCGGCGCGCTTCACCACCGCATTCCTGAAGATCGGCCTCTCCGGCGACTGGGGCGGCACCTGGACCCTGACGCGTCTGGTCGGCACCGCCAAGGCGCGCGAGCTATTTCTGCTGCCCGACATGGTCGGCGCGGATGAGGCGCTGAAGCTCGGTATCGTCAACCGCGTGGTGGAAGACGCCGATTTGCGCACCGCCACCCTGGAGATTGCGCGGCGCATCGCCGATATGCCGCAGGTGGCTGTGGCGGCCATCAAGCGCAATCTGTTCTCCGCCGAGACCGACAGTTTCGCGACCACGCTCGACCAGGAAGCCTTCAACCAGGCCCGCTGCTCGCAGACCGAGGATCACGCGGAAGCAGTCGCCGCCTTCAAGGAAAAGCGCACGCCGGTGTTCAAAGGGCGGTAATACGAATTTCATGAGGTCGTCACTATGATTCACGCAAAAGACGGAACTGAGGTAATCGACAATCTGAAGGCGGTGATCTCTCCTGGGACGGGCATCGAACACTGGGGCTCGTCCTATTTCGGACCGCGCTACAGCACTGCCGAAATTTCCCCCGGCCCGCAGGCACTGATGACGCAAATGAGTGCGAACGAAACTATTCTTCCGCACTTTCACGGCGTCGCCCAATTCCAGATTTTTCCGTCGGGCGCGGGGATGATGGCCAAAACGGAAGTGCGTCCGCTGATGCTTCAGTACAAGGATCATCACAGCGCTTATGGGCCGCTCATCGCCGGGCAGCACGGATTGACGTTTATCGCACTGCGCAACCGCATTGGCGATTCCGTGCCGGTGTATCTGAGTAAACCGGGCTACAGGGAAAAACTTAAACCCAGCAAGCGGCGCAACTGGGTATCACCGCATATAGGCTTGTCCACCCGGCCGGTGCTGCAGTTTCGCAAGGAAGTCTCGTGGGAACCGGTTTTCGGGCCGGAGAAAATTACTGACGATATGTCGGCGCAATTGCTGCGGCTCGGCGGCCGCATGTCGGCCATGGGGCCTGATCCCAAGGTCGGCGGCGGCTATTACGTTTTCGTGGCTAACGGCAGCATGGAATCCAATGGCGAGACTCTGCCGCAATGGTCAATGGTTTTCGTTGATCCCAGCGAGGACGCATACCAAATCAAGGCAGGCTGCAATGGGCTCGAGGCCCTCGTTATGCGATTCCCGCAGGATGACGATTAGCGAACGTAGACTCTGGAATTTGTAGGTTGGCGGTGAGCGCAGCGAACCCCAACATTCGAATGTGATGCACTGCTGGTGTTGGGCTTCCTTCGTCAGCCCAAGCTACCGGGCAACCCAAGCTCAGTCCACGCGCGCGCCGGAGACCTTGATGACTTGTGCGTATTTGGCGTGTTCCGCCTTGATGAACGCGGCGAATGCTTCGGGCGTGTTGGGCATGGGTTGCGCGCCGATGGCAGTGAGGCGGCTACGTAGATCAGCGGCATCGAGTGCCCGTGTGATTTCGCGATGCAGCGCGCCGAGGATGGAGGGCGGCACACCCGCCGGAGCAAACACACCAAACCACGTGCTGAGATCAAACCCTTTCAAGCCCGCTTCGTCGATGGTGGGCAGATCAGGAACCATCGCCGAACGCGCGAGCGTGGTTACCGCCAGTGCGCGCGTGCGGCCGGCCTTGATTTGCGGCAACGCAGAAGCGAGATTGTCGAACATCAGTGAAACATGTCCGGCAACAAGATCGGTGACGGCGGGCGCGGCGCCCTTGTAAGGCACATGCACCATATCGACGCGGGCCATGGTCTTGAACAATTCGCCCGCCAGGTGTCCGGTGCTGCCGGTGCTGCCGGAGGCGAAATTCAGTTGTCCGGGCCGCGACCTGGCGAGTGCGATCAACTCACGTACGTTCTTCGCCGGCACGATTGGGTGCACCACCAGCACATTGGGCACCGTGGTCACCAGCGTAATCGGCGCGAAATCGCGCAGCGCATCGTATGGCATCTTCGCATACAAATTGGGATTGATCGCGTGCGTGCTCACCGCACCCATCAGTATGCTGTAGCCGTCAGGAGCACTTTTCGCAACATTGTCGGCGCCGATGTTGCCGCCCGCGCCGGGGCGATTGTCGATGATCACCGGCTGCTTCCACACCTCGGTCAGCTTCTGACCAATGACGCGCGCTGAAATATCGAGCGGCCCGCCCGCTGGAAACGGGACTACGAAGCGTATCGCTTTCGCGGGATACTCCTGTGCGTTTGCCGCCGGTATTGCGAGCAGGATGAAACAGCATGCAGCGCGCGCGGTAAAATGAAAAACGACAGATGATGAGATTAAATTTTGCATGCCGCGCAGGATACCGCACTTCGCGCCGCGTCGGCGGTATGCCGCGAAAGGCTCACTGCTCTTGTTTTGAAGTGTTCTCCACGTAGCTGTAAAGACGATACTGGCCCCTATCCAGCAGGTTTTGTTCAAGCATGCGATGATCTACAGTATGCGGATGCGACGATGCGCATATCTGCCGTCCGGCAATTTTCTGAAGGGTAATCATGAAGAACAGTGTTGTGTATTGGGGGGCAGCGTTGGGTCTGGCGATCCTGACCATTGGGTCTGTGCTCGCCCAAGGTACTCAAGGCGGCAGCTACCCTGCAAAGCCGATCCGCTGGATCATCCCGTTTCCGCCCGGTGGCAGCGGCGACGTGCTCGCACGGCTGCTAAGCCCGAAACTCGCCGAGGCATTGGGGCAGCAAGTCATCGTTGACAATCGCAGCGGCGCGTCTGGCACCATCGGCACGGTGGCGGTTGCGCGCTCGGCGCCCGACGGCTACACAGTACTTTCGAACACGCTGCCATTCGTCGCCAATCCGGCGCTGCATAGCAAGCCACCGTACGACGTGTTGCGCGATTTTGAGCCGATCATGCTGATGGTCAATCAGGGATCGATGATTGCGCTGCATCCCTCCGTGCCGGTGAAGAATGTGCGCGAGTTGATTGCGCTCGCCAAGGCCAGGCCCGATCAGATCAACTACGGCACCGCCGGCGCGGGCTCCAATCCGCATATTGCCGCCGAACTTTTCAGCATGCTGACCGGTGTCACCATGACGCCGGTGCACTTTAAGGGTGGCGGGCCCGTGATCATCGCGATCATGAGCGGTGAAGTCTCGATGAGTTACCTCGCGATTGCCGGGGCGACCCAGCATGTCGCCTCGGGCCGCATGCGCGCCATCGCCGTCACAGGCACCAAGCGCGCATTCTCGATGCCGGAGGTGCCTACCGTGATCGAGAGCGGCGTTCCCGGGTTCGAATTCTCCGCATGGCACTGGCTGATGGCTCCTAAAGGAACGCCGCGCACTATAGTGAACACGCTGAACGCGAAGTTGAAAGACGTGCTTCGATTGCAGGATATTGTTCTGCGCACCCGGCACGAGGAGTTCGAGATCATGGCCAGCACTCCCGAGGAACTGGGCGCCCTGCTCGCCTCTGAGGTCAAGAAATACGCGCGCCTGGTCAAAGAGCGAAAGATGCAAATCGAGTAACAGTCCGAAATTAACCAAGGAGAACTGCCATGTTGAAACTGTTCTGGGCGACCGGCACCTGCGCGCTTGCATCCCACATCGCGCTCGAAGAAGCCGGCGCACAATACGAGACTGTAAAACTCGACTTCATGCAGGGCGATCAACGCAAGCCCGAATACCTGAAAGTAAATCCGAAGGGCCGCGTGCCCGCGCTGATCACCGAGCGCGGCATTCTGACCGAAACCCCGGCGATCCTCGGCTGGATCGCGCAATCCTATCCGCAGGCGAAGCTGGCGCCGGCCGATCCGTACGAGTTCGCGATGGCACAAGCCTTCAACAGCTATCTGTGTGCCACCGTGCATCCGGCGCACGCGCACGGGCGGCGCGGCGCGCGCTGGTCGGACGATGCCGCGGCGCAGGAAACGATGAAGGCGAAAGTGCCGCAAAATATGGCCGACTGCTATACCCTCATCGAGAACGATATGCTGAATGGGCCGTGGGTGATGGGCGCTGCCTACAGCATCTGCGACGCGTATCTCTACACCATCAGCGGCTGGCTCGAGGGCGACAAGGTTGACATCGCGAAATTCCCCAAGGTGCACGACCACTTCAAGCGCATGAACGAACGTCCGGCGGTCAAAGCCGTGCTGGCGGTGTACAAGGGTTAAGAAGGATCGCGCTACATGCTGCGCCAAAGTAAAGTGGTGGCGATCAGAATGGACACACGCATCCTCTACACTGTGACGCGCGGCCTCGATCACATTGTTGCCCGGCTATCCGCGGGCATCGCTACAACCGCGTTGCCTCAACTCTGCCGATTGCAGCGCCTTGTTGAGCTCGGCGGCGAGACGATTGACGATTTCAATCGGCATTTTTGCCGGCGCGGCGATGCCCCACCAGTAATCGGCCCGATAGCCGGCGAAGCCGGATTCGGTGATGGTCGGTATGCCGGGCAGGAACACGCTGCGTTTTTCGCTGCCCACGGCGAGCGCTCTCAAGCGCCCACTCTGCACTTGCGACATTACGGAAGGCGGGCTGGTCATCGCCAGTTGCAGATGCCCGCCCATCAAATCGGTCAGCGCGGGCGCTATCCCTTAGAGGATGCTGTAGCCGTCGGGCGCTGATTTTGCGACGTTGTCGGCACCGATCATGCCGGCGGCGCCGGCGCGGTTATCGATCACCATGGGCTGGCCGAGACCCGGACTCATGGTTTGCGCGGTGATGCGCGACAGAATGTCGTTGCTGCCGCCCGGCGGCACCGGCGCCACCAGGCGTATCGGTCTCGCGGGATAGGGTTGCGCCTCGACACCGGCGAAGGGAAAATAAAAAATAATGAATAAAAACATACACTTATACATATTTTTCATAGTAGTGGATTTTCCAACCCTATTCTTTGCCGGCGGCCAACGTATCCACGGGCAGCCAAGCCCTCGAAGGACATCAGCGCAACTCCGCGTAAATCGCCGTCGCGGCCGAGTGCACGCGCAGCGGCTGGTCCCAGTCCGGATATTTCGCGCGAAACTCATTGCGCAGCGTGGTAGCGGTTTCGTCCGACGATTTGCCTTGCCGTTTCATTTCGGCCACGCGCTCGCGCAACGCCGTGAAGTAGCCGCGATACGCGGAAATGATGGACGCGTCGCCCATGCCGTAATGCGCACCGACGACTTGCGACGGACGCAGCGCGCCCAGTGTGTCAAGGCTGGTAATCCAGTTGTCCGCGCGCGATTGCGGTGTTGCGAATGCGGGAAACGCCTGCTTCATCGCGAGATCGCCGGAGAACAGCACACTATCGCCCTCGACAAAGATCGCGGTGTCGCCGCGCGTGTGTGCGGGTCCCAGCCGCATAAGCTTCACCCGCACGCCGCCCAGGTCGAGCGTCTTGTCGCGCTCGAAGGTTTCCGCCGGCGCACGAAAACCCTTGATGTCTTTCAACAATTCGGTCAGTTCAGGCGAGCGGCTGCTGAATTCCGCCACGACTTTGAGCCCCATTTCTTCGATGTCCTGCTGTTGCGCCACGGCGCGGATGATTTTTACGTTCGGCGGAAATGCCGCCTCTCCGGTGGTATGTTCCGGATGAAAATGCGTATTGACGAGATAGACCTCCGTGTTCGCGCTGAGCTTCGCCATTTCGCGTACCACGGCCTGCCCGCTCTTCAGTCCCATGCCGGGATCGACCACCAGGGTTGCGCGGCTGCCGACGATGATGCCGACATTGGGTACCCCACGTGCGTTCTCGTCGGGGATCACATAAACATGCGGCGAAATCCTGACAGTTGTGCCTTCCTTGACGATCGGCAGACGATCATACGTGCGTTGCGCCCCTGCCGGGGCGGCAGTGACGGCAAATAAGGCGAATGAGACGAGAAAAACCGTCACAGCAGGAGTAAGACTCTTGTCAACAAAGCGCCTGCACATCGTCATGAATGGCTCTCCTGGAAAATCGAAGTCACTAACGGAGGCTGATATAGTCATCGGCCGGTGTCGTTCTGGTGTGGGATATTTTAATCCGCCTTTTTCGCGAACCCGCAATGTATCCGCCGGTTGCTGAACGGTCAACAGCACGGATTCTTACCGGGCAAGAATATGGTGCGGATAACGAAACGTAAAAGGTACGGTAATGCGGGACGTTAGTTTGTAGAGGCTATGCCACTGATCTGCCCGCGGTGCAATGGACGAGTTTCGACGCTCGATGTTCGGGCAGCGTTCTTATGTTCAGCTTGTGGCGTCAAGCTGCGTTCGTCGTACAGCCACATCGTGATTGTTGCTGTAATTGCCGCCGTGTTCGGGGAAGTGGGGCTTGTCATTTTGCTGACTACCGTACTCGGTAATACGCTTACCGCCATCTACGTTTGGTCCAGTGGGCTGCCGATAGCCGGTGTAGTGGCGCTGGTGGTGTATTGGTTTGTGGTTCGCACCCTCTGTCGATTCATCCTTGTTCCTGAGTAGCAATGTGCCCCGACAATGTATATCTGCAAACTAACCCTGCGCCGCAGTACTCGGGAGGAGTGTTCGCCGCTTTTCTGCGCACCGATAAGCGCGGACGCAAACATTTACTCATTTCCAGTGGGCGAGCAGCGGTCCGCCTTCACCGTAGAACGGATCACGTTGCGGTAGCGTAACGCGCGCTATGGCGGCTGCCTGTCGCTGCGGGCTCGACAGCAACGGCGTGCACATGTCGGGATGCTGGCCCGCCGGATAGGCGCCCACGATCCCCAGCACACCGCGCGATGAAAGCTTCTTATGCCCGGTGCCCGCGGGCAGCACGATGACATCACCGGGCTGCGCGGTAACCACTATCCCCTCGTCCCCGCCGAACTGCGCTGTCACCTCGCCGCTGTAGACGCCGAGCACTTCGTGCGCATCGCAGTGAAAGTGACGAATGGTAAGTTTAATACGCCGGCCACCCGTCGAATAGCGGGATTGATTTTCTTATCGCTGTGAGCTTATAGTTGCCGATCCAACCGAAAGGACACAAATATGCCTCCGAACACGTACATCCGGCCCACGCATTCGCTACCGCCAGCTATCCCGCCACTGCTGCAGCCGCAGCCGCCGATCGCGCCACTATTGCCAGCGGTGCATGTCGTCGATTTGATGACCGACGCAGGATCGGCGGTGTTCGGCGCGGTATGGCGGGCGAAGGAAGCGAAGCTCGTCGAGTGTCCCGCGCTCAGCGACTCGCGCCCGCAATTCAAGACCACCTACGACGTCGAACCCCATGCCGAGCTGGTCGGCTTCGACGACTCGGGCTGGGAACTGGTTCTGCCCACCGATCTTAGCGGCAGGCGCGGCGGCGGCATGGTGTCGTTCTTCTGGTATCGCACGACCTTGACGATCCCGGCGAACGCTGCGGGCTTCGACACCGCCGGCGCGAAGACGGTATTACACATTACTGTCGACGACTACGCGGAAATCTGGGTCAATGGCGTGATGCCGCGCGCCTCCGGCCGCCCGAGCCCGGCCGCGATCCAGGGCTTCAACATGCCCAACCGCCTCGTGCTCGGCGACAATATCGTGTCTCCCGGCGACAAGTTTGAGATCGCTGTGTTTGCCATCAACGGGCCGATTTCGGTGGCGCCGGCAAATTTCCTCTGGTTCCGCGAGGCGAAGATCGAGTTCTTCCGGTAACCGGCCAGACAGCAGGGCGTAGCGCCATCGGTCAAGTCGCGATCAATACAGTTCACCCATACACGCGCCTTAAACCGGATACGGCACGGCCTGCCCCGCAAAGTGCGCCTGCAGATTCGCCAGCACTTTGCGTCCGCGCTCGACGCGCACTTCCTGCGTGCTGGTGCCGATATGCGGTACCAGTACCACGTTATCCATCGCCAGTAACGCTGCCGGCACGCGCGGCTCGTCCCAAAACACATCCAGCCCCGCGCCTGCGACGCGCTTTTCCTGCAACGCGGTAATCAGTGCCTGCTCGTTCACCACCGCGCCGCGCGCGACGTTGATCATGAAGCGGTCACCCGCCGCGATGCGGCGCATCACATCGAGCATCAGGCCCAGCGCCAGATCGGCCACCGATTCGGTGATGGCATCGGGCGTGCGCGTGCAGACGACGCCGCGCGCCTTGGCAACCGCCACATCGAGTGTGTGTCGCGATGACCCAAAACACGCGATGATTTCGAGCTTGGGCAAGGCTTGCATGGTGGCGGCGTCGCAACCGGCAAGGCCGGTGGTCACGATGCCGCGCACGCGCGGCGCGACTTCCCTGAATAGCGCTTCGCGATCCGCAGCCGCCCATAGTTTGTGAACCACATACCGCTGTTCCAGCACGGCCAGCGTCGGCGCGAATATCGGCAGCAGAAGCAGTATCTCCGGTTTCATCGATGCACCCGTCTTTAACGACAGCGCCGGGACTGGCCCGGCGCTGTTTGGTACCAAAAAAACTTCCCTCACCCCAGCCCTCTGCTCCGCTTCAAGTGTTCCCTTGTCCCAGCGAGGGGGCCGCAGGCGGGAGGATTTTGAACTTGCTGTTACTTCAACCGCTTAAGTATCTTGATACGCTGCACTGTGTCGCCGGCCAGATGAGTCCACACCATTGCGTCGCGCACCAGCTTATCGGCGCGCGAATTCATCAGGCAGCCTTCGGCGCCATGCACCTGCATGTTAAGCCGCGTGACGCGCTGAATGATATCGGTCGAGTAGTTCATCACAAAACCGGCATTGGCGGAATGCTCGCCTGCGTCATGCTGCCATGCCGTACGCAGCACAAAGGAACGCAGCGCCTCAGTCAACATGTGCATCTCGTGGATACGCAGTTGCACCAGTTGGTGCTCCATCAGGTACTTGCCGGCGCGTTTGTGACTGCGCGCAAAGCCCATCGCCATTTCAACCGCGTCGTCGCACACGCCCAGCGCGTTGGCGGCCAGCTCCAGGTCACCGAAAATATCGCCGCCGGTGGTATCGCCTTTACCGGCTTTGACCGAGCCGGTGCCCACCGCACCCACCACGTTCTCCTGCGGCAGCCGCGCGTTTTCAAAAATCAGCTCCGCGTTCTGGTAGAAACGCCAGCCGCGCTTGTTGAATACCTTGCCAATGCGAAAACCCGGCGTCCCCTTGGGCACCATGAACAAGGTGCCGCCCTGCTTGATGTTCACATCCGGATTGCTGCGCGCATCGACGAAGAATAACGAACCGACACTGCCATTGGCGATGAAGCATTTTTCACCGTTGAGCACCCATTCGTCGCCGTCTTTCACCGCCTTTAGACGATAGCCCGCCTTCGGGTCATCTTCCGGCGGCAGGCGGTTATCCGACCCCGAATTCGGCTCGGTAATGCCGCGACCCATGACGTAACGGTGATCGGCGAGAAAGGGTTTCAGAAAGCGTGATTTCTGGTCGTCGGTGCACGCCACCGAGATCAGGTGACTCCATTTCCAGTTCTGGCTGAAGGCTTTGGACATCGCACTATCGCCCTTCGCCAGTTCCGCCATCACGATCGCCTGCGACACAAAATCCGCACCCGGCCCGCCCCATTCCTTGGGCACCGCCAGCGTACGAAAACCCAGCTTGGAACCCTTCTCGATAATGTTCCAGTCCCACGGCTCGAACGCGCCCTCGGTCTGATCGCGCTCCAGCGATGCCGGCCGCAACTCTTCCGCAGCAAACTTGCGCGCCTCGGATTGCCAGTGGCGCTGCTCTTCATTCAGTGAAAAATCCATGCTGTTTCCTTGATCTGTTCTGTACTATTACGCCGCTTTGCGCTGATAGCCAGCAACCGATTCAGCGATCTGCAGCTTGGCCGCGCCATCGGTGTCTTCCGAATGCGCGATGATGAATCCGTCGTTCACATATTTTTGCAGTGGCATGTCGCGCATCACGCCCATCGCGCCGAAGCACTCTGCCGCGAGCAAGGTCACTTCATGCACCGCTTCCGCGGATGCCACACGCGCGATCACATGCAACGGCAACCCGGACACGCTGCGTCCGGCAACCGCTTCAGGATGATCGAGCGCCCACGCCGCTTTCCATACCATGTTGCGCGACAGTTCGAGCTTGATGGTGCAGTCGGCGATCTTGGTGCCGATGGCCTGATGCTCCATGATGTTGCGGCCACCCTGACGGCGCATCTTGGCGTAATCCACCGCCGCGTCGTAACTGGCGCGGCCCACACCCAGCGCAATCGCCGCCGACGCTACAGCGTTGCGCGCGAGCAGCTTGCCGTCGGCAAACGGACAGCCGCCTTCTTTGCCCAGCAGATTGGCCGCCGGCACTTTGCAATCCTTTAATTCAATCGCTGCTGCCGTGCCGTGATGCCAGCGCGTCAGCGTGTTGCCGGCGCCGCCGAATGCGCTGATGGTGCTTTCCACTTTGAATCCAGCGGTATCGCGTGCAATCAAAAATGTGGACAAGCCATTCATGCCGGTCTTTTTGCTGTCGGTACGCACCTGCACTGCAAACAGTTTTGCCAGCGGCGCATTCGATACTGCCTCGACGCGGCCGTTAATCACCCAGTCATTGCCTTTCTTTACGGCGCTGGGTGTAACCACACCTTCGTCGTAAGCGTCACCGTGATAGGTCCAGCCGATGCCGGATTCGATCGTAGTGCCGGCAAACGCAAGGTGATAGTTGTCGTCTTCCACAAACGACTTCACGTATTTCGCTTTCTGCTCAGCGCTCATCAGCGTGTCGAACAACGAGCGGCCCAACGCGGCAGTGGTGCCGAGGATGGTCGCCACATCCACTTCACCCGACGCCAGTTCTTCGAGCACGATGCAGGTGGTGAGATTGTCGGCGCCCGAGCCGCCGGCGTCTTCCGACAATGCCAGCGTGCGAATGCCGAGTTGCGCGGCTTTGTTGAGCAAGTCCGTCATCACCGGTTTTTCAAACGGTTGCAACCGATCCGGGTGAATCGCAGCCGCTTTCATTTCGCGCTCGGCGAAATCATGCAGCGTGTCGCGCATTTCCAGTTGTTCTGGGGTAAGCGTAAGGTCGAACATAAGTGATTGTTTCCTTTGATAATTTCAGTGGTGGGCTGAGATGAACTGGCACAGCCACGCGAAGGCGAGACTATAGCGGGAACAGCGTGTCGTGGAAAGTGAGTTTGCCAGCATGTGAAAACAGCACTCAGTAGTGCGACTTGAAGCTGATCGCCTCGCGTTTTTCAAGCTCGTCGATATCAATGTACGAGCGCTTGGTCGCCTTGTCCACGGTGAATTGCATCTTGCGATTGGTTTCGTTGCAGGCGCGTATGTCGATCAGCTCCAGCGCTTCTTTCACCTCCCACTCATGCGCGCCCGCGATGCCCGGCGGCGCGTAGATGATGGAACCGGCTTCGACTTCATATTCCTTGCCGTTGAAATCGCGCACCGTGGCATGGCCGGAAATCACGTAGTAACACGCCTCTATCGGATGCCAGTGCAGTTGTTCATAGGTACCCGGCAGATAACTCGCGCGCCCCAGACGCACACGATCCGTCATGAACACTTCCGGCCAGCCTACGAGACGCGTGTAAGTCTGCCCGTCGGTCACGCCGCGCATGCCTTTGAATTGTTTTTCGTTGATCACTCTAAGCGTTGATTTCACTTCCATGGTTGCTGTCTCCTTGTTACGGAAGTTCAAAAACTTATTAACCACAGATGAACACAGATGAAATCAAAAGCAGAACAACAGTGATCATCTGTTTAGGATAATCTCTTTACTTCTGTTCTTTGCACTTATCTGTGTTCATCTGTGTTCATCTGTGGTTCAAAAGCCTTTGACCTACTTGCCCAGCGTGCGCACAAACTCGCCGCCATCCGTCACCCGCTCCAGCCCTAACACCGTATCACGCACCCGCTCTGCCCGCGCGCGCGGCAAAATCCCGTCTGTGTTGTGCATGAACTTCTCGACTATTGCCCCGGCACTTGCCGGTTCATCCGGCAGTATATTGTCGCCGCTGCCAAGGGTGGACAACGCCACCGGTGCAAACGGGTAACGTGAGGCGGCAAACGCGGTGCCGATGGCATCGAGCATGATCAGCGCCGCACGCTCGCGAACCGCCGCTGGAATCGCGTCCCAGGTGCGTGAGGCGACAAAATCCGCCACCTGCTGCGAGAGTGTTTTTGGCGTGCTGCTCATGGCCATCGGTTCCAGCAAATGTGCGCCACGATTTCTACGTTACTGCGCAGTGCCGCCCACCGTCAGTCCGTCGATACGCAACGTCGGCTGCCCTACCCCCACCGGCACGCTTTGACCTTCCTTGCCGCAGGTGCCCACGCCCGGATCCAGCGCCATGTCATTGCCGATCAACATCACCCGCGTCAGCGCGTCGGGACCGTTGCCGATCAGGGTGGCGCCTTTCACCGGCGCCGTGACCTTGCCGTTTTCGATCAGATACGCTTCGGAGGCCGAAAACACGAATTTGCCGCTGGTGATATCGACTTGCCCGCCGCCGAAATTCGCCGCGTATAAACCGTTTTTCACCGAGGCGATAATTTCCTGCGGATCCTTGTCGCCGTTCAACATGTAGGTGTTGGTCATGCGCGGCATCGGTATATGCGCAAACGATTCGCGCCGGCCATTGCCGGTGGGCGCCACTTTCATCAGCCGCGCATTCAGGCTGTCCTGCAGGTAGCCTTTCAACACCCCGTCCTCGATCAGCACGTTGCGCTGCGTGACATTGCCTTCGTCGTCGATGTTGAGCGAGCCGCGGCGGCGCTCCAGCGTGCCGTCGTCCACCACGGTGACACCGGGAGAGGCAACTCGTTCGCCGATGCGCCCGCTGAACGCCGAGGTGCCCTTGCGATTGAAATCGCCTTCCAGGCCGTGGCCTATCGCCTCATGCAGCAGGATGCCCGGCCAGCCCGCGCCCAGCACCACCGTCATGGTGCCCGCGGGCGCGGCTTGCGCATCGAGATTCACCAGTGCCTGATCGACGGCTTTCCTGGCGTAGTCGTGCAGAATTTCGTCGTCGAAATAGGCGTAATCAAAGCGGCCGCCACCGCCCGCGCTACCCTGCTCGCGGCGGCCGTCTTTCTCGACAATCACTTGCAGCGATACCCGCACCAGCGGACGCACATCGGCCGCCTGCGCGCCGTCGCTGCGCGCCACCATCACCACCTCGTACTCGCCGGCGAGCGAGGCCATCACCTGGGTCACGCGCGGATCGAGGCTGCGCGCGTAGCGTTCCAGGCGTTCGAGCAACGCAACTTTTTTCGGATCGTCCAGGCTCGCCAGCGGATCGTGCGGCAGATACAAACTGCGTCCGTTGTTGCGATGCGCGATTTGCGTGGCCTGGGTACCATGGGATCCACCCTGCCGCCCGATGGCGCGCGTGGCCTGCGCCGCCGCCGCCAGCGCATCAAAGCTGATGTCGTCCGAATACGCGAACGCGGTTTTTTCGCCACTCACCGCGCGCACGCCCAACCCTTGATCAATGCTAAAACTGCCCGACTTGACGATGCCTTCCTCCAGCGCCCACGACTCGCTGCGGCTGTACTGAAAATACAGGTCGGCGTAATCAACCTGGTGCTGCATGATCTGACCAAACACGGTGCTGAGCTTGCTGTCGTTGAGCGCATAGGGCGCTAACAGGGTGTCGTACGCGGTGGTGAAATTCAGAGCCGGATCGAGCGTGTGCACTGCCACAAGTGATGACACAAAATTTCCTTTAAAAACAATAAGTTATAATATTTATTAGGTAATGATTCGTTACATTGTGCGGTGACTGAGCGCAGGCAGGTTGCGGCGTAATCCGCGCATGCGCTCCAGGTCTACATCTGCTATCACTACGCCCGCGCCGCGCGGCAGGCGGTTGAGCACCACGCCCCACGGATCGATAATCATCGAGTCGCCATGTGTTTCGCGTCCATTGACATGGCGCCCGCCTTGCGCCGGTGCAAGAACATAAGCCAGATTTTCGATGGCACGCGCGCGCAGCAGCGTTTCCCAATGCGCGCGCCCCGTCGTTTCGGTAAAAGCCGAGGGGACGAGGATGATATCCACATCCTGCATCGAGCGATACAGCTCCGGAAAACGCATGTCATAGCAGATGGACAAACCGAGACGTCCGAATGGCGTATCCAGCGTCACCGGTGTGTCGCCCGCTTCGATGGTGCCGGCTTCGTGATACCGCTCCTCGCCCATCTCAAATCCGAACAAATGAATTTTGTCGTAGCGCGCCACCCGTGCACCCGTGGCGTCAAAAACCAGACTGCTGTTGCGCACCTTGCCCGGATCGGACGACACCAGCGGCGCCGAGCCGCCGACCACCCACACCCCGTGTTGTTTTGCGGTGGCCGACAGAAACGACTGTATCGGCCCCGCGCCCAGCGTTTCGCGCACAGCCACCTTGTCGGTATCTTTCATGCCCATAATGCAAAAGTATTCCGGCAATGCCACCAGTTGCGCGCCTTGCGCCGCTGCCATCGCGATCAATCGACCCGCTTCTTCGAGATTGCCCGCGACGGTGGGGCCGGAAACCATTTGTATGGCGGCGATACGTGAGGTGCCTGCGGCGCCTGTGGTCGGTGCGTTCATCCTGTGTTTCTCCGGGGAACTTTTTTCATTCTGGATTACGTGCCAGGGGCGCCGGTGGCACGATTTTCGTCACCACCGGATCGTCCCAGCTGCCGGTGACGGCATAGCGGAACGATATCAGATTGTCGAGCGGATCCTTAAAAAGTTTTTGCGCAACAAATGCCGCCAGCGCGGCAATCGGCCCGCCGATTACGGCGGTAGCAATCGATACCCCATCCGAAACGCGCGGACTGACTCTGACCTGGAGATTCTGCGTCTCACGGCTCAGATCCACGGTGCCACCCATCAACACCTGCGCCGACGGCCCGCTGATAAGAAATTTATCCGAAGAGGCGATGCCCTGATCGACTTTGACTTCACCCAGCACTTCATCGAAGGCGAAACCATCGCTGAACACATCGCGAAAATCCAGCGTCAGCCGGCGTGGAATCGATTGCAGGCTGATGATGCCAAGCAATTTTCCGATGCCGGGTTCCATTTTCACGAATTGCCCTTTCACCGCGCGAATCGCGAATTTGCCCGTGAGCGTGGCGTAATCAATCTGCTGCGGGCTGCCGTTCCACGCCAGTGTGCCGCCAATCTCCGCAATACCGCGGCGCACGCCGTCCGGGTAGCCCAGGCGCGTCAGGGTCTTGCCCACGTCGATCACGCGCCACGACACATTCACCTGCGTGCGCGGGCTGCTCAACCACGACTGCCATACGCCGTCCACGATGAGCGCGCCCTCGGGGGTGGACAATTGCAGTTGCTCAATGCGCCAATCGCGATCCTGCTGAGTCGCTTTTAACTCGAGCTTACCCAGCGACTTGCCGCCCAGCTGGAAATTTTCCGCAACTATATCCAGTGCCGGCAACTGCGGCGATTCCTTCACCGGCTCGCGCGCGACGGTGGTCGCCGCAGGCGCCGCTGCGGGAATGGTCAGCCGCTGCAGGCGCGCCATCAGCTTGCCGCGGCCCAGCGGCGTCCAGTCGGCCGTGCCATCGATATCGCGACCGGTCAGACGGTAACGCGTCGTATCCGCGGAGATGTTTTGCGTAGTGATCGCAATTTCGCCGAACTTGCGGTCATGTACTTCGATTTCACCCAGCTTCACGTCGATGCTGGCCAGCGTGTAGCCGACTTCGCCCGGCCCCGCACCGGCCAGCTTGAGCCAGCCATCGAGATTAAGCGATTTGAGACTGCCGCTCACGTGGATGCCTTTGCGCTCCGGCTCGGCCGTCGCACCGCCGCCCAAGCGCACCATGCCGCGGTCAATCACGTTGCGCTTGCCTTCGGCATGGCGGATGAAGCGCACACTGATGAGGTCGCCATAACTGAGTGCGAACTGATCCCGCGCGTTGCTCAGAAAACGCCGCTCCAGCCGCAACGGCACCGCTTCGGCCGCGGTTTTGACAAACGGCGCAGGTAAATTCAACGCCAGTCCCTGCAAGCTGGATTCCACCACCAGGTCCACGGTTTTATTGCGCACGGAGACCGTGCCGTGCCAATCCGCTGCGCCGCGCACATGCGCCAGCCACGCCGGCCCGCCGGCCCGCCGCACGCTGTCGCTATTGACGCGCCCTTGCAGATTCATGCGGATCGATCCATCGCGCTGGGTGCTGCCTGAAATGGTCAGCGGCCCGCCAAAAAAAGTGGCGTTGGCGGACGGCACAGTGACACCCGCTTCGGTAAATTCCAGTTTTCCGGTGACCTGCTCCAGCGGCGGCATGGCAGCATCCAGCAGCAAACGATTGCTCGTCATTTGATAAGTGCCCGCCACCCGCGTGCGCTCCGGATCGCGCAAGGGCAGCTCCAGACGCAAGTTGAGTTTACCGGCGCCGTCAGCCTCCATGCCTTGGGTGAAATGACCGATATAGCCCGACACCGGGCTGGCCGCGATAAATTTCAAAAATTCCGGCGTCGAGCCATCGGCATCGCCGCTAATGGCGAGCACGCGCGCGCCGCTGAGATCGGGGATCTCCGCGCGCACCGCGGACAGCCGCACGCCCTGCACCGCACCCTGCCGTGCGAGTACCTCCATACGTTTGCCGCGAAACGCCACGGCGCACTCGATGCGCTCAATGTTGGGCCAGTTGGCGCCGTAATGCAGCGTGCCGCCGGTGACCGTGCCGCTCACCAAAAACGTTCCCGTTTTCTCATTCTCGAAAGGAAAGTCACGCAAGTTACCTTTGACGCGGAATTTCAAATCGTTCGAGCTGCCGGCGAGAAACGCTTTCTCCAGCCAGCCGCGCGCGCCGCCTCCCCAAGGCAAGGGCAGGTAGCGCACCACGCGGCGCACATCCGCGCGTGTGAGATTGCCGCTGATGTCCGCGACGCCCGGCTGGTCCGCCACGCTTTGGTATGAGCCCTGCAAGCTACCCGCGATGTCGGCATTGGCGTACGCGATGTTGCCCAGCTTCAACAAAAAACCGTTGGCGTCCCGCGTCCAGCTGGCTTGCGCGGTAACATTGTCGAACTCGAGCATTTCCTTGAACAGATTCGGCATGTCGAGCGTCATCGCCCGCGATGCCAGCTGCAGCGCGCCGCCTTTTTCACTGGCATCGATGGTGCCGCTGACGCCTTGCACGCCGGGCTGTGCGCCCACACGTTTGACCGCGAGCGTCTCGAAACGGCCGCGTGCGCTGTATTTCGCCGGCGACGGCAAAGCGCCGTTCCACTGTGCAGCCACTTCAGACAGCCGGCCCCGCGGCGACAGTTCCAGCAGGCGCTTGCGCAGGTCGGCATGCAGCGGCAAATGATCCGCCAGCGATGCCAGCGGCGCGATGTCGATGGCGCTGGCGGTGATCTCGCCCGCGAGCGGCTCGCCCTTGCTGTCCGACGTCAGCTTGATGCTGAAATCCATGGGCTGCAAGGTAAGACTGCCGGCAGTGGTCAAACCCAGTTGCCGCGCCGCGAGCGCCACGCTGGTGGGTGTTCTTTTCCAGGTGACGCGACCGCTCAATAGCGACAGGTCCAGTTCCGGCAGTTCCTTGCCCAGCCGCGTGCGCACATCCGCCAGGCGCACATCCGCGATCATTTCCAGCAAAGTCAGATCGCGAATCGTGGCCCACGCGCGCACCGCACCCGCCCCGCGATTGAACTCAAACGGAAACGGCACCCAGGCGCGCCACGCGGCGATGTCCGCGTAATCCACCTGCGCATACACGCGGCCGCTCCAGTCGGCGGGATTTTTAAGCGTCTTGCCCTTGAGATCACCGCGCAAATCGAGCCGCCCCGCCAGATGTTGCGGCGACAGCGCGGTCAAGCCAAAGCGATGGCGCTCGCCGCGATTCACCAGATGCAGCCGCACCTGGCGCAAGGGCAATGTGGCGGCGCCGCGCTTTTCATCGGTCCAGTCGATAGCGGCATTGTGAATTTCAATATCACGCTGGCTCAACACCCAGTCGGAGAATCCGCCCTCATGGGTGTCGCCGCCCATCTCGATGCCGCCTACCGAGATCAGGCCCATTTTGTCGCGGCGTATACTCAGCGCCGGCTGGTAAAAATCCAGCGCGTGAAAATGCAGCCGCCAAAGCGCCACCGACAGCCACGACAAGGTGCTGTCCACACGCTGCAAAGTCAGCGCGGCGCGGCCCGCTTTGTCATACACCACCACCTCGCCCAGGCGCAGCCGCGGACGCAGGCCTTCCCAATCGGCGCTCATGCTGCCTATCGTGACGCGCTGCCCGGCAGCCTTACTCACCGACTGCGCGATGGTGTCGCGATAGCTGTCGACATTGGGCAGCACCCAGTAGCGCAATGCCAGCACGCTGGCTGCAATCAGCAGCACGCACGCCACGGTGATCCATACGGCCTTGTGCCAAAGCCACATCAGAACCCGTGCCAAGCCGCCGGTCAGTGCCTTGATGGTTAGCAGAGCGTCACCCTTTTAAATCCGGAGGCTGTTAAAATATGAATAGTAAACAATAACTTAACGATTCTACCGCGTTTTGCAACCCGAACAACCCAGTAACGCGCCGCAAGCAATTTGCGTGGACGCCGCTGTCGAGCGCGCGCGAAATTTCAGCCGTTATCTGGAGCGGCTGCTCACTGCATCGCCGCAGCTGCTTGAAGATATAGACCTGCGCGCACCTTGCACAGTTCGCCTCAACAGCGCGCCCACCTGTAATAAATCCGAGTTTTATCGCGCGCTGCGCCAACTGCGCCGCCGCACCCTCGCCACACTCATCGTGCGCGATCTCGTCGGCTGGGCCGATCTGGCGGAAGTCACGCAGACGATGACACGGCTTGCTGAACTTAGCATTCATGCCGCGCTCGAATGGATCACCGCGGATATTGCAGGCAGCACCGGCACGCCCCGCAACGCCGCGGGTGAAGCGCAGCACATGATCGTGGTCGGCATGGGTAAACTCGGCGGCGCGGAACTCAATGTTTCATCCGACGTCGATCTGGTTTTCGTCTACCCCGAAGACGGTGATACCGATGGCGCGCGGGTGGTGAGCAACCACGAATATTTCTCGCGCGTAGGCCGCGCGCTGATCGCCGCCCTCGGGGAAATCACCGAAGACGGCTTCGTATTCCGCGTCGATATGCGTCTGCGGCCGTACGGTGACAGCGGACCGCTCGCGGTGAGCTTTGACATGCTGGAAAATTATTTGATCACGCAGGGACGCGAGTGGGAACGTTATGCGTGGATCAAGGCGCGCGCACTCCATGGCGCAACCGCCGGCACGCAGGCGGAAGCGCTGATGGCGCTGGTGCGTCCGTTTGTCTACCGCCGCCATCTCGACTACAGCGCGTTTGCGTCGATGCGCGAACTGCACCAGCAGATCCGCCGCGAGGTCGAGCGCCGCGACCGTGCCGGCGACATCAAGCTCGGCCGCGGCGGCATACGTGAAATCGAATTTATCGCGCAAGTGTTTCAGTTGATACGCGGCGGACACGATGCAGCACTGCGCCGCCAGCCCACGCTTGAGGTGCTGGCGCTGGTCGCCGAGCGCGGTTTGCTGCCAGCGGCGGCCGTCACGGAACTGGCAGCGGTGTATGTTTTTCTGAGGAATCTGGAACACCGTTTGCAATACCTCGATGATCAGCAAACCCACACCCTGCCCGCGCACCCGGACAATCAACAGTGCATCGCCGGCAGTATGGGTTACGCGGACTACGCTACCTTCGTCAGCGCCCTGAACCGGTATCGCGACACTGTGGCACGACATTTCGATGCCTTGTTCACGCAGGTGCCTGCCACACAACATGCGCTGACGCCGTTATGGGCCCATAGCGGCGATGCGGCGGCGTGCACTGGCGGTCTGGGCGCACTCGGCTTTAAGCGTGCCGCCGAGTTGCAGTCGCGCATCGCGCGCCTGCACGATTCCGCGCGCTACCGCCAAATGCCTGCCACCAGCCAATCGCGCTTTGAC
This sequence comes from Bordetella parapertussis, assembly GCA_945864585.1. Lineage (GTDB taxonomy): Bacteria > Pseudomonadota > Gammaproteobacteria > Burkholderiales > SG8-41 > UBA5216. Next base: position 15,065 of record CAMBCF010000033.1, on the reverse strand, counting down.
CGTTTGCTGCCACTCGCCATTGAAAGCGCGGCAGCCGGCGCCAACGCCGACGCCGATGTAACGCTGGAACGGCTGCTGGTATTTCTCGAAGCCATCAGCCGCCGCGAGTCGTATCTCGCCTTGCTTGAAGAGTATCCGCAGGCACGCAGCCAACTCACCGCGCTGCTGCGCGCCAGCCCGTGGGTGGCGCAGTATCTGACGCAATACCCGATACTGCTGGATGAACTGCTCGAGCCGCGCGCGCTGCACACGCCGCCCGACTGGCCGGCGCTGGCGGCGCTGTTGTGCGCCGCGATCAACGACGCCGAGGATGACAGCGAAAGGCAGATGGACGTGCTGCGCCACTTCAAGCACGCGCAAACCTTGCGCCTGGTGGCACAGGATCTCGCGGGCGCATTACCGCTGGAAACGCTGAGCGATCATTTGTCCGATCTCGCCTGCGTGGTGCTGGCCGAAACGGTACGCCTCGCGTGGCAAGGCGTGCGCCAGCGCCAGCGCCCGGCGCCCGCCTTCGCCGTCATTGGTTACGGTAAACTCGGCGGCAAGGAACTCGGCTATGCGTCCGATCTTGATCTGGTTTTTCTATACGATGATGAGGCGCCGGATGGCGCTGAGGCCGTCGAAAATTATGCGCGTCTGGCGCAGCGCATCAACACCTGGCTCGCCAGCACCACCGCCGCCGGACTGCTGTACGAAGCCGACCTGCGGCTGCGCCCCGACGGCGACAGCGGTTTGCTGGCATGCAATGTCACGGCGTTTCGCGAATATCAGCAGCGGCAAGCCTGGGTGTGGGAGCATCAGGCGCTGACCCGCGCGCGTTTTGTCGCGGGTGACCCCGCGGTCGGCGCGCAATTTGAAGCGATACGCAGCGCGCTCCTGCGCCGCCCGCGCGAGCGCGCGCCGCTGCGCGCCGAGGTGGCCGCGATGCGCGAGAAAATACATGCCGCGCATCCCAACAGCAGTGGTCTGTATGACGTGAAGCACGAACGCGGCGGCATCGTAGATGTGGAGTTTATGGTGCAGTATCTGGTGCTGGGGTATGCCCATGAACACCCCGAACTCACCGCCAATATCGGCAACCTCGCGTTGTTGAAGCTGGCCGCGCAAATTGGATTGATCCCGGCAGCCGGCGCGCACGCGGCGCAGCAGGCATATCGCCTGTGGCGGCAAACCCAGCACACGCTGCGTTTACAGGGCGAGCGTTACGCACGGGTGGCGGCCGCGCCGGTCGCCGCGCACGCCGCCGCAGTATGTGATTTGTGGCGAGGCGTATTCGGCAAGCCGCGGTGAATACGTTAAAATAGCCGCTCAACTTCATACGTTTTCACAGGAACAGCACCATGTCGATGGCGGATCGTGACGGGCATATCTGGTATGACGGCAAACTCGTGCCTTGGCGCAATGCCACCACCCACGTGCTCACGCACTCGCTGCACTACGGCCTCGCGGTATTCGAAGGCGTGCGCGCCTACAACACAGCCGGCGGCACGGCAATTTTCCGCTTGCGAGAGCACACCCAGCGGCTGCTCAACTCGGCGCACATCTATTTGATGAAAATTCCCTACAGCATCGACACTCTGATGGCAGCGCAAAAAGAAGTGGTGCGCGCCAACAAGCTGGAGTCGTGTTATCTGCGCCCGATTGCGTTTTACGGTTCCGAGAAAATGGGGGTGTCGCCCAAGGGCAACACCGTGCATGTGGCGATAGCGGCGTGGCCGTGGGGCGCGTATCTCGGCGCCGACGCCATTGAAAAAGGCATCCGCGTCAAAACCTCCTCTTACGCGCGGCATCATGTCAACGTGTCGATGACCCGCGCCAAAGTATCCGCCACCTACGCCAACTCGATACTCGCCAATCTCGAAGCCACCGAACACGGTTACGACGAAGGCCTGCTGCTGGATGTGGATGGTTTTGTCGCTGAAGGCTCCGGCGAAAATTTGTTCATGGTCAAAGACGGCAAAATTTACGAGCCGGAATTGACCAGCGCGCTGATCGGTATCACCCGCGATTCGATCATCACGCTGGCGCAGGACATGGGTTACACGGTGATCGCAAAACGTATTACGCGCGATGATTTGTATATTGCCGATGAGGCGTTTTTTACCGGCACCGCGGCTGAAGTCACGCCCATACGCGAAGTCGATGGCCGCGCCATCGGCGACGGACAGCGCGGGCCGCTCACCGCCAGGCTGCAGCAGGCATTTTTCGATTGCGTAAACGGCAGGTCGCCAAAACATGCCGGCTGGCTGTCGTCGATCGCGGCTTGAGCACAGCATGACGGAGCAAACCGACAACAAATTACGGCACATCGAGGTCACCGCGGCTGATCTGCCGCTGCATTGCCCGACACCGGCGATGCTGCTGTGGAATGCGCATCCGCGCGTGTTCATGCCGATTGAAAAAACCGGTGTCTCGCTGTGTCCTTATTGTGGCACAACCTACACGCTGGTGGGCGGGCCGGCGAAGGCTGGACATTAGCCACAACAATCGGGATTTACCTATCCCGTTAATAGCTAAATCGCCCGATGAAAATTCTCATCGTCGCCCCATCCTGGGTCGGCGACACCGTACTGGCGCAGCCGATGTTCAGGCTGCTGCACCAGCGCCACGCCAATCTCACGCTCGATGTGCTCGCCCCGCCGTCGACGCTGCCACTGCTCGCGCGCATGCCCGAAGTGCGCCGTGGCATTGTGGCGCGCTTCGGGCACGGCGAACTGAAATTCGCCGAGCGCCGGAGGCTGGCGCGCGAACTGCAGGCCGAACATTACGATCAGGCGATTGTGTTGCCGAACTCAATGAAGTCGGCATTGATTCCACTGCTGGCGAGAATTCCGTTGCGCACCGGCTTTCGCGGTGAAATGCGCTACGGCTTGCTGAATGACGTGCGCCGTCTCGAGCCGCGCGCATTGCCGAAAATGGTGGAGCGTTTCGCGGTACTCGCGCTGGATCGCGGCGCGGCTTTGCCGCGCCCGTTGCCTGCGCCAGCGTTATCTGTCGATGTGGAAAATTCAAAAAAACTCATTAAAAAACAAAACCTTAATCATGATAAACCGCTGGCGGTATTTTGCCCCGGTGCGGAATACGGCCCGGCCAAGCGCTGGCCTGCCGCCTACTTCGGTGCGCTCGCCAGGCAGGCGGCACAGGCAGGTTACGCAGTAGGGTTAATCGGCTCGCCGAAAGACGTTGCCATCGGCGATGACATCGTACGCGCCAGCGACGGCGCCTGCGTCAATCTGTGCGGTAAAACATCGCTCGAAGACGCGATAGATTTAATCGGCGGCGCGGCGCTGGTGGTCACCAACGATTCGGGATTGATGCACATCGCAGCGGCGCTCGGGCGCCCCACATTGGCGCTCTACGGTTCCAGCAGTCCGGCGTTCACGCCACCCCTTTCGGACAAGGCTAATATCATCAAGATCGACATCGCATGCAGCCCCTGCTTCAAGCGCGAGTGTCCGCTGGGGCATTTCAACTGCATGCGGCAACTGACGCCGGAACAGGTGTGGTCAAACGCGCCGTCCCTGCGCTAAACGGCACAGCCGCTTATCATGGCAGGGGATCACGGTTGCGCCGATGCAGCGAAGCTACTGGCCAATTAATGCGATGTTTTACTTTCTGGAATCCGTCCCAATTTACAATTCATATGAATTTGTCTAACCCGAATTTTGCATAAAAAGGGCAAAGAACACCGTAAGTGATTGGTACAATGCGAGTTATCAAGAAACGCATTCGTCAACACCAACAGGTCTTCGCCCACCATGAATTCTACGCCAGAACAACTTCGCTTTGCTTCGATTCCGGGCTGCACCATCCGCGCTGATTTTGCCGGTGGCGGCTTATCGTCCGACTTGGGGCCGCTGTTGCTCAAAGGCGTTGACCGTCAGATCGGTCTGACCGAACGCGTGTGCGCGGCCATCGACGACACCCGCCATCCCGGCTACATCACCCATACCCTTCACGACATCCTCAAACAACGCATCTATCAGATCGCCTCCGGATAAAGTGGACCGGCGTGCTCATCCGCGAAGGTATCGTCATCAGCATGGAGGCCGGGGACGGGTCTTTGACAACATCTTTGTCGAGCGGCTGTGGCGCAACGTCAAGTATGAAGACGTGTATTTGAAGGGTTATGCCACGATGGGAGAACTGATGATAGGGCTGGCCAAATATTTCCCGTTTTACAACACCGAGCGCCCGCATCAGTCGCTGGATCAGAAGACGCCGGCCGCCGTGTATCAAACAGCCGTCGGCGGCGGTGCGCTGATTGTGGATAAATTCGGCAGCACGGCAAACCAAAAATCTGTTTCGCTATGCGACGGCGCTATGCAAGTAGCTGCAGAAGCGAAATCAGAATCAACCACAAAAGCTAAGGCAAGGGCAAAACCGGGGCAGCGCCGTCCAGCTGCGAATGAAGTCGAATGTACAACTTAAACTCACCGCATTATTGTCTCGACTCCGGGGTCCACTTTACAATGCGGGATGCACGGCAAACAGACTGCGTAACGGTATCGGGAACGACAGCACCCACTGGCGCAGCGATTGCAACAAATCGCGAAACTGGCCGCTTGAGCAGATCGGTCGGGGCGGCTACGCCACCATCCCCTCCAGCACAAACGGCAGTATGCCTCCGCGCTTCACGTATTCAATCTCGGCCTGTGTATCCAGCCGCAAAATAAGCGTTATATTTTCTGTGCGGCCGTCCGCGTGACGTATCACCAGCGTAACCGGCTGACGCGGCTTTGCGTTGTCGGCAAGTCCAAGCACCTCAAACTGTTCGGTGCCGTTCAAACCCAGCGTTGTGACGGTGACGCCCGCCGGCAACTGGCACGGCACTACACCCAAGCCGACCAGATTGCTGCGGTGGATGCGCTCGAAGCTCCCGGCGATAACCACGCGCACGCCCAGCAGGCGCGTGCCTTTGGCGGCCCAGTCGCGCGCACTGCCGGTGCCGTATTCTTCGCCGGCGATCACGATCAAAGGCGTTTTCTCGGTGGCATAGCGCATCGCGGCGTCGTAGATGCTCATCTGTTCGCCGCTGGGTTGATGCACGGTGACGCCGCCTTCGATGCCCGGCGTCATGATGTTGCGCAAACGGATATTGGCGAAGGTGCCGCGCACCATCACTTCGTGGTTCATGCGGCGCGAGCCGTAGTTGTTGAAATCCTGCACCGTCACGCCGCGCTGTTGCAGGTAAACGCCGGCCGGCAGCGAGGCCTTGATGCTGCCGATCGGACTGATGTGATCGGTGGTGATGGAGTTGCCGAGCAGCGCCAGCGCGCGCGCGCCGCGATACTCGCGCAGGCCGGATTGGGTGAGCGCGGGGTCGGAAACAAACGGCGGTTCTTTGATGTAGGTGGAGTCGTCGTTCCAAGCGAATAGCTCGCCACTGCCCTGCGTGATGGTGTCCCACAGCGGATTCATTTGCGATGCGGTCATGCTGTACACCGCGCGGTAATGTTCAGGGTTCATCGCGGTCTGCATGTGGCGTGCGATTTCATCTGGCGCAGGCCACAGGTCTTTCAGGTAGACCGGTTTGCCGTCACTGCCAGCGCCCAACGGTTCAGTCGCCATGTCGATGTCGATGCGCCCGGCGATGGCAAAGGCCACGATCAGCGGCGGACTCATCAGGAACGCCGCACGCACCGCCGGATGGATGCGCGCTTCGAAATTGCGATTGCCGGAAACCACGGCGCAGACCACGGCATCGTTGTCGATAATAGCTTTTTCGAGTGTCGCATCAATCGGGCCAGTGCCACCGAAGCAGGTGCCGCAACTGTAGCCCGCGATGTTAAAGCCGAGCTGGTCGAGGGAAGGCTGTAATCCCGCCGCGGCCAGATATTTGCTCACCGCTACCGAACCGGGCGTGAGCGAGGTTTTCACCCACGGCTGCGATTTGAGTCCGCGTGCCACGGCGTTTTTCGCCAGCAGTCCGGCGGCGAGCATCACACCGGGGTTCGAGGTATTGGTGCAGGATGCAATCGCTGCGATCACCACATCGCCGTCGCGCGGGCCTTGGTGTTTGCGCGCAGTGGTTTTGGCGTAGCCGCCTTCAGCGATGGGCGACGTGAGCAGCGCGTCGAAGCGCGATTTGAGTTGTGCCAGCGCTACACGATCCTGCGGCCGCTTGGGGCCGGCGACGTTGCATACGATGGTCGAAAGGTTGAGTGTCAGCGCCTGTGAGTAATCCACCGCGCCCGGCTGCGCGGTGCCAAAAATACCCTGCATGCGATAGTAGGCCTCGGTTGCGGCGACCTGCGCCTCCGGCCGACCGGTCGCGCGCAGATAACGGATCGTCTGTTCATCTACCGGGAAATAACCGATGGTCGCGCCGTACTCGGGTGACATGTTCGAAATTGTTGCGCGGTCGGGCACGGTAAGGCTGGCGACACCTGCACCGAAAAACTCCACGAACTTACCCACCACCTTTTGCTGACGCAACATTTCGGTGACGTGCAGCACCATGTCGGTGGCGGTGACGCCCACAGGCAGGCTGCCGACGACATGCACGCCGACGACATCGGGCGTGAGCATGTACACCGGCTGCGCAAGTGTGGCAGCCTCGGCCTCGATACCACCCACACCCCAGCCCACGCAGCCAAGGCCCGCGATCATGCCGGTGTGCGAATCGGTGCCGACCAGCGAATCAGGGAAGTAAGCGCCATCGCGCTCCAGCACGCCAGGCGCGAGATATTCGAGATTCACCTGATGCAATATGCCGCCGCCGGGCGGTATCAAACGTATGCCTTTGTAGGCTTGCATTGCCCATTTCACGAATCGAAAGCGCTCTGCGTTGCGCTGCATATCGAGCGCCATGTTTTTGCCCAGTGCATCGGGCGTGCCGTGGTAATCGACCGTCAGCGTGTGATCGAGCACCATGTCCACCGGCACCTTGGGTTCTGCGAGTGACATAGGCAAGCCGCGTTTCTTGATTTCGCCGCGTATCGCCGTCAGATCGCCCAGCAGCGGTATGCCCGCCATGCAGTTCAACACCACGCGCCCGACGATGAACGGAATCTCCGCAGTGCGCGGCGCGTTGGGCTGCCAGCCTGCCAACTCACGTACGTGATCTTCGGTGACGAGCTTGCCGTCGCAGTTGCCACAATTACGCAAGAGCGATTCGAGCACGATGCGCAGTGACACCGGCAGACGCGAGATTTTACTTGTGCCCTGTTTTTCGAGCGCGGGGAGTGAGTAGTAGTGGCCAGGCTTGCCGTTGCCTGGATCGATGGGAGTTTTGCAGGTGGATTTGAGGGTCATGTTGAAAAATCGTGAAGGGTGAAAAGTGAAGGGTGAAGAGGTACGTCAAACCCGCGTGGGGCACCCCTTCACTCTTCACCCTTCACGTTATTCCGGCTTGATTCCGGCTGTCTTGACCACCTTCGCCCACTTCAGGATTTCGCTGTTCAGCAGTTTGGCAAATTCGCCGGCAGTAGTCGGCGCGGGATCGAGTCCATTTTTGAGAAATAGCGCGCGCGTATCGGCATCCGTGAGTATTTGTCGCAGCGTGCTGTTAAGCCGTTCGACGATGGCGCGCGGCGTGTTGCCGGTGGTGAACAGCCCATACCAGCCGTTGACCTCGTAACCGGCGAGTCCGGATTCGATGAACGTGGGCACCTCAGGCATCGCAGCCGCCCGCTGGGTGGTAGTCATGCCCAACGCACGCAGCCGTCCGTTGTCCACGTGAGGCTTGAGCGTCGCAATGGAGCCGAAGAACATCGGCACACGGCCCGCGATCAGGTCGGGCAATACTGCGCCGCCACCTTTGTAGGGTATGTGTTGCATGTCGATGCCTGCAGTGATTTTGAGCAATTCAGCGCACAGATGCGGCGGGCTGCCGGCGCCGGTCGAGGCGTAATTCACTTTGCCTTGCTGTGATTTTACCCAGGCAATAAATTCGCCCACCGATTTTGCCGGCACCGCCGGATGTATCACCATCAGATAGGGGCCGTTGGCGACGTTGCTGATCGGCGCAAAATCACGCGCCGTATCGTACGGCAGCTTGCGTACCAGACTGGGGTTGACAGCGATGCTTGCCGAAACCATTAACAACGTGTGTCCATCCGGCGTGGCGCGCGCGACAATCTCGGAGCCGACCACGGTATTGGCGCCGCCGCGGTTGTCCGCGACAAACGGCTGCCCGAGTTTTTCGGAAAATTTTTCCGCCACCATGCGGCCAAGAATGTCGTTAGTGCCGCCGGGGGCAAACGGCACCACCAGCCGCACCGGGCGGCTGGGGTATGCCGTCTGCGCGTGCGCGGTGCTGATAGCTGCGCATAAGGTAATAACGGTGGTCAGGCGCAGTGCGTTAGTCATCGGTTCCTCCGCTGCGAACTTTACTCCGTGCCGCGCGCAATCGCCAGACGATTGCGCAGAGCGTGACCGCGGCGGCAGGGCGCTTGCTATAATTTGCACCCTTCTTCCTAATTACCTGGTCTACTCTATGCTCAAAGGCTTATCCGACCACGATGCCCACGCCGACATCCGCGAGGGCGTGCGCGCATTGTGCGCGCAATTTGATGGCGCGTATTTCCAGAAAGTCGACGAAACGCGCGGCTATCCCGACGAATTTGTCAACGCCTTGACCAAAGCAGGCTGGCTTTCCGCGCTGATACCCGAGCAATACGGCGGATCGGGGCTGTCGCTGGCTGCTGCTTCAGTCATCATGGAAGAGATCAACCGGTGCGGCGGCAGTTCAGGTGTGTGTCATGGGCAGATGTACAACATGGGCACGCTGTTGCGGCATGGCTCCGACGCGCAGAAACAAAAGTATCTGCCGAAGATTGCGACCGGCGAATTACGCTTGCAGTCGATGGGCGTAACCGAGCCGACCACTGGCACCGACACCACCAAATTGAAAACGGTGGCAGTGAAAAAAGGCGACCGTTATGTGGTGAATGGCCAGAAGGTGTGGATTTCGCGCATTCATCATTCCGATTTGATGATCCTGCTGGCGCGCACCACGCCGGCGAGTGAGGTCAAGCGTAAATCCGACGGCATGTCGATATTCATGGTTGACCTTCGCGATGCCATCGGCAACGGTCTCACCGTGACGCCGATCCGCAATATGGTGAATCAGGATACCAACCAGTTGTTCTTCGACGACCTTGAAATACCTGCCGAGAATCTGCTGGGTGAAGAAGACAAAGGCTTCCGCTACATACTCGATGGCTTGAACGCCGAACGCATATTGATAGCCGCCGAGTGTATCGGCGACGGCTACTGGTTTATCGACCGCGCAACCAAATACGCCAACGAGCGCGTGGTGTTTGACCGGCCGATAGGCCAGAATCAAGGCATTCAGTTTCCGATTGCACGCGCGCATGTGAGTGTCGAAGCCGCCAACCTCATGCGCTACAAAGCTGCTGCGCTGTTTGATGAAAAGAAGCCGTGCGGCGCGGAAGCCAACATGGCCCTGCTGCTGGGCGCGGATGCCTCATGGGCGGCGGCGAATGCGTGCATACAAACTCACGGCGGCTACGGCTTCGCGGCGGAGTACGATGTCGAGCGCAAGTTTCGCGAGACGCGGCTGTTTCAGGTGGCGCCTATATCCACCAATCTTATTCTTTCGTATGTGGGCGAGCATGTGCTGGGGATGCCGAGGTCGTTTTGAAATGCGTGAACGGGTGAACGAGTTAACGAGTGAACGGGTAACCCCACCGGTGGCGTATTTGACGTTTCTCGTTCACCCGTTCACCCGTTCACTCGTTCACGCCCTTACATCATGCTCCCACTAGAAGGCATCACCGTAGTGTCGCTCGAACAGGCGGTTGCAGCGCCGTTCGCTGCGCGCCAGCTTGCTGACCTCGGCGCGCGCGTGATCAAGATCGAACGCCCCGGCGTCGGCGATTTCGCGCGCACCTACGATCAGGTCGTTCATGGCCAGTCCGGGTATTTCCTGTGGCTTAACCGTGGCAAGCAAAGCCTCTCGCTGGATGTCAAAAAAACTGAATCAAAACAAATACTTTCGAAGCTGATTGCGAAGGCGGATGTGTTTATCCAGAACCTCGCGCCGGGCGCGGCCAAGCGTCTGGGTCTGGGCGCGGATGCATTGATGGCGCGGCATCCGCGGCTGATTGTGTGCGACATCTCCGGCTACGGTGACAGCGGCCCTTACGCGCAAAAAAAAGCGTATGACCTGCTGATTCAGAGTGAAGCCGGCATTCTGTCGGTGACTGGCACGCCGGAACAGCCGAGCAAGGTAGGCGTGTCGTTGACCGATATCGGCACTGGGCTGCACGCCTACTCCGGGATTCTCGGTGCGCTCTACCAGCGTGAGCGCACCGGCAAAGGCTCGCGTGTGGAAGTCACCATGTTCGAGGCGATGGTGGAATGGATGAACCAGCCACTGATGTATGAACACTTCGGCGACAAGCCCATGCTGCGCGCGGGACCCAATCACGCCATCATCGTGCCCTATGGCCGCTTCACCGCAGGCGATGGCAAAGACGTGATGCTGGGTGTGCAGAACGAGCGCGAGTGGGCGTCGTTTTGCACAAAAGTCTTGAACCAACCAGAGCTCGCTACCGATACGCGTTACGACAACAACACCAAACGCAACGCTGCGCGCATTGAGTTGATCGCGCTGATCACGGGGGTCTTTGCAACCATGACGGTGGAGCAGGTCATCGCCAAACTCGACGCGGCAGGCATTGCCAATGCGCGCATGAATACGCCCGAGGAGGTGTGGGATCACCCCCAGCTCAAGGCGCGCAAACGCTGGCGTGAAGTCGATACGCCGGCGGGCCGTATCCAGGCGTTGTTGCCACCGGTGACTTCATCCGAATTCGAGGCGCGTATGGATAAAGTACCGGCGATTGGTGAACACACGGATGTGGTGCTGCAGGATATCGGTTACAGCGATGCGCAGATAGCTGCGCTGCGGGCGAATGGGGTGGTCTAGATAACAAGGGAGACGCGCTATGGATAAAACAACGCAAACGCTGGCGAACTACATCACCGGTTTGACTTACGAACAATTGCCCGCAAGCACGGGGCATGAGACCAAGAAGCATCTGGTCGATACCATGGCGTGCGCCATCGGCGGTTATACCAGCGCGCCGGCGGAGATCGCGCGCGGGCTGGCCGCCAACATCAGCGGCCAGCCGCCGGCGCGGATATTCAGCACGGGCAAGCAGACGTCGATGGAAATGGCGGCGTTTGCCAATGCGGTGATGGTGCGATATCTCGATTTTAACGACACCTATATCTCCATAGGCTCCGGGCATCCGAGCGACATGATTGCGGCGGTACTCGCGGTAGCCGAGGGGCAGCGTTGCAGCGGCAAGGATACCTTGCTCGCGGTGACGATAGCCTACGAGATGTACGCCGCGCTGGCGGATGTGGTCGGGCTGCGCGATCGTGGCTGGGATCAGGGCGCGTTCGCGGTGCTGGGGAGTGCCGCGGGGGCGGCGAAGTTGCTCAAGCTCACTACCGCGCAAACCGGCGACGCGCTGGCGATTGCGGTAACTGCTCATATCCCCACGCGCCAGACGCGCAGCGGCGAATTGTCGATGTGGAAAGGTGTCGCCACCGCGGCTGCGGCGCGCGCGGGCGTCTCCTCGGCGCTGCTGGCGCAGGCGGGCATGACCGGGCCCACCGCGGCATTCGAAGGCAGGCACGGGGTGTGGGATCAGGTCACCGGCAAATTTCAATTGGGTCCGATGGGCGGCGGTAACGTGCAGTTCGGCATTGAGCGCACCAATCTGAAATTTTTTCCATCGGAATACCACTCGCAGGCGCCGCTAGCGATAGCGCTGGCGTTGCGCAAGAAGGTGGCAATTGCCGACATTGAAGCGATCAACGTACAGACCTACTACACCGCATGGAGCGAAATTGGCAGCGAGCCCGAAAAATGGAATCCGCAAACCCGCGAAACCGCGGATCACAGTATGCCGTATTTGCTGGCTCTGGGTTTAATCGATGGGCGCATTACCGTGGACAGCTTCAGTGCCGAGCGCATGAACGATCCGGCGACGCGTCAGTTGATGAACCGTATCAAGATCGCGGAGAACAAGGAATTCACCCGTCAGTTTTCGGCAAAGTTGATGACCGAGATTGAAGTGATTACGCGCAGCGGGCAACGCATCGTCGAGACCGCGCAGTATCCGAAAGGGCACGCCAAAAACCCGATGAGCGATGCTGATGTGGATGCCAAGATAGGTATGGTGTGTGAGGGGTTGATGGGTAATGCGCAGCGCGACGCGTTGCTCAAGGCACTGTGGAATATCGATCAGGCGGCGAATTTGAATGCGATGCTTGATCTGTTGGCGATCAAGAAATAACCGGGCGCCGTCGCGCATGCGTGTCGATACCGCCCGGCGGGTTACCGAGCGTAGGGCGGGTTAGGCGACGTAGTCTGTCGCCGTAACCCGCCGCCTCGCATGCGTGTCGATAGTTTCCGCCGTTGCGCATGCGCGTCGATGGCGCCCGGCGGGTTACGGCGCATAGTGCGCGCCTAACCCGCCCTACGGTGTGATAAAGTCATTTTCCGATGGTAGCGACTCTAATTCCCGCCCGTGTGCGTATCGGCGTAATCGTCCCCAGTGTCAACACCGTGGTTGAACCGTGGTTCAGCGCGGTGTGCCCGCCGGGTGTCACCTTGCACGCCGCGCGCATGTTTCTCGACAATAACTGCACAACGGAGGCGCTCGTGCGCATGGATCGCGATGAGGGCATGCGCGCGATGAAGCAAATCATGAGTTGCCGGCCTGCGAGTGTGGCCTATTGCTGCACGGCGTCGAGCATCGTGCAGGGACTGGAGTACGATGGGCGTTTGAATCACGAACTCAATCAGGCAGCGGGCGTGCCCGCGTTCACCGCCACCAGAGCCATCATCGAGGCTTTGCATACGGTAGGCGCCCGCCGCATCGCCGTGTGTTCGCCGTACACCAAAGTAATTGATGTCGCCGAGCACGACTTTTTTTCCGCTGCGGGTTTCGAGATACTCGGTTCCGCGCATCTGGGTATTGCCGATGCCTTCAAGCTGGCCGATCCCACGGCGGATGAAATTTTTGCGCTATGGGAAAAATCGTGGAACGCGCACGCCGATGCGTCACTGATCAGCTGTCTCAATCTTAATTCGCAACATGTCATCGAGCGCATCGAGCAGCGCTCCGGCAAGCCGGTGGTGACTTCCACACAGGCAACGTTGTGGAAGCTGCTGCGTGCGGCGGGCGTGGAGAATCGTATTCCTGGTTACGGCACCTTGTTGGAAATTTACTAAATAACCAATAAAAACATATACTTAAAATAACATCTCAGCGAGACCTACATGAACGACACCATCGAAACAACGCCGTCGCCGTACTGGATGCTGAACTTTATCGTTAAACATGGCGACTGGATCGCCATCGTTGCCGGCGCGTCGCCGCTGCTGGCGAGCATAGCCGTATTTGCGTCATGCAATGTGCCGCTGTGGACGATGGCCGTTGGCGCGGCGGGATCAGCATTTCTATTTTTGTTGATGCGCAGCTTCGTGGAATTAGTGCGCGTGATTTACGATATGCTGTTGCCGAAGTAGCATTGCAATTCATCAGGCACTGTAAAGCGCCGCATTACGCCCGGCAAGCCGCCCTGACACAAACGCCCATCCCAGGTGATGGCCGTGGCCTTCGAGCAGCATACCGCCCTGGCCGTTGGCGCCGGCGGCGTAAAGAGCCAGGAATGATTTCATCGTTGGCGCCGGCCACTTCCAGATTCAAAGTCACCTTCAATCCGCCATTGGTGAAAATGATGTACGCCTTGGCCGGACCCAAGGCGTAGTACGGCGGCTTCACGATTGGCGGGCGCTCGTTGCGTGCGGGTCCAACCGCGTCACCATTTTTAATAACTTGGCCTCACTGACACCGCGGAACTGGCCTCGGGTGATGCGCGATATTTTGGATTGGTCAATGCCGAGCAGCAGGGCGGCACCGTCTTGTGTCAAACGGCGCGCCTTGATCCCTCTGGCAATCTCCGCCGCGAGTTGAGATTTGCGTTGCATCTCTGCTGCGTCGACATACCCCAAGTCAGCGTAGACATTGGTACTACCTTCTTCGACGGTCACTTTGGTATGTTGGCTCATTCTTATGCTCCATGCTGTCGTTGCCAGAATTCGTAATCCTGCTTCGCGGCTTTAAGTCGCGCGGTGATCAGCGCCACATCTTCCTTGGGTGTTTTGATGCCGCTCTTGGATTTTTTCTGAAAGCAGTGCAGTACGTAAATCCATCCAGAAAACTTGACCGTGTAGACAGCCCGGTAGGTGTCGCTGCGATAGTCTTCAACCACCTCTAACACGCCTGCAGAGCCAAACCCGCTCATTGCCTTCGCGTCCTGGTGCTTGCCTCCGGTTTGAGCCAGATCAATGGCATGCCCGAAGATGTCTTTGACTTCCTCTGGCATGGCATCCAAATCGCGCTTGGAAGAGCCAATTCATTTGAGGGTTTTTCGAGGTTCGCGCCAGGCGCGAATATAGTCGGTTATCGCGCTGCAGCCACCCCGATAACCTTAGGCGGTAATCTGCACAAACAGGGCCCGTGCCGTGCGCCGGTTGTCCTTGTGTCGCAACTGATCGGCCTTGAGCGCCTGCAACGATATCGGCTCAAATGAGGAGCGTTTGCGAAGATCCTTGCCGCGCAGATACTTCGGCGTCACCGACCCCGGTGCGTGTAGCCATTTCTGGATGGTGTTGCGCGCCAAACCGGTGCGCTTTGCGATCTCGCTGATCGAAATCTTGTCGCGTATTTTCATGCGCCTTACCTTGCCCAACATGTCCACTGTGATCACCTCGGCTCCCTGCTTAAAAAGTAAGCAGGTCGATTGAACACCCTGGTCAATTTTCGTTCGGCACAACCTTCATAAACTGGTCAAATTTCATTCGGCCGCAACATACTATCCTTCAACACCAAAAGGCCGCATAATCATTTCTGCCATCCGCTCTAACCTTCAACTGCCAACGGGACACCCCCCTTTTTCCGGTATCGCCAGCAAAAGCTTTGAAAGCACAGATGGAAACCTGTTTGGTTCGCTCTCCAGCGTCTTAAGAGTGGACTCAAGTGTCGTGGTGTTGCTCAGGCCAGCCCAAGTCG
>CAMBCF010000032.1 GCA_945864585.1 Bordetella parapertussis | reverse complement strand
GGGCCGGCGTAGGTGTGCTCGACTGACTCACCGGGCATGGTGGACATGGGATGCACGATACCGGATTTCATCGTCGTCAATTGCGTGTCGCGATGGGTGTCATCGATGATCAGCGCGCCTTCGGTGCCGATCATTTCGATCCATGTCATGGAGAAATTCGGATACGCCGGTGGCAGGCTCCAGCCCGCGCACACCACGCAGGACACGCCATTGTCGAAAGTCACCGTAATGTATTGCGTGTCGGGTATGTCGGCGCCGGTGGATTCGCGCATTGCACCGTAGTTCACCGTCGAATACACACGCACCGGTTTCGCGGGTTGCAAACACCACATCACAAAATCGAGATCGTGTGTCGCCTCCATCGCGGCGGGGGAGAGTTTGGAGCGCCCGATGATTTTTTTGCCAAGGCCGCGGCCGATGTGGCGGCTGACCAGAGCGCTCACCGGCTTGCCCAGCGTGCCGTCGCGCAGCGCTTGCTTGACATAAGCGAATTTCGGATTGAAGCGCTGCGAATAGCCAATGCTGAATTTCAGCTTATTCTTTTTGGCGAGATGATTCAGGTCATCCGCTTCGTGCAGTTCCAGAGCAATTGGTTTTTCCAGAAAGACATGCTTGCCGGCCAGCAGCGATTCGCGCGCCATCGGATAGTGCAGCGCTTCGGGCGTGGCGGAGATGAACACCGCATCGACGTCGTCGCGTTTGAGGACTTCCCTGTAGTCGGCGGTCGCGGTTTTGGCGTTGATTTTGGCGGCGATCTCGGCCAGGCGTTGGGGCCGTGTCTCGACCACATGTAAATCCTTGACCAGCGGATTCATGGCGCAGGTTTCTGCGCGTATGCCGCCGCACCAGCCAGTGCCGATGACGGCTACATTGATTTGTTTCACTAATTTTCCTTGAGGATGAACAGGCGGGTGCAACTTTTGCAGGGGCGTATTTTAGCTTATTGAAGGTCAAGGATTTTTTTAGCCACAGATGAACACAGATGAACACAGATAAAATCAACTTCAAATCAAGTAAAAACAGATAGTTACGAATCTTCCTCAAAGGTTTTAATCTGTGTTCATCTGCGTTAATCTGTGGCTGAAAGGTCTTTGACTTTATGAAATTTATCCTCGCATTAGATCAAGGCACCACCAGTTCGCGCGCTATCGTGTTCGATCACGCGGGTGCGATACGCGCAGTGGCGCAACGCGAATTCCGGCAGATATTCCCGCAGCCGGGCTGGGTTGAGCACGATCCGCTGGAAATCTGGGAAACGCAATTGGCCGTTGCACGCGAGGTGCTGGCGAACGCCGGATTGACTGCGCGCGATATTGCTGCCATCGGCATTACCAATCAGCGCGAAACCACGGTGCTGTGGGATCGCACGACGAGTGAGCCGATCTACAACGCGATCGTGTGGCAGGACCGGCGCACTGCGGGGTATTGCGACGAACTCAAGGCAGCAGGTCACGGCGCCGATGTGACACAGCGCACCGGGCTGGTGGTGGACGCGTATTTCTCCGCCACCAAAATCAGGTGGCTGCTGGAGAACGTAGCAGGCGCGCGCGAGCTTGCGCAGCAGGGGCGGCTGGCATTTGGCACGATAGACAGCTGGCTGCTGTGGAAACTTTCCGGCGGCGCGGCGCACGCAACGGACGTTTCAAATGCCTCACGCACCCTAATCTATAACTTGCACGACGGGGCATGGGACGAGGTATTGCTGGAACGCTTTGGCGTGCCGCGCCGCCTGCTGCCCGAGGTGGTGCGTTCCAGTGGTGTGGTGGCGCACAGTATGCGGGAATGGCTGGGCGCGCCGATACCCATAGCCGGCATTGCCGGCGATCAGCAGGCAGCGCTGTTTGGTCAACGTTGCTGCGCGCCAGGCAGCGTGAAAAATACCTATGGCACGGGCTGCTTTATGCTGATGCACAGCGGCAGCGAAATCGTGCACTCAAAAAATCAATTGCTGGCAACCTGCGCCGCGCAGACGGGCGCCAGCCCCGAATACGCACTGGAAGGCAGCGTGTTTATTGGCGGCGCAGTGGTGCAGTGGCTGCGTGATGGCCTGGGTATCATCAAAGCGGCGTCCGCTGTCGAGGCGCTGGCTACCAGCGTTGCAGATAACGGTGGCGTTTATTTTGTGCCAGCGTTCACCGGACTCGGCAGTCCGCACTGGGATCCCCATGCGCGCGGCACTATCAGCGGCTTGACACGCGGCAGCACAGCGGCGCATATCGCGCGCGCGGCGCTGGAGAGCATCGCCTATCAAACGGCCGACCTGCTCGACGCCATTCAAGGCGACAGCGGCATCGCTATTGCTGAACTCAGAGTCGATGGCGGCGCGGTGCGCAACGATTTTCTGATGCAGTTTCAGGCGGACATCCTCGGTGTGCCCGTGGTGCGTCCGCGCGTCACCGAAACTACTGCGCTGGGCGCAGCGTATCTGGCGGGGCTGGCGGTGGGCTACTGGAAAAACGCTGCCGAGATCGACGCACAATGGCAGCTTGAGCGCAGGATTGAGCCCGCGATGGCGCCAGCGCAAGCGCAGGCTTTGCGCGCGGAGTGGCGGCGGGCGCTGCACCGGACGCGAGAATAGCCTTGCTGCATTGCACCCGAATGGCTTACACTAAGCTGCTATAAAAGTATTAAAAATCATTTAAAAACATATACTTGCATGAAGAAACCATTGATGGTGGGACAGGTTGGATTGGGCATCATGGGTGGCTCGTTCGCCAAGCATTTACTCGCCGCAAAATTCGATGTGATCGGTTTTGATCCCGATAAGAAAGCGCGCGCGGCGCACAGTGCGCGTGGCGGTGACTGCGCTGCGTCGGGTGCGGAGGTGGCGCGCCAGTGCAATGTGCTGATAACCTCGCTGCCGAGCATCAAGGCGTGCGAAGACGCATTCTTTGGCAAAGAGGGCATTGCCGCTGGTGCGCGCAAAGGATGCGTGGTGATCGAAGCCAGCACCATGCCGCTGGAAGTGAAGCACGATCTACGCGCGCGTTGCGCAGCGCACGGCATCACGCTGCTCGATTGCCCGATCAGCGGCACCGGCGCGCAGGCGGCGGCGAAGGATATTTCGGTTTACGCCAGCGGCGACGCCGCTGCGGTCAGGCGTTGCGCTGCGGTGTTCAGGGGTTTTGCGCGCAGCATGCATTATTGCGGCGAATTCGGTAATGGCTCCAAGCTCAAATTCATTGCCAATCTGCTGGTGACAATACACAACGTATCCACGGCCGAAGCGATGGTCATGGGGCTTAAATCCGGGCTGGATCTGAATCTGCTGTATAAGGTGATCAAAGATGGTGCAGGTACCTCGCGCATGTTTGAGGTGCGCGGCCCGATGATGATCAAGGGCGATTACCGTGCGGCGACCATGAAAGTCGATGTTTATCTAAAGGATATTGATATCATAGGCGCTTATGCTGCGCGCCTTAATATTCCGGTGCCCCTGTTCGAGGCAAGCAAGGCGTATTATTCGTCTGCGCTATCACAGGGGTTTGCGAAAGAAGATACTGCCGCGGTGTGTGCGGTGCTGGAGCAGATGGCGGGTAATCCGCGTGGAAGTGCACGCAGCAATACATCAATCAACAAACGGAAAGCAAAGTAATCATGAGCGAAGCAACACCGATGTCCCCGCAAAGCCAGGCTTCACAAACGCTGGCATTCAACATGAAGCTTTTGGCCCAGCACGAAATGGAAGGTTTCGGCGGCATGGGCGAGGGCATCAATATGCAGATCGCCAAGGATGGCCGGCGCATACTGTGGATGGCGCACGAATCCGCGCCCAAGAACTTCACCGCGCTGGATGTGAGCGATCCGCGCAAACCCAAATTTGTGATTCAGACCGATTTGCCGCATGGAAACGTCCGCTCCAACTCGCTGGACGTGGTGGGCAATACCATGGTGGTGGCCTATCAAACCAAGGGTTTTGACAACAAGCCGGCGGGTTTTGACATCTTCGATATTACGGTGCCGGAGAAACCGAAGTTGATTTCGCACTTTGATGCGTCAGGCAAATTCTCGCGCGGTGTGCATGCGGTGTGGTTCGACGATGGCGAATTTGTGCATATGGCAAGCGGCGCAGCGGATTTCGAGCCGACCAACGACAAGGACGATCAGTTTTATCGCATCATCGACGTGCGTAATCCCTCGAAGCCGACAGAAGCCGGTCGCTGGTGGATGCCGGGCACGCGCAAAGGCGATGCGGTGGCGCCGCCGCCGCGTCTCAAAATCGATGGCGGTTATCGTGCGCACAACACCAATGTGTATGTGAAGCAGCGGCCCGACCGTGCGTATGTGGGCTACATTGACGGCGGCGGCTACATACTCGACATCAAGGACAAATCCAATATTAAAGTGGTGTCGCGCTGGAAAAACTCGCCACCGTTCAATGGCTTCGTGCACACAGTGATGCCGCTGTTCAGCAATAACCTGCTGATAGTCACCGAAGAATGCGTGCGCGATAACGGCGCCGACTGGCCGAAGTTGACGTGGGTGCTGAACGGCGCCGACGAAACCAATCCGGTGCCGATATCCACGGTGCCATTACCCTCGCCAGAGAGTTTCAGCAAGCGCGGCGGGCGCTTTGGTTCGCACAACCTGTGGGAAAACTATTCCGCCGATTGCGCATGGCGTTCGGACAACATCATACTTGCGACGTTTTTCAATGGCGGTTTGCGCGCGTATGATTTGTCCAACCCGTATCAGCCGCAGGAAGTCGCGTATTTCGTGCCGGGCACACCGAAACTATCGCCCAAAGGCGCAGTGCAGATTAACGACGTGTATGTCGATGACCGCGGCGTCGTGTACTGCCAGGACCGTTTTACCGGCGGCCTGTATATTGTTGAATGGACGCAGTAGTCTGATATGGACGCACCAGTACTAGGCCGTAGCGCGCTGTCGGGGCGTATTCCCGTCAGCGTGGTCACGGGTTTTCTCGGCAGCGGAAAAACCACGCTCGTCAACAAGCTGTTAAAGCGCCCGGAGATGAATCGCGTCGCGGTGATCGTCAATGAACTCGGCGAGCAGGCGATAGACAACGACCTGGTTGAAGTGTCATCCGAACAGATGATGCTGCTTAACAACGGCTGCCTGTGCTGCGTGTTGCGCGGTGATTTGCAGGAGACGATGCGCGATTTGTTCGTCAAGCGGCGCAACGGAGAAATCATCGATTTCGACCGGCTGGTGATTGAAACCACCGGGCTGGCCGACCCGGCGCCGGTGATGCAAACGCTGATGACCGATACCATGCTGCAGGCGCAATACCGGCTGGACTGCGTGGTGACACTGGTGGACGCGGTGAACGGCCTCGAACAACTCAAAACGCTGTCCGAGCCGGTGAAGCAGGCAGCGCTGGCCGATCGGCTGGTGCTCACCAAATCGGATCTGGTGGATGAAGCCCAGGCCGCCGCGCTGGAGTCTGCGCTACGTGCACTGAATCCACGCGCGCCGGTGAAGCGTGCGATCAACGGTGAAATCGAGCTGGCGTTTTTGATCGATGTGGCGCTGCGCAGCATGCAGTCGCGGCTTGAGGACGTCGAGCGCTGGATGGGCGCTGACAATGCAGAAGATCACGGTCACTACGGCCACGATGAACATGGCCATGCGCATCGGCACGACACCAATGTAATCTCGTTTTGCCTGCGCTACAAAGAGCCGTTCACCTGGGCGTCGTTTTCACAGTGCATGGAAGTGCTGGGCACCTTACGCGGCGCGGATTTGTTTCGCGTGAAGGGGTTGGTGAATGTGGCGGGGCACCAGGGGCCGCTGATCGTGCAAGGCGTGCAACACTTGTTTCACCCGCCGATAGAACTGGAGAAATGGCCGGGCGACGATCACGACACGCGCATCGTATTTATCACACGTGGCATTACCCAGCAGACGGTGGCGAACCTGTTTTCGGCAATCAGCTCGGTAGCCGTTGCGATTGTCTGAAAAGCTTTAAATAAAACAACCCGTTAAATTAAGCCGGATTCGCGCCGTCGGGCGTGATGATCTCGACATGATCGCGGCTGACGTTCACAAACGGTGAGGTCATGATCTGGCGGCCACCGAGATCCCAAACTTCGACGTTGGTGACCGCCATGAATTTTTTGGAATCGATCATAAAGTCGGTCACGCGTGCACCCGGATGCAGATGAATGTAACCTTTGATGCGATAGCTGCGCGTCAGAATGATTACTTTGGTTCTGGATTCTGCTTCTCTCATGAATGCCAGGCCTCCCAGAGATTAGACAACGGGGCGCCCCCCGCAATT
This sequence comes from Bordetella parapertussis, assembly GCA_945864585.1. Taxonomy (GTDB): domain Bacteria; phylum Pseudomonadota; class Gammaproteobacteria; order Burkholderiales; family SG8-41; genus UBA5216. The sequence goes on along the minus strand of CAMBCF010000032.1, from coordinate 39,070 downwards.
ACGTGCATAGTAGCGGGAATAGTGGGCAGGGGCAATGTGCCTGCGCGAAACGCAATCCGGGGGGAATTGTTGCGAAATTAGCGCGATAGGCAGACGGATACTCCGTAGTACAAGGCAATTGCCTGCAGCCTAAGACAGCAGTTTCAACATATGCGCTTCAAAATCCTGCTTTTTTACCGCCAGATTTTTCCAATAGATAACGCGCGGGTACAAGGTATTCTTGAGCGCATTAGCGCCATCCCTGAAGGTTGACTGGTCAATATCTGATTTTTCAATTTTTGACAGCAATGTTGAAGAATCTTTCTTGCCAAACACGGGAATACATTCGGCTATTCTTATGGCCATAAACTCCAGTGATTCATCCGGAGATGCCGGTGTCAATCCGGCATTTATGCCACCGCCCGATTTATCCGCCGCGCGTGCGAGTAACTTATTCTTTAGCAACGCCTGGTCATACAGTTTCCTGGCGGCGTGCCGCAGGGATATAAATTCCGGCTCTGAGGAGGTGCTTTGAGTAAGCAATTGTGGCCTGTCCCCGATAGCATTGGCCGTCCGGATAGGCTTGCTGCTACTCATTTTGGCTCCCCGGGCTGGGATCGAACCAGCGACCAATCGATTAACAGTCGATTGCTCTACCGCTGAGCTACCAGGGAATATTCAGAAAACTACTGAAAAGAGCGCGCATTCTAGTCATTTAAGCGGGTTCGGTCAATGTCAATGGCTGAGCTTACGCGCATCGAGCAGCAAATTTCCGCGCGTCCGCGCCAGCCGCTGGCAATTAAATCATCACGCTACACCAGCACGTGGGCAATGGCATCCGCCACGTAATCCACGTTGTTGGAGTTGAGCGCCGCCACGCAAATGCGTCCGCTATCCAGTGCATAGATCGAGTATTCCTCGCGCAAGCGGCGCACCTGTGCCTTGGTCAAACCCGAATACGAAAACATGCCGCGCTGTTCGATCACGTAACTGAAATCAAAGTCGCTGCGCTGTGCGCGAATTTTATCGACCAGTTCACGGCGCATGGTTTTAATGCGGTCGCGCATGTGGCCGAGTTCCTGCTCCCACTGCAGCCGCAGATCCGGCGTGGTGAGCACCATCGCCACGGCTTGCCCGCCATGGGTAGACGGGCTGGAATAATTGGTGCGTATAACACGCTTGATCTGACTCAACACATTGGCCGCCTGACCGGCATTTTCGGTGACGATACTGCACGCGCCCACACGTTCGCCGTACAGCGACAGCGATTTTGAGAATGAGCTCGACACAAACACCGCCGGACAGGCCTTGGTAAACGCGCGCACCGCGGCCGCATCGGCATCCAGCCCATCGGCAAAGCCTTGATAGGCAATATCCAGAAACGGCATCAGGTTGCGCGCTGTGACCACCGCAATGACTTTTTCCCACTGCGCTGGCGTGAGGTCCACGCCGGTCGGGTTGTGGCAGCACGCATGCAATACGACTACCGCGCCTGCGGGCAGTTGGTCAAGGCAGGCCAGCATGTCGTTGAAACGCAGACCATGCGTGGCGGCGTCGTAGTACGGATAGGTGTTCACCTTGAAGCCGGCGAACTCCAGCAGCGCGCGATGATTTTCCCAGCTGGGATCGCTGATCCACGCTTCGGCGTCGGGATTCAGGCGCCGCAGATAGTCCGCGCCGACTTTGAGTCCGCCGGTGCCGCCGAGTGTTTGCACGGTCACTATGCGCCCGCTTTTCACCGCTTCGCTGCCCGCGCCGAAAACCACCTCCTGTACAGCTTTGTTGTAGACCTGCAGGCCGTCGATCGGCAGATAGTTGCGCGGCATCGCGGTCGCGGCGAGCTTTTGCTCGGCGCTGCGCACGGATTGCAGTACCGGCACTGTGCTGTTGTCGTCGGTGTACACGCCCACCCCGAGATTGACCTTTTTCGGATTAGTATCAGCGACATAGAGTTCGGTGACACCCAAAATCGGGTCTTTGGGCGCCATTTCGACGTTAGCAAGCAGCGAAGCATTCATGTCAGTATTCAAGTGTTTAGGGTGGATGTGTGCAGTGCAATATTTTACCTGCGGAAGCGCCTGCGATGCTAGGCCAAATTCGCATGTCGCTGGAAGATCATGAGAAAATACGCGGTTACCCGGCGAATATATCCATGGCGCGCGCGAAAAACCCAGTTCAGGACTCCAATGTCGTTCCCTTGCCCGGCCACCAGCCGGTAAGGGTGCTGACGTTCCCCGACAGCCCGTACCGGCTGCATCAGACGTTCGAACCGGCGGGAGATCAGCCGCAGGCCATCGCCAAGCTTACCGAGGGTCTGCGCGACGGCCTCGCCTATCAAACTTTGCTCGGTGTTACCGGTTCCGGCAAAACCTACACCATGGCGCATGTGATTGCGCGTCTCGGCACAGCGGCGATCATTATGGCGCCCAACAAAACGCTGGCGGCGCAGTTGTATTCCGAGATGCGCGAGTTTTTTCCGGAAAACGCGATCGAATATTTTGTATCGTATTACGATTACTACCAGCCGGAAGCCTATGTGCCGTCGAAAGACCTGTTCATTGAAAAAGATTCCAGCATCAACGAGCACATCGAGCAAATGCGTTTGTCGGCGACCAAATCGCTGATGGAGCGGCGCGACACCATCATCGTCGCCACGGTTTCGGCAATCTACGGTATTGGCGACCCAGTGGATTATCACGGCATGATTCTGCATCTGCGCGAGAACGAAAAACTGGCGCAGCGCGAAGCCATCAAACGTCTCACCGAAATGCAGTACCAGCGCAACGACGTGGAATTCAAGCGCGGCGTGTTTCGCGTGCGTGGCGATGTGCTGGATATTTTCCCCGCGGAAAACGCCGAAAATGCAGTGCGGCTGACGCTGTTCGACGATGAGGTGGAAAGCATTCACGTGTTCGATCCGCTGACCGGCCACATACTGCAAAGAGTAGGGCGCTTCACGGTTTACCCGTCGAGTCATTACGTCACGCCGCGTGCCACCACCCTGCGCGCGGTGGAGGCGATCAAGCAGGAATTGCGCGAGCGTATCGAGTTTTATCAGAAGGAACAAAAACTGGTCGAATGCCAGCGCATCGAGCAGCGCACGCGCTTTGATCTGGAAATGCTCAACGAAATGGGATTTTGCAAAGGCATCGAAAACTATTCGCGGCATCTGTCGGGCCGCAAACCGGGAGAGCCGCCGCCGACACTGATCGACTATCTGCCACACGATGCAATCATGTTCATCGATGAAAGCCACGTCACCATTCCGCAAGTCGGCGGCATGTATAAGGGCGACCGCGCGCGCAAGGAAAATCTCGTGAATTACGGCTTTCGCTTACCCTCGGCGCTGGACAACCGGCCGCTCCGGTTCGATGAGTTTGAAAAACTCATGCGCCGCACGATTTTTGCCTCGGCTACGCCATCGGTGTATGAAAGCGCACATCAGGCGCAGGTGGTGGAGCAGGTGGTGCGTCCCACCGGGCTCGTCGATCCGCGCATCGACGTGCGCCCGGCCGTCACGCAGGTGGACGATTTGATGTCGGAGATTTACGAACGCGTGAAAATCGGCGAGCGCGTGCTGGTGACTACGCTGACCAAACGCATGGCGGAAGACCTCACCGAGTATTTTTCCGAACATCGCATCAAGGTGCGTTATCTGCATTCAGACATTGAAACCGTGGAGCGCGTGGAAATCATTCGCGATCTGCGGCTGGGCGAGTTCGACGTGCTGGTGGGCATCAACCTGCTGCGCGAGGGCCTCGATATACCTGAAGTATCGCTGGTGGCGATACTCGATGCCGACAAGGAAGGTTTTCTGCGCTCGGAGCGTTCGCTGATTCAGACCATAGGCCGTGCAGCGCGGCACATCAACGGCATGGCGATACTGTATGCCGATCGGCTCACCGATTCAATGAAACGCGCCATCGGCGAAACCGATCGCAGGCGCAGCAAGCAGGTCACGTTCAACAAGGCGAACGGCATCACGCCCATCGGCGTGCAAAAGCGCATCAAGGACATCATCGACGGCGTCTACGAGCACGACGAAGCGCGGCTGGAGTTAAAGGCCGCGCAGAATCAGGCGCGTTACGATGCTATGGGGCCCAAGGATATGACGCGCGAAATTAAACAAGTCGAAAGGGCCATGTTCGACGCCGCGAAAAATCTGGAGTTTGAAAGAGCGGCGGCGCTGCGTGACGAATTGCGGGTGTTACGCGAGCGCTTGTTTATTCGCGCGGCGTAGGGCGCAGCCCGGCTGCTGCTAGTGTAGTGCTTCACTCTACTCGGCACTTATGCAACGGCGCGGCACCAGCGAAACTCCTCCCCTTTCAAGGGGGAGGCTGGGAGGGGGATGGGGCAATGGTGCGCGAATGCCACCCCATCCCCACCCTAGCCCTCCCCTTGAAGGGGAGGGAATGTCTCATGAATTGCGAAGCAGTACACTAGCCGCAACGCGCTGCTCATCGTGTCAGGTTTTGCCGGCATGGCGTTTTCGGCCGTAGCGGACAGCGGAGCGCTTCCGCGCTATACCTGGCTCGTTTGGTGTTGGGTTTCCACCTGCATCAGGGGTTCCTCAGCGAGGGTTGCCGGCGCCGGGCGCGTACGCCGCACACGGGGGGGTGCTTGCTCTGCGCCGAGCGCCAGTGCTTGTGCGCTTTGCGCGTTTCCTTGCGCGGTCTCAATTTGCGTCAGGCCGCTCGACCAGTCGAATTGCAGCGGCGCAGGCGGCACCGGCACCGCTGCCGCTGTCACCATAGGCGGTGCGCTGGCTGGCGCGGGCGCTGCGGTGGCGAGGGTCACTGCCTCCACCGGCGGCGCCTCCGCTGCCACTGCTTCCGCAACCGGCGCGGTGATCACCGGCGCCACCACAGGCACGGGTGCTGCGACAGGCTCCGCTGTGTTTTTCAGCGGTGCACTCCAGACAGGTACGACCGGCGGCGGCGCTTCGGCCATAGGCGGCACCGGGACTGACGGCGGCACGGGTAATGCGGCAGGCGCAAGCGCCGCGTGCGTACCGGTGACGGTGTCAGCAGGTGCAGCGTAGCCGGTAGCGGCGTCAGCAGGTTCAGCGTAGCCGGTGCGCGGGCGTGGCACAAACGGCGTGCGCGGATAGCGGTAACGGCGCTCGCCGCGTGGTTCATGCTCGGAGGCCGCGTCTCCCGCATCATTACCCGTTGCACTTGCAGTTGCTGCTACGGTTGCGTCCGCTGTGCTGCTGTCCGGCGTTTGCGCTGCACCGCGCTCGCCGCGTCCGCGGCGGCGGCCGCGGCCACGATTTTCGCCGCTGCCGCCGGTGCCGCTGTTGCCAGCAGCGGTGGCCGTGTTGGCGGTCGCTGCTTGATCCGGCGTCGTCGTCAGTGCTGATGCGGCGGCGACCGGCGCTGCCGGTGTTTCCTCGCCCTCACGCTTGGGCGCGTGCCGCTGCTGCTGGCCGCGTTGGCGGCTTTCGTCACGCTCGTTTTTGGGCGGGCGTTCGCTGCGCTCACCTTCAGCGCCACGAGCGCCACGCTCCGAACGATGTCGATTGCGCCCGCTGTCGCGGTTGCCGTCGCGATCCCGGCGCGGCCCCCCCGAACGCGGACGGTCGCGGTGGCCTTCTTCGCGTTTTTCCCGGCTGCTGGGAGTGGTTGTGGCTGTCGCGGCAGTTACTGCCGTAGTCGCCGCGACGGTTTCCAGCGGCTTGTGGCGAAACCAGCCAAAAATCTTGCCGATGATCGACGGTTGTCCCGATACCGAGTGCGAGACCGGCTCGGGTACGGCGGCGGGTGCTGATGCCTGCGGCTCCGGCGCGGTGGGCGCGGGCGGACGCTCTGGCGGCAGGATGCCCTTGACCGCGGCTTCCTGACGCGGCGCGGCAGCTTCGGCAGCTGCAGCAGGTTTTTCGGCTGCTTCCGGCGCTTTGACCATCGCGTAGCTGGGTGGCAGCGGCTCGCTTTGATTCAGATCGTCGTGACGCAGACGGCTGATCGAATAATTGGGCGTTTCCAGATTGACGTTCGGAATCAGCGTGACGGTGACGCGATGACGCGTTTCAAACTGCTGAATATCGAGGCGCTTTTCGTTGAGCAGAAAGGTTGCCACGTCCACCGGCACTTGCGCATGCACGGCGGCAGTGTTTTCCTTCATCGATTCTTCCTGCAGGATACGCAGGACGTGCAGCGCAGTGGATTCGGTGCCGCGGATGTGGCCGGTGCCGTGGCAGCGGGGGCACGGCTGATGGCTGGATTCGCCGAGCGACGGACGCAGCCGCTGGCGCGACAACTCCATCAGGCCGAAACGTGAAATCTTGCCAAGCTGCACGCGTGCGCGGTCATAGCGCAGCGATTCGCGCAATTTATTTTCGACTTCGCGTTGATTGCGCTGATTTTCCATATCGATGAAATCGATCACCACCAGACCGCCCAGATCGCGCAAGCGCAGCTGGCGCGCCACTTCTTCGGCAGCCTCAAGATTGGTGCGGAACGCGGTTTCCTCAATGTCGTGGCCGCGCGTGGCGCGCGCCGAGTTCACGTCCACCGACACCAGCGCTTCAGTGTGATCAATGACGATGGCGCCGCCGGAAGGCAGATTCACGGAGCGCGAATGCGCGGTCTCGATCTGGTGCTCGATCTGGAAGCGCGAAAACAGCGGCACGTCGTCACGGTAGTGCTTGACCAGGCTCACCTTAGTCGGCATCACCAGCGACATGAAGTGCTGTGCCTGCTCGTGTATGTCCGCGGTGTCGATGAGGATTTCGCCGATTTCATCGTGAAAATAATCGCGAATGGCGCGCACCACCAGATTGCTTTCGAGGTAAATCAGGAACGGCGCCGGGTTCAGCCGCTTGGGCTTGCCGTTGCTGCCTTCCTTGGCTTCTTCGTGCTGCGGCTTTGAGGCGCTGTCGATGGCCTCCCACAGCTTCATCAGGTAGTTCAAATCCCACTTCAGTTCTTCGGCTTCGCGGCCGATGGCCGCAGTGCGCGCGATGACGCTCATGCCGTTGGGAATTTCGAGATCGTCAATCACATCGCGCAATTCGTTGCGGTCTTCGCCCTCGATACGGCGCGACACGCCGCCGCCACGCGGATTGTTGGGCATCAATACCAGATAGCGGCCCGCCAGGCTGATAAACGTGGTGAGCGCGGCGCCTTTGTTGCCACGCTCGTCTTTATCCACCTGAACAATGATTTCCTGGCCTTCGCGCAGGGCTTCTTTGATGGTGGCTTTGGCGACATCGACACCGGGCTTGAAGTAAGCGCGGGCGACTTCCTTAAACGGCAAAAAGCCGTGGCGTTCGGAACCGTAATCAATAAAAGCAGCTTCGAGGCTGGGCTCGACGCGCGTGATAATGCCCTTATAGATATTGCTCTTTTTTTGCTCTTTGGACGAGGATTCGATGTCGAGGTCGACCAACTTTTGACCATCGACTATCGCAACGCGCAGCTCCTCGGCTTGCGTTGCGTTAAACAACATTCTTTTCATCTTCTTCTCCCGCGCTCAATGCGCCACGGGATGGGCAAAGCCGTCGCCGCCGCGCTTTCGCGCAGGCGGCATTACTCAACTTCAGTCTGTAGCGGTATAAAACATACTGTGCAAGGCTGATTCGAAGTTTTTGGTTTTGCCTGTTGCGGACCCGCCTCGGTAAAATCAGGCGTATCCGTAATATTCAAACGGTGTCTTGAGCGCGTATTTCGACTACTATCGCTACTTCGCGGTGAGCGACATTAACCGCTGTTCCCGGGCCTGCGGTTGCGTGTATTTGACGCGGCTTGGCAGGGACGGCTCTGGTTCTGATTCTGGCGTACTGGTGCAATCCTTGTTCATCCGTGGGTTACAGGCCACAAAACCGCTTCGCATTGTGGAAGCTGGACCCTGCAACCCTGCGGCTTACGTCCTGAACTTGCGAAAAATATCACGCGTTTTCCGTTAAGTCCGCATCAGACACGGGGGGAACCTGGATGCTGCACTGCCAAATAGTATAATCAAATGAAGCAGTTAAGTAAAGAAAACGTAATTTGGCGCGAAGTGGGCGCCGAAGAATCCGGCCAGCGCATCGACAACTACTTGATACGATGGCTTAAAGGGGTGCCCAAGAGCCATGTCTACCGCATCCTGCGCAGCGGCGAAGTACGCGTCAATAGCGGGCGCATCGGCCCGGACTACCGCTTGCAGGACGGGGATAAGGTGCGTATTCCACCCGTGCGCACGGCGCAACCCGCGGTGCAGGCGGTGCCCAAGGCGGGTGCGCGCATCACATTCGACATTGTGTATGAGGACGCCGCGCTGCTGGTGATTAACAAAGCTTCCGGTGTGGCGGTGCATGGTGGCAGCGGTGTGCGTTTGGGTGCGATTGAACAACTGCGCGCGGCGCGGCCCGAGGCCAAATTTCTGGAACTGGTGCACCGGTTGGACCGCGATACCTCGGGTGTGCTGATGTTGGCGAAAAAACGCTCTGCGCTGGTGAACCTGCACGCGCAATTGCGTGAGGGCCGCATGCAAAAATTTTACCTGGCGCTGGTGCGCGGCCACTGGCGCGACGCCAAACGCGCAGTGAAACTGCCGCTGCAAAAACATCTGCTGGCCAACGGCGAGCGGCGGGTTGCGGTGAATGACGAGGGGCAGGCGGCGCACACTATATTTCGCTTGCGCGAATCGTGGCCGCAGGCGACACCGCCCTTCAGCCTGCTTGAAGCGGAGCTTAAAACCGGGCGCACGCACCAGATTAGAGTGCATCTGGCACATCTCGGGTTTCCGATTGCCGGCGACGATAAATACGGGGATTTTCCGCTGAATAAATTTCTAAAAAAACAGCTACTTAAGCGCATGTTTTTGCATGCCTGCCAAACCACCATCCTGCATCCGGACAGTGCGGCGCCGCTGCGTTTTGAGGCGCCGCTGCCGCACGAGTTGCGGGTATTTCTCGAACATCTGAAACAAGGCCATGCCCAGGCAATTTGATTTATTGGTATTCGATTGGGACGGCACGCTGATGGATTCGGCAGCGGCGATTACCGCGTCGCTGCTTGAAGCTTGCGCTGATCTGGAGTTGCCGGTGCCGAGCGAGGAAAACGCACGCTATGTGATTGGCCTTGGCCTTTCCGACGCGCTGAAATATCTGCTGCCGGATTTCCCAGCGACGGGCTACCCCGCGTTACTGGAACGTTACCGGCATCATTTCAACCGGCAGGATCGCGACACCACCTTGTTCAGCGGGGCGCCGGAGATGTTGCGTGCGCTGCAGGCGGCCGGGTTCATGCTGGCGGTGGCCACCGGTAAAAGCCGCCGCGGGCTGGATCGCGCATTGCAGGTTACCGGTCTGAATGACGTGTTTCACGCCACGCGCTGCGGCGACGAAGGTTTCAGCAAACCGCATCCGGGCATGTTGTTGTGGCTGCTGGAAGAACTCGATATCCCCTGCGAACGCGCACTGATGATAGGCGACACCTCGCACGACATGGAGATGGCCGTCGCAGCACAGGTGGCGCGGGTGGGCGTGACGTACGGTGCGCATCCGCGCGGCAATTTATTGGCGCATGATCCGGTTGCGTGTCTCAATTCATTTGGCGAACTGGCAACATGGCTGACCAACCACGCGTGATTTGCGCCAGCGGCGCGCTCGCAGACGGCGGCGCTGGCGTGCGTTTCAAGGTGAGCACCGCGGCGGGTGAGCAGCCGGCTTTCGCGGTGCGCTACCGCGGCACGGTCTACGCGTATATCAATCGCTGTGCGCATGTGCCGATGGAAATGGACTGGGCCAACGGCGCGTTTTTCGACTATTCCAAGCTATACTTGATCTGCGCCACGCATGGTGCAATGTATTTGCCGCACACGGGCGTATGCGTAATGGGGCCGTGTCCGCGCAAACGTCTCGAGCCCGTCGCCATCGCAGAGCGCGACGGGCAGGTTCTAATGATGAAGGAAATTAAAAATGGCTGAAAATAATCCCGGCTGGGAACGCGAAGTGCTTGAGAAAGTGGCGCTGGCAGCAGTGACCGAGCAACGCCGTGCGCGGCGCTGGGGCATAGTGTTCAAATTTCTGATTTTCGCCTACCTCTTCATCGTGCTGTTTATCGCTATGGGCTGGTTCGGCAAAAAAGACGGCGCGCATGGCAAGCATAGTGCGCTGGTCGAAATCAACGGCGTCATCGCATCGGGATCGCTGGCGAGCGCCGATACGGTGATGCAGGGCCTCGCCGATGCGTTCAAGGATAAACGCACGCAAGGCGTTATTCTGCGCATCAACAGTCCCGGCGGCAGCCCGGTGCAATCGGGCTACATCAGCGATGAAATCAAACGGCTGCGCGTCAAGTATCCCGACATACCGCTGTATGCCGTGGTTGAAGATGTGTGTGCGTCGGGCGGATATTATGTGGCGGTGGCGGCGGACAAAATTTACGTCAACAAAGCCAGCCTCATCGGCTCCATCGGCGTATTGATGAATGGCTTTGGTTTCACCGGCACCATGGAAAAACTCGGCGTCGAACGGCGGCTGCTGGCGGCAGGCGAAAACAAGGGTTTTCTGGATCCGTTTTCGCCGTTGAATGATGAACAAAAAACCCATGCAAGACAAATGCTTGGCGAGATACACGAGCAGTTCGTCGAGGTCGTGCGTAAAGGCCGCGGCAAGCGTCTGAAAGAAACTCCGGATATGTTTTCGGGACTGGTATGGGTGGGTCAGAAGAGTATCGAACTCGGTCTTGCCGATGCGCTGGGCAGCGCCGAGCAGGTCGCGCGCGATGTGATCAAGGCTGAAGACATTGTGGATTTCACGCCGCGCGAAAACGTCGCCGAACGTTTTGCCAAACGTTTTGGTGCGGCGGCAGCGGAGTCGCTGATGAAGCTGGGCGGCGCTGGCGCGATAAATTTTCAGTTTCGTTGATTCTCAAAACGGCCGCAGAGTTTCCCAATCCCGCGCGCGGCATTGGGAAACTCTGCGGCAAATAGCTTTTTCCAGGTTGATGCGTTGCCGATGATCCATATCGCCGACAACCTGCTGATCGCGGTGATTGGCGGCGCCGGTAAATCTTCGGCGGTGATCCCCACCTTCGGCGCAACCCAGGCCGTGACCAGGGCAACGAAGGCGTTGCTTGACATTTTGCGTAGCCAGAGTATTTTGTAATAAAAACAAATACCTGCATCCCCTGACCCAGAGCGTAGCCGAGGAGCCTGGCAGTGCGAAGAGCAGCGCGTATGGTGGCAGTATTTCTGGCGGGCGCCGTGCTGGCGACGTTATCTACGCCCGCGCTCAGTCTCGATCCGCTGACGCTGATTTTGTTGCGTATTGCAAGCGATAAGTTGATTTCCGCCGGCATTGAGAGCGTGATCGATCTCCCTGCCGCCTCGCCGCTAGCGCCGGTGGCGGTTCAGCCCCCGGCACCCGCTCTGCCGCTGGGCATGGACGACACGCAGTTGCAGCGCCTGATTGATGAGGGTTTCGTGCATCTGAGCGCGGCGCAGCGCAATGAGGTCTACGTATCGGTGCGGAGCATTCTGCTGGATCCCAAAAATGCCTAAGACATGCCAGCTATGATCGCCGACCTGGCGATGAAGGTTCCGCCGTGCGCCAGGCGCACGAATCACTCAGCAACCTGTCGGCGGCGCGCAAGCAAACTATGGTCACCGAAGCACGCGCGGCGTATGAAAAAATGCCGCCCGCAACGCGCGAAGAACTGGCAGCGGTGTTGCGGCTGCGCGTGGTGCCGATGCCTGCCGATCTCACCGACATGATACTGGCCGAATTTGATCTCGTGCGCGCTCAGGCCGCAACGCCGCAAACCCCGGCCAAATAAGGCTACCAGGCTGCCAGGCTGGCGGGACGTTGTTTTGTCCCGGCCTGGCTGCGGTTTTGTTACTGGTGTTTGAGCTTGGTGCTGACCGGCCTTGCGGAAGTTGGTGTCACGCCGACGCCGAGGTGCTCGATCTTGCTGAAAACCCAGTAAACGGCGCCGGCGATCCTGTCCGCGAGTTCCAGCGCCCATACTGCTTGCGTGCGAACGCTGGGGGACAGCTCCAATGCATCAATTTTTCTAAACAACTCTGAACTATCCGGTACCATAAAAGTCTTTTCCATGCTAAGTCTCCTTGTTTTTATGTAAATCATCTGTACTGCTAACAAAACCTTAGGTTTGCAATATCAATTACTTGCTACATACCTATGGACTGGATTGTGAGTATAATGTTGCATCGCATCAACCTACATCTATTGCGTTTTTAGATTAGAAAAACTAAACAGGTTAAATTATGCCCGTACGCCTGCCGCCACTTAATTCGCTGAAGGCTTTTGAGGCAGCCGCGCGCCACTTAAGCGTTAAAAAGGCCGCGCTTGAGCTCAATGTCACCTCCGCAGCGGTGAGCCATCAGATACGTACACTGGAGGATTACCTCGGCGTGCAACTGTTCCGCCGCTATAACCGCGCGCTGGAGCTCACCGATGTCGCCAAGGCCGCATTGCCCAAGCTGGGCGAAGGCTTTGATTGTTTGGCGCAGGCGGTTGCACATCTGCGCAGCCAGCAGGGGGGGGGATCACTGACCGTCAGTGCTGCGCCGTCGTTTGCGTCGCGTTGGCTGATGCCGCGTTTGCACCGGTTTATTGCTGCCCATCCTGAAATTGACGTGCGTATTTCCGCGCGTATGCGCCGGGTCAGCGTGGATGGCAAAGGAAATGTCGCCGAGCGCGCCACGGTTGAGGCCTGGCTGGCGGATTCGGATGTGGCGATATTTTATGGCCGCGGCCATGTGCCTGGCGTGCTGCTGGAACGCCTGATGGACCTCAGTATCACCCCGATCTGCAGTCCGAAGTTGCTCGCGGCGGATCACCCGCATCCGTTAAAAACGCCGGCGGACCTGAAACATCACCTGCTGCTGCACGATGACACCGGCGAACTGTACGATAACGAGCCGTTCTGGGGACGTTGGCTGCACGCCGCGGGGGTGAGCGATGTGGATGCCAACAAAGGTCCGCATTTCAGCCATGCGGTGCTGGCTTTCGAGGCGGCGATAGACGCGGTGGGCGTGCTGACCAGCATGCCGGTGCTGGCGGCGGAAGATATCGCCAGCGGTAAGCTGGTGGCGCCATTCGACCTGGCGGTGAAATTGCCCGACGGCTATTACATGGCGTGCAGCGAACACGCGGACGAACGCCCGGCGGTGGCAGTGTTTCGCGTGTGGCTGCGCGGCGAAGCCGCACGGCCGATGCCCTGAAGACCGATCAGGCAGGCGCTTCGGCGGTGCGCGGAATCTCGCGCTCATCCACCGGCAGGGTGAGCAGCGCCGCGACGAAACCAGCGATGATGATGATCCACCACATCAGGGTGTAGGAACCGGTGGTATCAAATAGGCGGCCGCCAAGCCACACACCGAGAAAGCTGCCGACTTGATGAAACATAAAGGCGCAGCCGCTGAGCGTGGACAGATAACGCGAGCCGAAAATTTGCGCGATCATGGCGCCGGTAATCGGCGCTGTGCCGAGCCACAAAAACCCAATCGCCGATGAAAACAGATAGACCGTCATTGGCGACAGCGGCGACAGGATGAACGCCAGCACCACCATCGAGCGCGTGAAATACAGCGTCGCCAGCAGGTATTTTTTGGTGTAGCGGCTGCCCAGCCAGCCCCAGGTGTAGCTACCAAAGGTATTGAACAGCCCGATCAGCGCCAGTGCGATCATGCCGGTGGCGGGCGTCATTTTTTGATCGATCAGGTAGGCCGGAAAATGCACCGACACAAACAACAGTTGAAACCCGCACACCGTATAGGAGATGCACATCAGCACAAAGCCGCGATGGCTGAAGGCTTCGCGCAGCGCCGCCGGGATCGATTGCTTGGATAAGGCCTGCGCCTGCGTTGTCCGGTCTTCGACCAGCGCGGTGGATAATGGCAGCAACAGCAACACCGTAAGCGCCAGAATCAGCAGCGCTTGCTGCCAGCCCATATGATTGATCAGCAACTGGCCGTAGGGGAGCATCAGGAACTGCCCCATGGAGCCTGCCGCACCAACGATACCCATTGCCGTGCTGCGTTTATCCGCGGGCACCACGCGCCCGATCACACCGTAGACCGTGCTGAATCCGCAGCAGCCCATCGCCATGCCGATCAACAATCCTGCGCTCAGATTGAGTTCCATGCTCGTGGTCGAATATGACATCAACACCAGACCGGCGGCGTAGCCTATGGTGCCTGCGGCCATTACCCGCGCCGCGCCGAATTTGTCGGCGATCATGCCGGTAAGCGGTTGCGAGAAACCGTAAAACAGATTCTGCAGCGCAATGGCGAACGAAAACACTTCGCGGCTGATGCCCAGATCCAGCGTCATCGGTTGCAGGTAAAGCCCGAAACCGTGACGCGTGCCGAGCACGATGGTCATCGCCAGGCCGCCGCAGGCAATAACGACGGCTGGCGTACGCCAGTTCTTCTTCTCAGACATGAGTGAAATTGCTTAAAACGCCGAGTTTAACGTAATCTACTCGTGTGAATGAATGCCGTAGACTGCCAAGCGGGTGCAATTCGGATAAAATGTGTACTCAGTCAGGGTGTAGCGTAGTCCGGTAGCGCGCCGCGTTTGGGACGCGGAGGTCGTGAGTTCGAATCTCACCTCCCTGACCATCCTTATTTCAGGCGGCTCAATCCTTTAGATGAAACGGATTGAAGTTGGTCTGCCGGTCATAATAGTCTTCGTTTTCCGCGCGTTTTAACCAGTTTACGAGTTTGTAGGTCAACGGCGTGAACAGCACTTCGACGCTGACTTTCAGTACAAATTGCACCAGCATGATGAGCGGCAGTTTGTCATCGGGAATTATCCCCGAGCCGTAAAACGCCAGCGGATAAAACAACGCCGAATCCACCGCTTCGCCGGCAATGGTAGAGCCGATGGTGCGGCTCCATAGGTGCTTGCCCTGGGTGATGATTTTCATTTTCGCCAGCACCAGCGAATTGACGAATTCACCGCAGAAATACGCGATCATCGACGCCAGCACGATACGCCAGGTGGAGCCGAACGCGACCTCGTACGCGCCCTGATGTTTCCAGAACGGCGCGGGCGGCAGGGCGACCACTATGCTAGCCATGATCGAGGCGAAGGCCAGCGCGGCAAAGCCGCTCCAGATCACTTTGCGCGCACGCGAGTAGCCGTAGACTTCGGTGAGGATGTCGCCGAACACATAAGAGATCGGAAAAAACAGCACGCCCGCGCCAAAGGTGACGACGCCCCAAACGGGCAAGTCGATTTGCGCGATTTTCGCCGGGCCGATCAGATTGGAGCAGATCAGCACGGTGACGAAAGCCACCATCACCAGATTTAAGTAGCGGTACTCGCGCACGGGCGTGGTTGGGGTGTTCATGGGTAATTACTCCGCGGTGATGTTGTTATCGCGTATCAAAAGCAAAATGGGCGCAAAGTCTTTCAGCGTGTCATAAGGCGCCGTCTTGAACACAAACGGATTGGAAACAAAGCTGTCGAATACGGTAATCAGCGTATAGCCATCCGGCGCGGCCTTGGCGACGATGATGCCGCCGGCGCCCGCGCGATTGTCGATCACCACCGATTGCCCCAGTGCTTCGGACAGGTGCGGTGCCAGCACGCGGGCGGCGATGTCGGTTACGCCAGCAGCAGCGGCGAGCACCATCATGCGCAGCGGCCGCACGGGATAGTTTTGCGCCACGGTGGGCAGCGCAAGGCAAAGTGCGGGAATTGCAACGAACAGCTTCATGGGTGACGCAATAAATGCGGAGCGCGAATGGCAAATGGAAAAGCTGCTACAGGAAGCAACTTGCTTATGGCATTAAACGTAAACAGCCACCGATCCACGGTTCACCAATCACTTTTCACCATTTACGCTACTAAACCTTCGCCAGCGCCTCCTTCATGCGCTGCGCGGTAATCGGCACTTTGCGCATGCGTATGCCGGTGGCGTCGAAAATTGCATTGGCAATGGCCGCCGGCACGGTACGATGCGACGGTTCGCCGGCGCCTTGCGGTGAAATCTCCGGCCGGTCGATCAGTGCGATTTCGATGGCCTCGGGCGCGTCCGCCAACTCCAGTATGGGGTAGGTGGCCCAATCCACGCTGAGCACCTGGTTTTGATCGAATTGCACTTCTTCGAGCAAAGTGCGTGAGGTGGCCTGCACGATGTTGCCTTCAATCACGGTGATGATGGTGCCGGGATTGATGATCTGCCCGCAGTCATGTGCGCACCAGAATTTTTTTGCCCACACGCGGCCGCTGCGGCGATCGACTTCGACTTCCGCCACCAGCGCGACCACTGTGCCGTTGCGTTCGGTGTAAGCAAAGCCGCGTCCGCGCATGACATCGCCTTTGCCGCGGCTGCCGCGCGCGCCGGATTGCCAGTGGGCTTTTTCGGCGGCGGCTTTGATCACCGCCACATCGCGTTCACGCGTCAGGTATTTCAGGCGAAAAGCCACCGGATCAGCGCCGGCAGCAGCGGCGATTTCATCGATAAAAGATTCGCTGGCGAAATGCGTTTCGGGACCGAGCGGATCGCGCAGATGCCCGGTGCGCAGCGGCGAGCCGCGCTCCAGCATCGGGGGTATGGTCTCCCAGCCGCAGCGCTTGTTTTCGAAGGTGTAAGCTTCAGCGGGAATCTGGAAAATCAGATTACCCTTGGGCGCGAAACGTGTGAATTGTCCGGCGAGCGTGTCTTTGGGGTCGGTTTCGACTTGCACTACATCCTGCCGCGAGAAGCCCTTGCCATGAAAATCATACGCGGTTACGTTGTTTGCCACATCAAGGCAGGCACGTCCGCGGTACACGCCGGCGGGGCCTTTCGGATCCCACGCCGTGGCGTCGTGGCGCATATATTGCAAGCGCACGGTTTTGCCCGACAGCTTGGAAATCAAAGCGGCGTCCACCGCGCAATCACCGGCATCGTTGCGGCCATAGGAGCCGGGGCCGGGTATCCACGTCGCGCGCACTTTCTCCACCGGAATACCGGTGATGCGCGCGCAGCCGGAGCGCCCGTAGTGCGGCTTTTGCGAGCCGGTCCACAGGCGCGGCGAGTCGCTGTTCATGTCGGCAATGGCGCAAGCCGGGCCCATGCTGGCGTGCGACTGCAGCGGCCATTCGTATTCGGCTTCGATGGTTCTGGCCGCGGTTTTGAACGCTTCATCGACATTGCCGCGATTGACCGGCGTTTCTTTTTTGGTAACTGATGCCTTACGGATGTAATCGTGCAAAGTCGCCATCGGCGGAAACGGCTGGCACTGCGCCGACCATTCCACTTTCAATGCTTCGGCCGCACGCACCGCGTCCCATTCCTTGTCTGCAACCACTGCCAGAAAATTTTGCTCGCGCACCACGCGCGCAGCAGGGATGTGTTTGATCGAACTTTCATCCACGGAAACCAGCGAACAACCCGCGTTCAGCGGACGCACTACGCGCGCGTGCACCATGCCGTCCACTTTGATGTCGGAGATGAATTGCTGCCGGCCCATCACTTTTTCAGTGATGATTTTTTGCGGGAACGATTTGCCGACGACTTTGTATTCCGAGGGCTTCTTGGGCTCGGCAGCGCCCTTCACTGCCAGCGGATTGCCGTAGAGTTTGTTCCATTCGAGCTTGTGGTGAAAATACTGGCCGTCGATCAAGTCGCCATAAGCCACGCGCTGCGCACCGGCCACGACTACACCGTTGTCCACTTTGAGTTGCGCCGCCGGCACGCCAAGTTTTTGCGCCGCGCGCTCGACCAGCATGCGCCGCGCTTCAGCGGCGGCGTTGCGCAGCGCGACACCGCCGCGTTGCAAGCCGGTGCTGCCGGATGCGCCGCCTTGGTTACAGGTAAAAGCGGTGTCGCCCATGATGACGTTGACGCGCTCAAACGCGAGATCAAGTTCTTCCGCCACCATTTGCTGTACGGCGACATCGACGCCTTGACCCATGTCCATCTTGCCGAAAAACGCGGTGGCGTTGCCGTTGGGCAATATGGCAATCCAGGAATCAAGTTCATCGGGCAGCAGCGGTGGTTTGCCGAAAGCTGGTTGGCTGATCGCCAATTCAATCGATCCCGGCAGTGCGACGCTTATCACCAGTGCGCCAGTGGTTTTGAAGAACTCGCGACGCGAAACTGTATTCATGTCCATGATGTTTTCCTTAAGCGCTCATTGTTTGGGCAGCGCGCTTGATCGCGCGCAGGATCGCCATGTGCGTCCCGCAACGGCATTTCACCCCGGTCATCGCCTGTCGAATCTGCGCATCGCTGGGCTTGGGGTTGTCGCGCAGAAACGCGGACGCCGTCATCAACCAGCCCGACAGGCAGTAGCCGCATTGCGGTACCCCTTCGTCGATATAGGCTTGTTGCAATGGGTGCGGCTTGGCTGCCGTGCCAAGTCCGGCGAGTGTCGTGACACGCTTGCCTTTGATCAGACTCACCGGCGTTACGCAGGAGCGCATCGGCGCACCATCCACATGCACGGTGCAGGCGCCACATTGCGCTTTGCCGCAACCGAACTTGGGATTGGCGAGACCGAGTTCCGAACGCAGCGCATACAGCAGCGGCATTGCGGGATCAGCTTCTACTGCAACGGATTTTCCATCAACGCTAAAACTGAATTTCTCGGCCATGGCTTCCTCCTGCGATGAGGTTAAATAATTACCTTTAAAAACAGATACTTAGAAACAGATTAACACAGATGAACACAGATTAACCCCTTGCTGTTATCTGTGTAAATCTGTGTTCATCTGTGGCGAAAAAGGGTTTGAAGTAATCGACCATAGTCATACAAAGGTGCATACCGCAGACCGTTCACCGGCGCACCCTGCGCACTCGACTGATGCAGTTCGCTTTACTCACCAGCATCCTACTTTCCGCTACTCACCCGCGCATTAAACGCGGTAAAGAACTCGCCGGCAATTTTTTTCGCCACGCCGTCAATCAAGCGCGAGCCCACCTGCGCGAGTTTGCCGCCGATCATGGCAGTGGCCGCATAAGCCAATTTAGTGCCGCCTTCCTGCGCTGTGAGATTGACGCTGGCTTCGCCTTTGGCGAAGCCGGCAACACCGCCCTGGCCTTCGAACGCCAGCCGGTAGGAGGTCGGCGCCACGATATCGGAGAGCGTCATTTTGCCTTTGAATTTGGCGCTGACGGGGCCGACCTTCGCGATCATCACCAGTTGATACTCGTTGTCGCCGGTTTGCTCAATCGACTCACAACCGGGGATACAGGCTTTCAGCACCTGCGTATCGTTGAGGGCTTTCCACGTGACATCCTGCGATTGCGGGATGAGTTGTTCGCCGGTCATTTTCATGGTGCTGCTCCGTTACTTTTTCGGATGGGGATTGCTCAAAACGCATAAACGTGCCAGGCGGCGCAGTTCGTGCGTGGCTGCGACACGGTGCTCACGCACATAAACTTCATGATTGTCTTCGATTTGATCCAGGTGATAGACGTAGTTGACCATCATCCCCGCGCAGTTTTTCAGCCCACGCCTCGAGGTATCGGCCAGCCAGTTCAGGCGTTCGGCGCGGGCGCCGTTACCGAGGTGAAAGCGCGCCACCGGATCGGCCGGCGCGCCGTCGCGCATGGCGTTGAGCAGAAAGTGCGCGCACAGCGGCACCAGCGCTTCCTTCATCGACGCGGCGAGTTCGGGCTGCAGATGCCAATCGGCGGTAGCGAGCGCGTGGATGGCATCCTGCGCAGGCTCTGCGTCGATAGCGCCTGCCTCGCGCGCCAGCCACGCTGTGAAACCCGGTATCGGTGACAGTGTTGAAAATGTTTTGATGCGGGGAAATTCCTCACCTAGTTTTTGCGCCACTTGTTTAATCAGCAGATTGCCGAACGACACGCCGCGCAAACCCGGCTGGCAGTTGGTGATCGAGTAAAACACGGCGGTATCCGCTTTTTCCGGATCGGTGACCGGCGCTTCGGTATCGAGCAACGGTTGGATCGAATTGCTGATGCCTCTGACCAGCGCCACTTCGATAAAGATCAACGGTTCTTCGGGCAGTGCCGGATGAAAAAAAGCAAAGCAGCGGCGATCCGCCTGCAGGCGCCGGCGCAGATCGCGCCAGCCCGAAATCTCGTGTACCGCTTCATACTTTATTAATTTTTCCAGCACAATCGCAGGCGTGTGCCAGTCGATGCGTTGCAAGGTAAGAAAGCCCCGGTTGAACCAGGAATTGAAAAGATGCACCAGGTCGGCGTCGATCACGCGCCATTCGGGATGGCTGTTAAGCCCGATTTGCAGATGCTCGCGCGCATTCACCAGCGTGCTGGTGCCTTTGGGCGCCTGATTCAGGCGCCGGAATAATTCCTGGCGCGGCGAGGCAGCGGCTTGTTGCAGTTGCAATAGATGCGCGTCCGACGGCTGCGCGAGATAGCTTTCGGCGGCGTCGCGCAACGCCGCTTCTGCGGGCGCAAAATCGGCGGCCAGCAGCAAAAAAAATTCCGCCAGATAAGCCGCTTCAAGATCACGATAAGCGTCGAGCGCTACACGCGCTATGGCCGCGCCCGACACTTCACCGCGATCCGACAGCAACTCGCGCCAGGCGTCGATGACGCGCGCGGCGTGGCGGTGGGCGCGCGCAGCCTCATTGGGTTGCGGCACCACCGTGCGAACCAGTCGATTCAGAATAGATTCAGCCATGCCGCGATGATAGCAGGCGCGAGACCGCGGTAAAGATTAGATCAGCAAGCGCGGGGGAGTGTGGTCTTGATCACACGCCGGCAATCCATGATGTGCTGATGACCGACGTATTTCATGGCGGCGAAACCGAGCGCCACGGCAAGCGCCTGGCCGGCGACGGGGACGTATTTGCGTCACTTTCCTTCCAGCGCCGCAGCGACGGCACGCTGCGCCAGCACCGTTATCAGGTGCGAGCGGTACTCCGCGCTGGCGTGCAAATCCG
This sequence comes from Bordetella parapertussis, assembly GCA_945864585.1. Classification (GTDB taxonomy): domain Bacteria; phylum Pseudomonadota; class Gammaproteobacteria; order Burkholderiales; family SG8-41; genus UBA5216. Next base: position 18,261 of record CAMBCF010000032.1, on the reverse strand, counting down.
AGTTCAGTTTGTCGGCTGAGACTTTTGATTTCGCTATCGCTTCCGGTGCGAATTTTTCGGTGAGCTTTTTTTCCATGTCTTTCACACGGAACACACCCGCACTACCTGCGCCGGTGACCGCCACGCGCACATGGCCCGCACCTTCACTCACGAACACACCGACCAGCGCAAAGCGCGACGCCGGATTCTTGAATTTGATGTAAGCGGCGCGCTTGGGCAGCGGGAATTCCACCGACACAATGATCTCACCGGGCTTTAACGCAGTTTCAAACAGGCCGCTGAAAAATTTGTCGGATGTAATGGAACGCCGGTTGGTGTGTATGGTGGCGCCCAGGCCGAGCACCGCTGCCGGGTAATCCGCGGCCGGGTCGTTGTTGGCGAGCGAGCCGCCCAGTGTGCCCATATTGCGCACCTGCCGGTCGCCGATGCCGGCTGCCACGCGCGCCAGCGCAGGCACGCCGATCAGCACATCTTTCGCTGCTGCTACTTCGCTGTGGCGCAGGCCCGCGCCCACGGTGAGCACCGCAGCTTCGAGTTTGACGGCGCGCAAATCCGCGAGGGCGTTGATATCCACCAGCGCCGCTGTTTGCGCCAGGCGCATTTTCAAAGTGGGTATCAGGCTTTGTCCGCCGCCTAAAATACGCGCGTTCTCTTTCTTCTTGAGGAATGCTGCGGCATCTTTAAGCGTGGCGGGGCGATGGTAGTCGAATGCGTGCATGATTTTCTCCAAATGCATCTTCATTCCGGCGTACGCCGGAATGATGAGAGTCGTTATGATTTAGTCTTCTTACCCTTGGTATTGAAAGCCCGCCAAACGGTTTCGGCGGTTGCCGGCATCGCTATGTCTTTTACACTCAAGGCATCGGTGATGGCGTTTATCACCGCAGCAGGTGCGCCAATCGCGCCGGCTTCGCCGCAACCTTTTACCCCCAGCGGATTGTGGGTGCAGGGCGTGACCTTTGTGCTGACCGTGAACGAAGGCAAATCGTCGGCGCGGGGCAGGGCGTAATCCATGTAACTGCCGGTGAGCAACTGACCGCTTTGCGGGTCGTAAATGCAGCCTTCGAGCAGCGCCTGCCCGATGCCCTGCGCGAGGCCGCCATGCACCTGGCCTTCGACAATCATCGGGTTGATCACATTGCCGAAATCATCCACCGCGGTGAAATTGACGATGCGGGTGGCGCCGGTCTGCGGGTCGATTTCCACTTCGCAGATGTGGCTGCCGGCGGGATAGGTAAAGTTCGTGGGGTCGTAAAACGCCGTCTCATTCAGTCCCGGTTCGAGTTTGTCCAGCGGATAGTTGTGCGGCACGTAAGCGGCGAAAGCAACTTCCGCGATAGTCTTTTTGCGGTCGCTGCCAATCACGGTGAATACCCCATCCTTAAACTCGATATCGTTGTCGGTCGATTCCAACAGATGCGCGGCGATTTTCTTGCCCTTGGCGATAATTTTATCGAGCGCTCTCATGATGGCCGAGCCGCCGACCGCAATCGAGCGCGAGCCGTAAGTGCCCATGCCATAGGGAATGCGCCCGGTGTCGCCGTGAACCACGTCGACGTTTTCAAGCGGGATGCCGAGTTTATCGGCGACCACCTGGGCGAAAGTCGTTTCGTGACCTTGCCCGTGACTGTGCGAGCCGGTGAATACCGTGACTGAGCCGGTCGGATGAAAACGAATTTCCCCAACCTCGAACAAGCCCGCGCGCGCGCCCAGCGACCCCGCGATGTTGGAGGGCGCGAGTCCGCAGGCCTCGATGTAGGTTGAATAGCCCAAGCCGCGCAGCCTGCCGCGATCAGCTGCTTGTTTACGCCGTGATTCGAATCCGGCCACATCTGCGAGCTTCATGGCCTCGGTGAGTGTGGCGTCGTAGTTGCCGGTGTCGTAACACAAGGCCACCGGTGTCTGATAGGGAAATTGCGTGATGAAGTTGCGTCGCCGTAGCTCAGCCGGCGCGATACCCATTTCACGCGCAGCAGTTTCCACCAGGCGTTCGACGACGTAGGTGGCTTCAGGCCGCCCGGCGCCGCGATAGGCGTCCACCGGCGCGGTGTTGGTGAACACCGCCGTAACTTCGCAGTAAATCGCCGGTGTGGTGTACTGGCCCGCCAGCAGCGTGGCGTAAAGTATCGTCGGTATGCAGGATGCGAAAGTGGACAGATAGGCGCCCATGTTGGCCGTGGTATGCACGCGCATGGCGAGAAACTTGCCGTTCTTGTCGAGCGCCAGTTCAGCCTTGGTAACATGATCGCGGCCATGCGCGTCGGTGAGGAACGAATCGGAGCGCTCACAAGTCCATTTGATCGGGCGATTCACACGCTTGGACGCCCAGGTAATGACCGTTTCCTCGGCATACAAATAAATTTTGGAACCAAAGCCGCCGCCGACATCGGGCGCGATCACACGCACCTTGTGTTCGGGCAACCCCAGCACAAAAGCCGTCATCAACAGGCGCTCCACATGCGGATTCTGGCTGGCGACATGCAGCGTATAAGAATCGTCGCCGCGTGCATACTGCGCCAGTGCCGCGCGCGGTTCGATGGCGTTGGGGATCAGGCGGTTGTTGGCAAACGCTAGCGTGGTCACGTGTTTGGCTGAAGCGAACGCCTTGTTCACTGTGTCCTGCACGCCGATAGACCATACATAGCAGGTGTTGTCGGGCGCGTTATCGTGTACCACCGCCACACCCGGTTTGCGTGCATCGCCTGCGCCAACGACAGCGGGCAACACTTCATAATCGACTTCGATCAACTCGGCAGCGTCTTTCGCCTGATTGAGCGTCTCGGCGATAACCACCGCAACCTGATCGCCGACGTAGCGCACTTTGCCTTGCGCCAGTGGTGGATGCGGCGGCTCTTTCATCGGCTGACCGTTGACGTCGGTAATCAGCCAGCCGCAGGGCAGGCTGCCGATTTTTGCAGCGGCAAGGTCATCTCCGGTGAAGATTGCGACCACGCCGGGCGCGGCATTGGCTTTGCTCACATCGATGCCGCGAATTGCGGCGTGCGCATGCGGCGAACGCAGAAAGTACGCATGCGTCTGGCCCGCAACTGCCACATCGTCGGTGTAGGTGCCATCGCCGGTGAGAAAGCGTTGGTCTTCCTTGCGCTTGACGCTTTGGCCGATATAGGGAGCATTCATGATGTCAGCCTTTCATGCCGGCGGCACCGGCGATAACTGCTTTGACAATATTGTGATAACCGGTGCAGCGGCACAGATTGCCTTCAAGCTCGGCGCGCACCGTATCTTCGCTGGGATTAGGGTGCTTCTGCACCAATTCGATGGCACTCATCACCATGCCGGGTGTGCAAAAACCGCATTGCAGGCCGTGATGCTCGCGAAACGCCGCCTGCATCGGGTGCAATTCACCATGGGCCCCGCTGATGCCTTCGATGGTGGTGACGCGCGCCCCTTGTGCTTGCGCCGCCAGAATATTGCACGCCTTCACCGCGCGGCCATCCAGATGCACGGTGCAGGCGCCGCATTGGCCGGTGTCGCAGCCGATGTGGGTGCCGGTCAGATGCAGGTTTTCGCGCAGCAGTTGCGCGAGCAGCGTGCGCGGGTCAACGTTCTCCGTGACCGGCTTGCCGTTGATGGTTAAAGAAACTGAAAGGGTCATAGCGGCTCCCGGAAGCTGAGGTAGGGCGATGCACGAGGCGGATGTGAAATTGAATCGAGTGTGACTCATGCTATCGCAGGTGCGTGCCGGGTGCAATATACTCGCGTAATTCAAATTTTGAAGATTGGCGCAAAGAATGCCCTGCAATGCGCTTCCTCCAGGGCCGCGTTTGGTGCAGGAAAGGGAGAGTAGTGATGCGATGCTTGTGCACTGTGTTTTTATTCGTAATTGCCCACAGCGCGGTTGCCGCATATCCAGAACGCCCAATTCGCTTTATCGTGGCCGCGGTGGCCGGCAGCGCTCCGGATATTAACTCGCGTCTCATCACGGCGGAGATGGCAACGCTGCTCGGCCAGCAGTTTGTGGTGGACAACCGTGGTGGCGCAGGCGGCACACTCGGCATGCCGCTGATCGCCCGCGCCACGGCGGACGGCTATACCGTCGGTTATGGCAATATTGCCTCGCTGGCCATCGCGCCCGGCGTTTACGCCAAGCTGACGTACGATCCCACCCGCGACTTCCAGCCCATCGGCCAAATCGCCGATTCCTACAATATTCTCGCGCTTGCAATGTCGTTGCCGGTGAAGTCGGTAAGCGAACTCATTGATTACGCCAGGAAGAATCCAGGCAAGCTGGTGTACGGAGGCGCGACGGTGGGTTCGACGCAGTATCTGAGCGGGCAACTTTTTAATCAGATGGCGGGAACCAATATACGCGCAGTTTCATTCCTCGGCGCACAGGTTATTCCCGCCATGGCATTGGGTCAGGTGCACATGACGTTTAATGGCAGCGCGGCACTCGATCAGTACATCAAAAGCGGGCGCATACGCGGTTTGGCCGTGACCGGCGCGAAGCGTTTGCCGGCATTTCCCGAACTGCCGACATTGTCGGAATCAGGACTGCCGGGCTATGAAGTGGTTGCGTGGGGCGGAATTATCGGACCAGCCGGGTTGTCTCCAGCCGTGGTCACGCGCTTAAACACCGTGATGAACAAGGCGCTCAAGACGCCGGCGACCATGGAGAAATACGCAGCGCTGGGACTGGAACCGGTAGGCGGCACGCCCGAGCAATTCCGTGCGCATATCCGTAAGGAAATCGCCAAGTGGGGTGAGATCACGCGCAAGGCGGGAATCAAACCTCAGTAGTCGTAGCGCACGCGGGTTGCAGCACCAGCAGCGCCATGGTTGGAACGCCTGCCGTGTCATAATTACATTATGAAAATCGCCATACTCAACGACTATCTGCGCCGTGCTCTGGTCTCCGCCGATTGGTCGAACATTGCCAAAACCTGCGACATCACCGTGTTCGACCGCGCCATTGCAGCAGCGGACGCTGCGCGCACGCTGGCGCCGTTCGACATCATCTGCACCTTGCGCGAGCGTATGCCGATTTCGCGTGAGTTGATTGCGCAGTTGCCGAATTTGAAAATGATCGCGGTTACCGGCCTTTACAATCGCACGCTGGATGTCGCGGCCGCCAGTGAGCGCGGCATCGTAGTGTCGTTTACCGAATTGCGCGGCACCTATCGCAAAGCCACCTGCGAACTGACGTGGGGGTTGATGCTTGCCGTGGCGCGTCATATTCCTTTTGAAGCGAACCGCATGCGCCAGGGCGGCTGGCAGAACACCGCCGGCTTCGTGCTGGCCGGGCGCACGCTGGGCTTGCTGGGGTTGGGACGGCAGGGGCGCTACATGGTGCCTGTGGCGAAGGCGTTCGGCATGGAGGTTATCGCGTGGAGCCAGAATCTCACCGCGGAATTTGCGGCGCAGCACGATGTGCGGCGTGTGGAAAAAGATGAATTGTTCAGGACCGCCGACGTGCTGTCAGTGCATCTGGTGTTGGGTGAACGTTCCCGCGGACTGGTCGGTGCGCGCGAATTGGCGCTGATGAAATCTTCTGCGATATTGGTCAACGCCGCGCGCGGTCCCATCATTGACGAAAGCGCACTGATCGCTGCATTGCGCGAAGGCCGTATCGCCGGGGCCGGACTGGATGTCTTTTCGCAGGAGCCGTTGCCGGATGACAGCCCTTTGCGCTCGTTGCCCAACGTGGTGCTGACGCCGCATCAGGGACACAATGTGCAGGAATTTTTTCAGGTGGCCTACGCCGATGTGGTGGAAAACATCAGCGCGTTTCTCAAAGGCAAGCTGATACGGTTGCTGACGGCTGAACGCAACGCGAGTACCGTGCAGGCGATTTAAGTGTGAAGAAAATGCATCCAAACAATAGTTTATGTATGACGCGCATTATCGGTGCTGCGGTGCTCGCAAGCGCCTGTGCGGCAGCGGTGGCGCAGCCGCTGCAACCGTATCCGCGCAAGCCGATACGTCTGATCGTCGGCTTCCCGCCGGGCGGTAACGCGGATGCTTCCTCGCGCCTGATCGCAGCGCGCATGGGCGAGGCGCTGGGCACTACGTTTGTGATTGAGAACCGCGGCGGCGCCGGCGGTAGTGTAGCGACGCAAATCGCTGCGCGCGCGCCCGCAGACGGCTACACCTTACTGTGGTCCAGCCCCGGCGCGCTTACCATCAATCGCATTCTCGAAAAAAATCTGCAGTACGACCCCGATACCGCGTTCAACCCGGTGGGACGCACCTTTACATTTTGCAATGCCCTGATCATGCGCCAGGATTCGCCGGTGACCACGATGGCGCAATTTCTCACACTGGCGAAAGACAGGCAGGGGCAATTGCAATATGGTTCGCAGGGCGTAGGCTCGGCCGGGAACCTGTCGGGGCAGATGCTGCAAAACCTGACGGGTGTAGTGCTGAGCCATATTCCCTATAAGGGTGGCGGCGAACTTATTACTGCGATAATCGGCGGCGAGACGCCCGCGGCATTTGTGAGTACGCTGGGCGCGGGTACCATGCGCAGCCGGCTGCGGGTGCTCGCAGTGACCAGTGCGCAGCGCGATCCCAGTTTGCCTGATGTGCCGTCGATGCAGGAAGCGGGCGTGAAGAACTATGATGCGTCGTTCTGGTTCGGCGTGATGGTGCCTGCGGGTACGCCGTCTGCGATAGTGAGCCGGCTGAACAAGGAATTGCACGCCGCACTTGCTGATCCCGAGGTGGTTCGTGTTGCGCGCAGTCAGGGCTTGAATCCGGCGCCGAGCACGCCGCAGGCGTTCGCGGCCATCATCAAAGCCGACTACGAGAAATGGAAAAAAGTGATCGGACATTGATCTGCGCGCGACGCTTGACCCCGCAGCTAGCCTGACGTAATCTAGGGACTCAGTTATTGATATAGCTAATTGTTTTTAAAGGAAATTTTATGGACAGCGTAGACCTGCAGGTACTTAAATCAGCGTGCGAGTGGATGAAATCGGGACATCGCGTGGTGATGGCGACGGTGGTGAAAACCTGGGGCTCGGCGCCGCGCCCTATCGGCGCGCTGACGGCGATACGCGACGACGGCATGGTGGAGGGCTCGGTGTCCGGCGGCTGCGTCGAAGACGACATGATCTTGCGTGTGCGCAATCGCGAGCTGGTGCAGGACAAACCCGCGACCACGCAATATGGCGTCACCGCCGAGGAAGCCACGCGCTTTGGCTTGCCGTGCGGCGGCACGCTGGAACTGGTGCTGGAGCCGCTGAAGGCCGAAAGCGGACTGGATAAACTGCTGGCACATGTTGAGCGCCACGAACTGGTGAAGCGCACGCTGGATATGGATAGCGGCCTCGCCACTATAGAATCCGCGGTTAATTCGGATCAGCTGACGTTTGACGGAAAGAGTTTCGTCACCGTGCACGGTCCGCGCTGGCGTCTGCTGATCATCGGCGCGGGACAGTTGTCGAAGTACCTCGCACAAATGGGTCAGGCGCTCGACTACAACGTCGTGGTATGCGATCCGCGCGAAGAATACACCGAGGGCTGGGATGTTCCGGGCGCTGAAATCAAGCGCGGCATGCCCGACGATGTGGTGACTGAACTCAATCTTGATGGCCACAGCGCCGTGGTGACACTCACGCACGACCCCAAGCTCGATGATATGGCGCTGCTCGAGGCGCTGAAGTCCCCGGCGTTTTATGTGGGTGCAATCGGCTCGAAAAAAAACAACGATGCGCGGCGCGAACGTCTGGCGGCATTTGATTTGTCGGCGGGAGAAATCGCCCGCCTGCGCGGTCCGGTGGGCCTTAAAATCGGCAGCAAAACGCCGCCGGAAATTGCCATCGCCATCCTCGCCGAAATGACGGCGGTGAAAAACGGCGCGAAAATCGTCGAAACCGTGGAACTGCCGAAGGCCACCGTGGCTGGCTGCACGGTGACTTAGGGACGTTTACCACAGTGCGGCTTCACCCGTTGCGAGTGAAGCATTTCCTTTTTGCTGGCGCGCTGCTGTTCGCCGCGCCGTTCGCGGCGCAAGCGCAGGAACAAGATGTCATCGCCAACGGCGTTTTTCTGGTGGCGCAACCGTCGCTGACCGAACCCACGTTCCATCGCACCGTCATTTTGATCACGCAGCTGGCGGGGACGGGGCCGCTGGGCGTGATCATCAACCGCCGCACCGAGACGCCGCTGAGCGATATTTTTCCAAAACACCAGCACCTCGCGGCACAGCAGCAGCCGCTCCATTTCGGCGGCCCGGTGCAGCAGCAAGGTGTGCTGTTTCTGGTGCGCACTGAAACGCCGCCGCCGCGTGCGCTACGCGTGCTGCAGGATGTGTATCTGATGAGCGATGCGGATTGGGTGAACGGCGCGCTGGACGATGCCAAAGCGCTTAGCGCAGTGCGTGCCTACGCCGGTTATTCGGGTTGGGCGCCGGGTCAACTGCGCAATGAACTGGCGCGCCAGGGCTGGTACATTTTGCCTGCTGACAGCGCAACCATCTTCGACAAAAATCCCGATAAAATCTGGGAGGCGCTGTTAAAGCGTGCAGTGCTGCAGCCTGCGCATGAAAAAATTTGAATAATAACAATAGGTTACAAATCACCCTCCGTTCAACAATTGCGGCTGGGTCATCCCGCCCCGATATGCGCTAACGTGTGCATCTGATCTTCAGGCAGGAGAGACGCCACGGCACGTGTGTCGCGAATTGCGACCATGAACGTGGCGTCTCTTCCCGCCTTCGGCCCCCTCGCTGCGCTCTCCCCAACCCTCCCGGAGGGAGAGCGAAGCGAGGGTGGCGAAGCCGGGAGCGTCGAGTCCCCGCCCGCGCGGGGAGGTTCATGGGTGGGTAACGGATGAATAGCAAGCTCGTGTTATGCCTGCTGCTGCTGACGGCAGCGTGCGGCGCGTTGGCCAAAGATGAGCCGAAAGACGACGGTGTAAAGGTCGGCAAGTCTTCTGCGCTGCGCAATCTGGTTCCCGCCGAAGGGTTTGAGAAACAGGCCGCGCTGCAATACACGGAACTCAAGCAGCAAATGGCCGCGAAAAAAGCGCTGGCGCCCGATAATGCGCCGGAACTGGTGCGGCTGCGCGAAATTGCCAAGCGCATTATTCCGTACGCCACACGCTTCAATCCGCGCGCGGCGAATTGGCATTGGGAAGTGAATCTCATCGGCTCCAACCAGATCAACGCATTTTGCATGCCCGGTGGAAAAATCGTGTTCTACACCGGCATACTGCGCACGTTAAAACTGACCGACGACGAAGTGGCGATGGTAATGGGCCACGAAATCGCGCACGCGCTGCGCGAGCATGCGCGCGAGCAGGCGGGCAAAAACGCCTTGACCAAGCTCGGCGCAGTGGGCTTGTCGATAGCCACCGGCGGCAAATACGACGGCCTGGTCCATACCGGCGCGAACCTGCTGTCGCTGACTTATTCGCGCAGCGACGAAACCGACGCTGATCTGGTGGGTATGGATATCGCCGCGCGCGCCGGCTATGACCCGCGTGCGGGCGTCACGCTGTGGCAGAAAATGAGCGCCGCCAGCAAAGGCGCACCACCGCAATGGATGTCCACGCATCCGTCGGGGCCGAACCGCATCAAGGAAATTCAGGCGCACCTGAAAGAAGCGCTGCCGCTTTATGAGCGCGCGGAAAAACCCAAGCCGTGGGTGCCGCCGGTAGCGCAAGCTGCCCGGCCCTGAGACCCGCCGCCCACCTTACCGGTGCCGTCAATCGCAGTACAATCGCGCTAATTTCACCGGGAAAACCTAATGCGCGTAGCCATCATCGGCGGCGGCACCATCGCCACCTTATTCATCGAACACATTCGTCGCGGCGATCTGGACGAAGCGCAAGTGGTTGCGCTGGTCGGGCGCGGCGATGCGTCGCGCGGCAAGCCGCTCGCGCTCGGGCATGGCATCGCCTACGTCACCACGCTGGAGGAACTGCTCGCGCAACAGCCCGAAGTGGTGGTAGAAGCCGCTTCGCACGAAGCCGTGCGCGAGTTCGGTGAAGCGTTGCTCAATCGGGGGATTGCGTTGATCGTGCTGTCGGGTGGCGCGTTGTGCGATGACGCCTTGCGCGCGCGGCTGGAGCGCGCCGCGCATGCCACCGGTGCGCTGCTCTACGTGCCGTCGGGCGGCATCGGCGCGCTGGACGCGCTAAAGGCCGCGACCTTGTCGGGTATGGATTCCGTCACCATCTCTGTGGCCAAGCCGCCGGTGGCGTGGAAAGGCATACCCTACGTTGAACGTCTCGGTATCGATTTGAATGGATTGCAACAAGCGGTGGTGTTGTTTGATGGCACGGCGCGCGAAGGCGTGCCGCATTTTCCGGCGAATGTGAACATCGCTGCGGTGCTGAGTTTATCCGGCATCGGCTTTGACCGCACAAGGTTGAAAGTGATTGCGGATCCGTCACTAACCGACAACACCCATCACATCGAAATGCGCGGCAAAACCGGCAACATCAGCATCAAGTTCGAGAACGTGCCGTCACCGGACAATCCGAAAACCTCCTGGCTCGCCTGCTACAGTGCGCTGGCGGCGTTAAAGTACGCGAAGTCGCCGGTACGGTACGGTACCTAGTAGCCGTGTCAAAACCCATACAACGCAGCATGCCCCTGAGTCGCAATCGCCTGCGAAGCCCGCAGCAGGCACAGCTGATTAGTGCCGTCCGAATGCAAAAAGCTTGACGCATCGCGAAGATACTTTTCAACAGGGTGCTCGTGCATGATCGATGCGCCGCCCAGAATCTCCCCGGCTAATCGGCAGCATTCGAAAGCCGTTTCCGAGGCGTTGACCTTGGCCAGCAAGCCCAGCGCGCGCGCTTCGGGCTGTTGGCGGTCGGCGAGCCATGCTGCTTTCCAGATTTGCAGGCGCGCGGCGTCGAGCTTCATCGCCATGATACCGAGTATCATCGCCACCGCTTGCTGTTCGACTATCGGCTTGCCGCCCTGCACGCGCTTTTTCGCGTAATCGAGCGCGTACTCGTACGCCGCGCGGCCCACGCCCAGCGCAGTAGCTGCGGCCTCGGCCTTGCTGCCCCACATATAATTGCTGCGTAAGCGGCCGAGCAGGCCTTCGCCTACCAGCATATTACTCGCCGGCACGCGGCAATTCTCGAAGTGAAAAGTGCCATTGGTGGCGAGCCGCTGGCTGCTTTTTTCATGGAAAAATCCCGCGCGAAATCCCGGCGTGTCCGAGGGCACAACAAAGATGCTGCCGCCTTCACGCAGCGTTTTTTGCGGATCGGTGCGCGCGACCACGAAATAGAGCGTGGCCATGCCGCCGTTGGAGACATAACGCTTGGTGCCGTTGATCACGTAGTCGTCACCGTCACGCACCGCTGTGGTTTTGAAATCGATATCGGGGGCGTCGTAAAACCCCTGATGATCGGAACCTGCGCCGGGTTCGGTGATCGCAATCGCGGTAGTAGCCTCAGGGTCGGCGACGAACTTTGGTATGAAGCGCTGCTGCTGCTCGCTGTTCATCGCTGCACTGAATAGATGCGCCATTTTCCAGCACTGATCCATGATTACCGCGAAGCCAAGATCACCGGCCGCAAGTTCTTCGCCGACCAGACACAGGGTAAAAATATCGCTGCCAGCGCCGCCAAATGATGCGGGCACGCCCAGCGTGCGTATGCCCTGTTTGTCGGCTTCGCGTATCCAGTCCCACGGTATGCGCTCGGCGGCGGTGGGCAACCGGTCGCGGCGCATCACGTCGGGCTTGATGATCGTTTCGGTGAATTCGCGCGCGCGATTGCGCCAGCGTTGCTGGTCTTGCGTGAGGGAGAAATCCATGAGGGTGTGCTCAGTTGCAGAACTATTTTCTTATTATTGAAGAAGAAGGATGTTTCCTTGTGCTTGAATTGTAGCCCGTAAGAAGCGAAGCGTATTACGGGAAGCGATGATTGCATTGCAAATAGTATGCATGAAAGCGGGGTCCGTTGCACACAAGGATAGTGTCAGGGATTTGGGCCATTCGTGGACGCTATCCCGGAATACGCTACGCTTCTTCCGGGCTACGGGTTCTGCGATTTAAGCGTAATCCCCGAGGTTTTGATGACCTCGGCCCAGCGCCGCACTTCGTTGCGGATTAGCCCGGCATATTCCTCGGGCGAGTTGCCCACCAATTCCGCGTCCTGAGCAGCGTAGCGCTCTTTCACGCTCTGCACCGTCAGCGCCTTGACCACTTCGCCGTGCAGCCGCGTAACCACTGCGCGTGGCAGGCCCGCCGGACCCACCAGTCCGTACTTGGCATCGATCACCATGCCGGGCACGCCCGCTTCGCTCATCGACGGCACTTCGGGCACGGACGACAGGCGTTTGCCGCTGGTGGTAACGGCCAGCGCGCGCACTTTTGCAAGGTCGTGTTCAGCAACAACATCAACAAGCAGGTGTTACGCAAAATCAATCCTCACGTTTGATCTTCGCCGCTTTCACGACCTTGCGCCATTTTTCGACATCGCGTCGAATGAGGTCGGCGAATTCCTGCGGCGGGCCGCCGGCGGATTCCAGTCCTTCCGCGCGCGTGCGATTTTTCATTTCGTCGGTGCGCAGAATTCTCGCCACCTCCTGATTCCAGCGCGTAACGATGGCCTGCGGCATGCCCTTCGGCCCCCAGATGCCGTACCAGTGCACGACTTCGAATCCTGGCACGGTTTCATTGATGGCCGGCAGCTCCGGCAACAGGCTCGCGCGCGCGGGCGTGGTGACGCCAAGCGCGCGCAGCCGTCCCGCCTTGATATGCGGGATGACAGCGACCAGACTCAATGTGGTGAGCTGAACTTCCGCCCCGGCCAGCGCGATCAATGCCGGACCGGCGCCCTTGTAGGGAACATGCAGCATATCAATGCCCGTCTGCAGCTTGAATAGCTCTTGCGCGAAGTGCGGCACACTGCCGGCGCCGACCGAAGCGTAGTTGAGCCGGCCGGGGTTGGCCCTGGCGTGATCGATAAGTTCGCGTACGCTTTTTGCCGGGATGGAAGGATGCACCGTCATCACCAGTGCAGTGGTGCCCAGCAGAATAATCGGTTGTATGCCGGTAATCGCCTCGTACGAGGGCGGGCTATAGGCCGAAGTCGCCGCATAGGTACTGGCGACGATGATGACGGTATAGCCGTCCGGCGCGGCGCGCGCCACCAACTCGGAACCCATCGCGCCGCCTGCGCCGGGGCGGTTGTCGACAATGACAGCTTGTCCGAACGTTTCCGACATCGGTGTTGCGATAGCCCGCGCCAGTATGTCGGTGCCGCCACCGGGCGCGAACGCCGAGATCATGCGCATCGGCTTGGTGGGATAGGGTTGCGCCCAAGCGACCGCTGGTAACACCAATGCGATAACTGCGAGCGGCGTGCAGAAGGCACATTTCATCCGCACCACCGCTCTAGTGTACTGCTTCACAATTCATGAGACATTCCCTCCCCTTCAAGGGGAGGGCTAGGGCGGGGATGGGGTGGCATTCACGCGCCATTACCCCATCCCCCTCCCAGATGCCCCCTCGCTGCGCTCTCCCCCTTGAAAGGGGAGGAGTCTCGCTGGTGCCGTGCCGTTGCATAAGTGCCGCATGGAGTGAAGCACTGCACTAGCAAGGGGGTTGTAGGGCGCTTACAAACCGCACATTATCAAACCGCCAGACGCCACGAATTGCGCGCATGCATATTGTTGACGATGTCGAATTTGAGACCATTCGGATCGACATACTTGCGCTGCTCCTGTTGCTTGCCTTCAGCGGTGACCTGGCCGTCTTTAAGCTGGCCGCGGTTTGCAAAGCGTTTGGCGACATTCTCGGCTTTGTCGGCATACACTGCGCCGCAACTTTCAGCCTTGTCTGCGGCATCATCGACATCGTCCGCAATAAAACCGACGTGATGCAGGCCGTTGTGGCCGATCGCCTCGTGGCTGGTCTTGTTATCGAGGATGGCGAGGCTGATCACGCCATCGGTCAGCATGACTGAGCTGGCCGATTGGCGCACCCGCGTCATGCCGAACGCCTGCTCATAGAACTTTGCAGCCTCATCGGTATTCAGAACGGCTATGGCAATGTGGCGTAATTTACCCATGTCTATCTCCTTGTGGTGAATAGCGTGAAACGGCGAAGCGCGTATTCTATTCCTCGCGCCACGATTGCAACAGCGCAGCACCGCACTCGAAAGCCTTAACGGCGCGCGCTGCGCCGCTATTCCGGCTTGAGGCCGGCGGCACGTATCACATTGCGCCAGCGGACGGTCTCGTCCTTAACGAATTTCCGCGTTGCGGCGAGGTCGCCGATGCCGGAGGACATGTAGAGCGTGCGGTAGCGGGTGCTAACCTCCGGCGCGTTCAGGGCTTCGTTGAAAGCGCTATTCAGCCTGCCGATGATGGCTGCAGGGGTCTTAGGCGGTACGCTGATGGCATTCCACGTATCCGACTCTGCGCCGCGCACGCCTACCTCCGCCAATGTCGGAATGTCGGGCAGAAACTCAATCCGTTCATGGGTTGCCGTCGCCAGCACCTTGAGCCTGCCGTCCTTATACAGTGGCAGGATGGCGGCGACTTGGGCGAAGGTAAGATCGACGTGACCACCAACCAGATCGACTAGCGAAGGCGCGGTGCCCTTGTACGGTATGTGTATGAGGTGGGTGCGGGTAATCTGCGTGAACAACGCGGCGCTCAGATACGCCGCGGTGGCGGCGCCCGGCGATGCGTAGTTCACCCTGCCTGCATTGGCGTGGATGTAGGCCAGCAATTCCTTCACCGAACCAACCGGCAAATTGTGCCGCGTTACCAGCACGTTGGGGATGCGCGACATCACTACTATCGGTTCGAACGCCGTCGGATCAAAATTAAGATTCTTGCTGAGCAAGCCGGCAATCGTGATCGGGGATAGTGAAGAAGCCAGAATAGTGTAGCCATCCGGCGCGGCATGAAATACCAGGCCTGCGCCCACGTTGCCGGCGGCGCCGCCCCGATTATCAATGACGAAAGGCTGTCCCAACTTTTGCCGCACCTGCTCGACGAGGATGCGCGCTGCGGTATCTATGCCGCCACCCGGCGCAACTGCGACCACGACCCTCACCGGTTTGTGCGGATAGGCAGCGACGGGATTTGTTTGCGCGCTGGCGGTGGCGGCCAGCAGCGGCGCGGCCAGCGCAAGCCTCAACGTCAGCACTCTGATTGTGGCGGGTTTTATTTTCGTGTCGATTGCTTTACACAGACATGTGGCGACAGTATATTCAAAATTCCCATTGCAAAGTGATTCCCCTTGAAGGCTGTACTGGTACGCAAACACGGCGGCCCCGAGGTGCTGGAGTACGTCGAGCTTCCCTGTCCCGAACCTGGCGAGGGTCAGGTGCGAGTGCGTATCAAGGCCATCGGTCTTAACCGCCGCGACGCTTTCATACGCACGGGAATTTACAACAGAGCGTTACCGCTGATCCCCGGCATCGAGGCCGCAGGCATTGTGGATGACGTAGGTGCCGGCGTGAGCGGTTGGGCCATCGCAGACCGTGTCGTCTACTACGCCGGCGATACCCTCGGCGCGTATGCCGAGTATCAGGTTGTTGCAGCAAATCGACTGGTCAGGCTGCCCGCGGAATTGTCGTTTCAGGATGCCGCAGCAATATTTGATCACGGCTTGACCGCGCACTATCTGAGCACCAGTACCTTTCCACTGCGCAAAGGTCATCGCGTGTTGATTCATGCTGCGGCCGGTGGTGTAGGCAGTCTGCTGACGCAATTTGCCAAGCGCGCCGGCGCTATTGTCTATGGAACGGTATCCACCACCGAAAAAGCATTACTGATCAAAACATTAGGGGCAGATGACAGCATCCTTTATACAGAGTCCGACTGCGTTGCGGCGGTGCAGGCATTTACCGGCGGTGAGGGCGTTGATGTGGTCTACGATTCGGTGGGCATAGACACCATATCGACAAGGTGTACCCTTTGTCGCAGGTCGCAGACGCGCATCGCCGTCTTGAGGACAGGTCCAGTTTTGGCAAGATTCTATTGATCCCCTGATGAAAAACGATCTCACACAAACTTTCGCGCGCTTCGCTGCGCAATTGCGCTTTGAGGATATTCCGCACCGCGTGCGCGAGCGTTGCAAGGACCTGTTGCTTGACGCGCTGGCGTGCGCGCTCGCCGGTTACGAAGGGGAGGATATGCCGAAGGTGTCGCGCTTTGCCGCCGCGCTCGGTAAGTCGGAGGAGAGCAGCATCATCGGCGGCGGGCGGCTGTCGCTGACCGGCGCTACCGCGCTTAATGGATTTTTGATTACCTCGGTGTCGCTGTGCGATGTCTACCGCCCTACAGCCACACACCTGCAGCCGGTGGTGGTGCCGCCGGCGCTAGCCATCGCCGAGCGCGAGAATGCCAATGGCCGCGATTTGCTGACGGCGCTGACGGCCGGCTTCGAAGTAACCACGCGCATCGGCGCCGGCCTCGACTATCGCGCGTTTCGTGAGCGGGGCTGGCACGGCCCGGGTGTGATCGGGCCTTTCGGCGCTGCGGCTGCCGCCGGCCGCCTGTTGCAATTCGATCCAGATAAAATGGCTATGGCATTCGGGCTTGCCGGCAGCCAGGCTGCCGGAACCTTTGCGGCGTGGGGCACCTCGTCGGTGAAATTTCACCAGTTTCGCGGTGCGCTTTCCGGTCTGATGGCGGCGCTGCTGGCCGAGCAGGATTTCGTCGCAACGCGCGAGTTTTTAACCGCGCCGGACGGTGGTTTTTATTCCACCTACAGCGGCGGCGCGCCTGCGGATGCTGCAACTGAAGGGCTAGGCGAACGCTGGGAGCTGGAACAAATCGCCCTGCGGCCGTGGCCGACCTCGGCCGCCAATCAGGCGTTCGTCAGTGCGCTGTTCGAGCTGATACAGCAGCATGCGCTCAACGCTTTGGACGTGAGCCGCCTGCGCATTCATCTGAGCAAAGCATCGTTCGACGCTTATGCGCACCGGCGCAGCATCAGCGGCAAGTGGGAGGCGTCAGGCTCGGTCTACTACACCGCGGCGATAGTGTTGTTTGACCGTGAATTGTGGGTGGATCAATTCGAACCGGCGCGTTTTAACGATCCTGAGGTGCGCCGCTTCGCCTTGGAGCAGGTGGAACTCGTAGCCGATGCGGCATTGAGCGGCGTGCAGGCCATCGTCGATGTGGAAATGACATCCGGCGCGGTTTTCACTGCGCGTTGCGATGAACCCAAGGGCACACCAAAAAATCGCATGACGCGCGCCGAGATCGAGACCAAGTTCCGCAAGGGCGCGAAAGGACGGCTCGGTGATGCACAAATGGCGTCGGTTCTCGACACCCTGACGCGGCTTGAGGAATTGCAATCGGTGCGCGCGCTGATGGATGTGCTGCGAGTGGGCTGAAACCGCTATAAAGTTTCGGCGTGCATTCCGAAAAAAATCACGGCCATAGATTTTGGTGTATTGTCCTCAATAATCAGATAGCAATAACCTAAGCCGCCCGCCGGTGCGTCAACGCCGGCGCGCAGGGAGCAGGCGTGGATCGATCGTGGCTGTCATTGGACATGCTGCGGGCGCTCGGCAGCCTGTGCCAGCTTAATAAAATTCCGTTTGATCCTGCGCTGGTTACGCAACAGCATCCGCCACCCTATTCGGACTCCAGTTTTATCGAAGCGGCCAGATGCTGCGGCGTTTTGCCCCGCGCCTTGGCCTTGGTGTTTAGGGTGAGGAAAAGCTGCTGGAGAAACGCATCGAGGTCGGAGCCGTCCGGCTGCGTGTAGCTTTCGACGGCACTGGTGAAGGATTTGTCCGGGAAGATGTCGGTGTCCTCGGCGAAGTAGCGAAACAGGAGGCGGGTGAGGAAGACATTGAGGGCATGGCGTTCCGCGCGGGTCTTGGGCGGATTGTCGGCCCGGATGAGATCGTAGAGTTTGGCCATGTTCTCCGCCGCCTTCACATCCGCCTCGGCCTCTGCATGGACGGTGCTCTTCTCCATCCCCGCCAGCGGAAGAAAGAAGGTGTAATGCTCATGCAGATCGCCGATGGGGAACTCGACGGTGTCTTTCCGCTTCGTGTCGAAGGCGGCGAGCGTCTTGAAGTCTGTGGCGATGAGGAAGCGCGGCTTGTTCGCGGCAATGCGCGAATCCTTTTGCGCTGCCTCAACCGCCTGCATCGGCGTCGCCGCATTGTGTAGGCCGGGGCGCAGCGGCTCGAAATACAACTTGGTCTTGAGCAGCGTGCAGCCTTCCTTTTTCGCGAGATTCACCCCGCCCGCGCCTTTTAACCGGGCGATGGTCGCCTTCGGCAAACCAAAGCAGGTGAGGAAATCGTAGATGAACTCGGCGGGTTTCACCGCAGCCGAGAGCCGGG
>CAMBCF010000031.1 GCA_945864585.1 Bordetella parapertussis | reverse complement strand
AAATCCACGCTCTACGTTTACGAAAACCAGAATGGCGAAGCGCGCTACGTTGCCGATTACTACGTCACCATCGGCAAACAGGGCATGGACAAATTCCGCGAAGGCGACAACAAAACGCCGCTGGGCGTGTATCACGTAACCGGCAGCATCTCGCGCGATCAGTTGAACCAAAAATACGGCAAACTGGCCGGACAATATGGCGTGGGCGCGTTGCCGATCAATTATCCCAATGAGTGGGATAAGCGCGCCGGGCGCAACGGCAGCGGCATCTGGCTGCACGGTGTGCCGTTCGACACCTATAGCCGGCCGCCGCGCGCGAGTAATGGCTGTGTGGCGCTCACCAACGAAGATTTTATGACCATTGCCGCGAGCGCGCAGGTGGGCGTGACGCCGGTAATCATCGCCAACGGCATTGAATGGTCGAGCGCGGATGCCGCGCGCGCGGTGCGGCAAGACCTGAGCCTGGCGCTGGAAGGCTGGCGGCGTGATTGGGAAAGCCTCAACACCGATAACTATCTCCGGCATTACTCGAGCGCAAAATTTTCCACCGGTAAGCTAAAATTCGAGGCGTGGGCGGAACACAAGTATCGCGTCAACGCCGGCAAAACCTGGATCAAGGTCAAGCTCGAGAACGTCAGCATGTTTTTTTATCCGGGCGCAGCCGATCTCGCGGTAGTTACCTTCGATCAGGATTACGACAGCAGCAACCTTGCCGGCCAGTCGCGCAAACGCCAATACTGGATGAAGGAATCCGGCGGCTGGAAAATCGTCTACGAAGGCGCCGGCTGAGGGGTTTGAGTTCGCGCCCGTCGGCCAGTGATCCCGGCGTATAATCGCAAGCCATTCAACAACTTGCGTTACCGCACCTGCCCATGCTGCTGGTCATCGACAACTACGATTCGTTCACCTATAACCTGGTGCAGTATTTCGGCGAGCTGGGCGAGGAGGTGCGGGTATTTCGTAACGACGACATCACGCTCGAAGGTGTCGAGCGGCTGAAACCGGCGCGCATCGTCATCTCGCCCGGTCCCTGCACACCGAACGAAGCGGGCATTTCGGTAGCGGCGATCCGTCACTTTGCGGGTAAGCTGCCGATACTCGGGGTGTGCCTGGGACATCAAAGCATCGGTCAGGCGTTCGGCGGCAAAATCGTGCATGCCAAGCAACTGATGCACGGCAAGACCTCGGCGATTCAGCATAACAGCAGCAGCGTGTTCAAAGGTCTGCCCGCCGGATTTCAGGCCACGCGTTATCACTCGCTGGTGATCGAGCGCGAAAGCCTGCCCGCCTGTTTTGAAGTGACCGCATGGACGGATGACGGCGAGATCATGGGTGTGCGTCATAAATCGCTGGCGGTTGAGGGCGTGCAGTTTCACCCGGAATCGATACTCACCGAACACGGCCATGCCCTGCTGAAAAATTTTCTGGAAGGCGCATAAACGATGAATGAGACCATGGACGGAGTTCACGCATGACCCCGCAGCAAGCGCTTGCGCGCATCGTTGAACATCGCGAAATTTTCCATGAGGAAATGCTCTTGCTGATGCGCAGCATCATGAGTGGCGAGGTGTCTGCCACGCTGATCGCCGCCATCATCGCGGGCCTGCGTGTTAAAAAAGAAACCATCGGCGAAATTTCCGCCGCCGCGCAAGTGATGCGCGAGTTTGCCACCCAAGTGCCGGTGGACGATGCGCCGAATTTGATCGACACCTGCGGCACCGGCGGTGATGCGGCGCACACCTTTAACATTTCGACCGCGGCAATGTTTGTCGCGGCGGCGGCCGGCGCCAAAGTCGCCAAGCACGGCGGACGTTCGGTATCGAGCAAAAGCGGCAGCGCCGATGTGCTGGAGGCGCTCGGCGCCAATATCAATCTCGCGCCGGATCAAGTGGCGAAGTCGATCAACGATGTCGGCGTCGGCTTCATGTTCGCACCCAACCACCACAGCGCGATGAAATATGCCGCACCGGTGCGCCGCGAACTTGGTGTGAAAACAATATTCAATATCCTCGGCCCGCTCACCAACCCGGCGGGCGCAAAGCAGCAGGTGATGGGCGTGTTTCATCCCGATCTCGTCGGCATCCAGGCGCGCGTGCTGCAACGGCTGGGCAGCCGGCGCGTGATGATCGTGCATGGGCGCGAAGGTCTGGACGAGATTTCGCTGTGCGGTCCGACCCTGATCGCCGAGTTGAAGAATGGCGAGGTGCGCGAGTACGAGGTGCAGCCGTCCGATGTGCACCTTAAGACGTGCGACGCGGCGGCGCTGCGTGTGGATGGCATCGAGGCCTCGAAAGCGATGCTGCTTGCGGCGTTGGATAATAATCCGGGCGCAGCGCGCGACATCGTGGCGTTCAACGCGGGCGCGAGTATTTATGTCGCGGGCCTGGCGGCGTCCCTGGCGGACGGCGTGACGATGGCGCTGGCGACAATCGCCACCGGGGCTGCGCGCAATCAGCTCGATCGGTTTGTGGCGCATACGCGCGCCGTTAAATGAATTGATGCAGGCATTTGCTTTAACCCTATTTTATGTCAGATATTTTGCGCCGCATCGTTGCGGTCAAAGCGCAGGAAGTGGCTGCCGCAAAACTTGCCGCGCCGCTGGCTGGCGTTGAACGGCAAGCTAACCTCGCCGCGCCACCGCGCGATTTTGCCGGTGCGTTGCGCGCGAAAATCGCCGCGGGTAAGTCCGCGGTGATTGCCGAGATCAAGAAGGCGAGTCCGAGCAAAGGCATGCTGCGCGAACATTTCGAGCCCGCGTTGATTGCGAAAAGTTACCAGCAGCACGGCGCCGCCTGCCTTTCGGTGTTGACGGATCAGCAATTTTTCCAGGGCAGCATCGCGCATATGCAGGCCGCGCGCGCCGCCTGCGCTTTGCCGGTGCTGCGCAAGGATTTCATGATCGACCCGTACCAGGTGTACGAGGCGCGGGCGGCGGGCGCCGATTGCATATTGTTGATCGTGGCGGCGCTGGATTTGCCGCAACTGCGCGAGCTGGAATCGGTGGCGATGAGCCTCGGGCTCGCGGTGCTGGTGGAAGTGCATGACGGCGAAGAACTGGATACTGCGCTGAAACTGACTACGCCGTTAATCGGCATCAACAACCGCAACCTGCGCACCTTTGAAACCAGGCTGGGTACGACACTGGGCTTGCTGGATCGCGTGCCCGCGAATCGCATCGTCATCACCGAAAGCGGCATCCTGAAAACCGCCGACGTGGCGTTGATGCGCTCGCGCAAAGTGAACTGTTTCCTGGTGGGCGAAGCGTTCATGCGCGCGCCGGAGCCGGGTGTCGAATTGGAGCGTTTGTTCGTCACAAGTGTGGTGGCCGCATGATCAACATCGATCGACTTATCGTGGGTTTCGACAAAGGTTTGCGCACGCTGTTCGCGCCCGCGCAAACCTTGCGGGGCGTGCCGGGAGACGCGTGCGTCGAGGCGCCCCTTGAGGATGCGCAGCGCCGCTTGTCGGCGTCGCTGATGCGCGTCAATCACACAGGAGAAGTGTGCGCGCAGGCGTTGTATCAGGGGCAAGCAATGACGGCGCGCGATTCGACCGCGCGCGAGGCGCTAACCCAAGCCGCACAGGAAGAGACCGAGCATCTGGCGTGGACCGAGCGGCGCATCGCCGAATTGGGCGGCAGCAAGAGTGTGTTGAATCCACTGTTTTATGCGGGCTCGTTTGCGATCGGCGCGGTGGCCGGCTTACTCGGAGACAAGTGGAATCTCGGATTTTTGGCGGAAACCGAGCGGCAGGTGGTAAAGCACCTCGAGGGCCATCTGGCGCGGTTGCCGGCGGATGATCATAAAAGCCGCGCGATTCTGCAACAGATGCGGGACGACGAGGCGAAACATGCCGCCAGTGCGCTCAATCACGGCGGGACGGAATTGCCTGAGCCGGTGAAAGCCGCGATGAAGGCGTCATCGAAAGCGATGACCGAAACTGCGTACTGGTTGTAACTGCAACAGCAATAGCGGCAGTCTTGCCTAGCATGATCGAAGGCAGACGGCGACTCGGTAGCCGCAGGCCGAGTGCGGGAGCCGGCTGCTGGCTTCGCCGCTAGCCTTCGAGGACTTCGAAGTCGTGAGTAATAGTAGCGGTCTTGCCTAGCATGATCGAAGCCGAACAATATTTTTCCGCCGAAAGGTGCACCGCGCGTTCAACTTGCGCTGTTTTGAGCGCTTTGCCCGTCACCACAAAATGAAAGTGAATCTTGGTAAACACTTTCGGGTCTTCGCTTGCGCGCTCGGCGTCGATTTCCAGCACGCAGTCAGTCACATCCGCGCGTGATTTCTTGAGGATGTGAACCACGTCATAGGCGGTGCAACCACCAGCGCCCATCAGCAGGGTTTCCATTGGGCGCGGTCCCAGGTTGCGGCCACCGCCTTCGGGTGCCCCGTCCATCACCATCGCGTGACCGCTTTCCGATTCGGCAACAAAGGCCACGTTTTCCAGCCATTTAATACGTGCTTTCATGACTTACTCGCAAACCGAGTGAACAATGTTGCCCCCACCCCCCGCCAGCCCCTCGCTTCGCTCTCCCCCGCTTCGCAAAGGAGGGGGGATTCGAGGCGCAAGCGAAAGTGCGCTTGCGCAGGATTTGTTGATGGCAGCGCGGATTTTAGCCGATACCATACCAAGCCTATGACCTCGTGAAAAAAATCGCTGCTGTCGCGCAGCGCCCACGCTTGCGGCATGAAGTCACGCACCGTCAACCCGAAGCTCGTGGTCCATTGGGTGGATGCGATAACCACATCAAAACCGGCTTTCGCAAATATCCACTGCGCGCGCGGCATATGCCGTGCGTGCGTTACCAGGTACACGCGATTGATGCCCAGCGGAGCGAGCATGGCACGGCTGGCATGGGCGTTTTCCAGCGTATTATTCGACGCGGCTTCCAGCCACGTTACCGGCGTCTTGAATTCATTTTCAAGCACCGATTTCATGGTCAGCGCTTCGGATATGCGGCTACCTTCCGGCGCGCCGCCGCTCACCAAAATGGGCTTGCCGGTTTGCCGCTGCAGGAGCGCCGCGTAACGCAGGCGCACCAGCGTCGCTTCGCTCACGGTATCGGCGGCGTATTCCGGCGCCGCATGATATTTGCCGCCACCCAAAACCACGATAGCCTGCGCGGGCGGCGCGCGCAGCGGGTCTACCGCTGCCGGCTCAAGCGCCTGCAACAGCGTGCGCGAGAACCACGGGGTGGAGAGCGCCCACAGCGCCGCCAGTGACAATGCCAGCAAGACGCTTCCCGAACGCGGGTGCTTGCGCAGTCGAAACAGCCCCCACCCTGCCAGCAGCAGCAAGCAACCGGGCGGCAGCAGCCACGCCGCCAGCGTATTCGTGATTAGCCATGTATTCATTAACTTGTTGTTTTTAAATAATTTGTCTTGATGAAACGCGAACTGCCGCGGCTTCAGTGCAGCAATCCTTAATTTGACACAGATGCCTGATTTCTAATAGAATTCGCGGTTCCGTTCGGGCTGGTGGCTGTGTATTAGCATGCCACCGATTGTAAATCGAACTTGCTGCTACGCCCGCAGCGCCTTGTAGAAGATACGCCAAGCAAAGAAACAGGATTTACCATGAAAACATTTAACGCCAAGACAGAAACCGTGCAGCACGATTGGGTTATCGTCGATGCCGCCGGCAAAGTGCTGGGACGGCTCGCTGCTGCAATCGCACATCGGCTGCGCGGCAAACACAAACCCGAATTCACGCCTCACGTCGACACCGGCGATTATATCGTTGTGGTCAACGTCGACAAGCTGCGCGTCACAGGCAACAAAGCCAAAGGCAAGCTGTATCACCGGCATACCGGCTACCCCGGCGGTATACGCACGACCAATTTCGAGAGTATGCACGCGGATCACCCTGGTCGCGTGCTTGAAAAAGCCGTCAAAGGCATGTTGCCCAAAGGCCCGCTGGGCTACGCCATGCTGCGTAAAATGAAAGCCTATGCCGGTGAAACGCACCCGCATAGCGCGCAGCAGCCCAAACCCCTTCAAGTTTAATTACGTAAAAATATCAGTCGAGGCGATATCACATGGCAGTGCAGAGCAACTACGGTACGGGGCGGCGCAAAAGCGCGGTGGCACGGGTTTACCTCAGGCCGGGCAAGGGCGACATCATCGTCAATGGCAAACCGGTGGACCAATTTTTCTCGCGCGAAACCGGGCGCATGATCGTGCGCCAACCGCTCGAACTCACTGACAATGTTACCCGCTTTGACATCAGCGTCAACGTTATCGGCGGCGGTGAATCCGGTCAGGCCGGCGCAGTGCGTCACGGCATCACGCGCGCGCTCATCAGTTACGATGCGGCGTTGAAACCACCGCTCAAAAAAGCGGGCCTGGTGACGCGCGATGCGCGTGAAGTCGAACGTAAAAAAGTCGGCTTGCGCAAAGCGCGACGCCGCAAGCAATTCTCCAAGCGGTAATCCGCACCATACGGCAAAGCCGCCTGCGGGCGGCTTTGTTATTTTTGGCGCATACTTCGCGGGAACGGCAGAGTTCAGTCTTTGCAGCGCGTCATTGAAAACCGTTATGAATCAGAAAACCATCAACGTTGGCATCGTTGGCGGCACCGGCTACACCGGTGTGGAATTGTTGCGGCTGCTCACCCAGCATCCCTACGCAAAACTCACTGCGATTACCTCGCGCTCCGAAGCCGGCCTGCCGGTTGCCACGATGTTCCCCAACCTGCGCGGCTGGATTGATCTGAAGTTCGCCGAACCCGCAGCTGCCGCGCTCGACCAGTGCGACTTGGTGTTCTTCGCCACGCCCAACGGCATTGCCATGAAAGATGCTCCTGCGTTGGTGGAAGCGGGCGTGCGCGTAATCGATGTGGCGGCCGATTTTCGCATCAAGGACATCGCGCTGTGGGAGCACTGGTACCAAATGCCACACGCCTGCCCCGAGCTGGTGGCCGAGGCGGTTTACGGTTTGCCCGAACTCAATCGCGCCCAGATCACCGCTGCGCGTGTCGTGGCGAATCCTGGATGCTACCCCACCGCGGTGCAACTGGGCTTCCTGCCGCTGCTCGAAGCCGGCGTGGTGGATATTGACCATCTGATCGCGGACGCCAAGTCGGGCGTATCGGGTGCCGGTCGCAAGGCAGAAGTACATACGCTGCTGGCCGAGGCAGCCGATAATTTCAAAGCTTATGGCGTACCGGGGCATAGGCATTATCCTGAAATAAAACAAGGGCTTACAATAATTTCAGGCAAACCGGTCAAGCTGATTTTCACGCCGCATCTGACGCCCATGATCCGCGGCATCCACGCCACCTTGTACGCCCAGCTCACCAGCGACGCCGATCTGCAAGCCTTGTTTGAAAAGCGCTATGCTAACGAAGCGTTTGTGGACGTCATGCCGGCGGGATCGCACCCCGACACGCGTTCCGTGCGCGGCGCGAATATTTGCCGCATAGCGGTACACCGGCCACAGGGGGGTGATACAGCCGTAGTGCTATCAGTCATCGACAACCTGATGAAGGGCGCCGCAGGCCAAGCAGTGCAGAATATGAATATCATGTTTGGTTTTGCCGAAGACACCGGGCTACGGCAAGTTGCATTACTGCCTTAGTCACCGTTACCCAGCCTATGATCGCGAGAGGCGCGTCCCGTTGAAAGCCTGGCTTAAGTCGCTCAGGAATCGTTTTGGCATTTACGCGCCGCGCGTGGCGGTGCGTGCGCACCAGCCCTACATGTCTGTAATGGTCGCAGCAGGCGTCGTGGTGGCGGTGCTGGGCGCGATCTGGCTCACTTATCACTTCAGTGGCGAATACGCCAGATTTCGCAATAGCGAGATCGCAGACGAGATGAAGCGGCTGAACGAGGCCACCGTAAAACAATCCGCAGAAATCGCCGAAATGCGGGCGAAACTCGCGTCATCCGAAAGTCAACGCCAGATTGAAGCGGTGACCTATGGCGATCTCACCAAGCAGGTGAAAAGCCTGTCTACCGAGAACGCAGCACTTAAGGATGACCTGGCGTTTTTTCAGTCGTTGCTGCCGACTGCGGGACGCGACGACGCCGTTTCACTGGGGCGGCTGAAGGTCGAGCCCGACGCCGTGCCGGGCGAATTCAGATACCGCATGCTGCTGGTGCAGGGTGGGCAACGTCCGGCAGATTTTCAGGGACATGTGCAAATCGTAGTCAGCGCACTGCAGGGCGCCGAAAATATTATCATCGCCTTGCCGCCGACCGCCGATGGCAAAACACGTGAATATCACCTTAATTTCAAGTCATTTCAACGGGTTGAGGGGACTTTCAAGATCGCACCAGGCGCCGTTGTCAAGAGTGTCCAGGTACGGGTGTATCAAAACGGCGCCAGTGCGCCTAAACTTACGCAATCTGTGGCCATCTCCTAGGGAGCTAAGCATGTTTGGAAAAAAGGACCCGGCAAAACCGCAAAACCGTATTGATTCGTTGATCGGCGCGGGGACCACCGTCCAAGGCAATATCCAGTTTTCAGATGGCCTGCGGGTCGATGGCCGGGTACATGGTAATATCGTTTCAACGGGCGACCAGCCGGGCATGCTGGTCATTTCCGAACATGCAGAGGTACTCGGTGAAATCCGTGTCAATCATGTTATGGTGAACGGACGTGTCAACGGCCCGATCCACGCCTGTGATACGCTGGATCTGCAGTCTAAAGCCCATGTTACGGGCGACGTGTATTACCGCCGGTTCGAAATCCACGGTGGTGCTGTGGTACAGGGTATGATGGTTTGCGACACTGAGGCGCAGGCCGACAATGTAGTCAGTATCAAACCCCTGACGGCGGATTCAAATACTTAATTTTTGGCAATCTCAGCCCAATATAAAGCAACACCCTGGAGTACGCGATGAATGCGATTACTGAAACCGTCAGCAAAGCTTTGACCGAAGCGGTTCCCCAAATGATGCCCGATCCGCTGGTGTTTACCGACAATGCAGCGAACAAGGTCAAGAGCCTGATCGAGGAAGAAGGCAATCCCGAGCTCAAGCTGCGCGTATTCGTTAGCGGCGGCGGCTGCTCGGGCTTTCAGTATGGCTTTACGTTTGAAGAGTCGGTGAGCGACGACGACACCTCGCTTAACAAAGCCGGCGTTACCTTGCTGGTTGATCCCATGAGCCTGCAGTACCTGGTGGGCGCGGAAATCGACTATCAGGAGAACGTCGAAGGTGCGCAGTTTGTGATCAAGAATCCGAACGCGACGTCTACGTGCGGTTGCGGGTCTTCGTTCTCGGCGTAGCGGCGCCACCCTGCAAAAAAGCGGCGCGAGCCGCTTATTTTATGGAATGGGATGATGCTGGCGCAGGCGAATACGGCAGCGGCAATTACCGTTTTGCCTTACATGCCCATCACGCCGCATAAATCGCGCCCAGGATGCGCGGCCCTTTCGCCCCGGTGACATCGGGTAAATTGCCCGGCTCACGCCGCATCGTTTGACGCCCCAGCCAGGCGAAGGCCAACGCTTCCACCCAATCCGCATCCACGCCCAGCGTACTGGTGTCCGCAAGCTTGTGGCGCGGCAACAGCGCGGCGAGCCGCGCCATCAATGCATAGTTGTGTGCGCCGCCGCCGCACACGTACACCGCCTGCGCGCCCGCACAATATTTTTCGATCGCCTGCGCAATGCTCTGCGCGGTGAGCTCCAGCAATGTGGCCTGCACATCCTGCGGCGGCTCGCCGCCTTTTGTCGCGCGCATGACCCACGCCAAATTGAACATATCCCGGCCGCTGCTTTTTGGAGGCGGAAGTGTAAAAAAATTATTTAAAAACAATTGCTTATACAATTCCGGCAACAAAGTTCCAGTGGCTGCCCAGGCGCCGTCCCTGTCGTACGCCTGGTTGCACCGCGCACGGATCCATTCATCCATCAACGCGTTCCCCGGACCGCAGTCAAAGCCCGTAACCGCGCCAGCCGGCGGTAAATTCGTAATATTTGCGATGCCTCCGATGTTGACTATCACCCGGTGTTCGTCCGCCGCATGAAACAACTGGCGATGAAAGGCCGGCGCCAGTGGCGCGCCTTGTCCTCCGGCAGCGATATCGCGGCTGCGAAAATCGTTGATCACGGCGATGCCCGTCAGCTCGGCAAGCAACGCCGCGTTGACCAGTTGCGTGGTGTAGCCCGCATCGGGGCGATGGCGTACTGTTTGCCCATGACACCCGACAGCGCCGATGTCACCCGCGTCGAGAGACGCTTTCGCAAGGAGAGTGTTAACCGCTGCCGCATAGGCGCGCGCCAAGTCATTTGCAGCCATCGCCGCGCGATGCAACTCGTTGTCGCAGGGCGCTTGCAGCGCCAGCAGTTCATCGCGTAACCGTGGCTCAAACGATTGATAATGGCAGTGCAGCAGCCGTGGCGCGCCGTCAAACGCAGCGACAACGGCGTCGATGCCATCGAGGCTGGTGCCCGACATCAGCCCGATAAACAAACCGGGCATCGCGCTTACTCGAAGCTGGACGGTGTGGCGCCGCGCAACAGGTTCATGGTGCGCGCGAGGGGGGCAGCGGCCAGCTGAAATTTGTGTTTTTGCTGCGCTGCCAAAGGGACCGCCTGCGGCACCGCTACCGACAGCGGATCGTGGTGTACGTCGTTGATGCGAAATTCGTAATGCACATGCGGGCCGGTGGTCATGCCCGTCATGCCGACCGCGCCGATGACCTCGCCCTGCTGCACGCGCGCGCCCTTGCGTATACCCGGCGCGAAGCCCTGCATGTGCGCATAAAGCGTGGTGTATTTATTTTGATGGCGCAGGATGACCACATTGCCGTAGCCGCTTTGCACGCCGGCGAAATCGACCACGCCATCGGCGGTGGCTTTGATGCGAGAGCCGATGGGCGCGACGTAATCGACGCCGTTGTGCGCGCGCCAGGTGTTCAGAATCGGATGATAACGCGCAGCGGTAAACCCCGAACTGATGCGCGAAAACTCCAGCGGCGAGCGCAAAAACGCCTTGCGCAGATTTTTGCCCTCAAGCGTGTAGTAGGCGCCTCCGGCGCCGCTCCCTGTGTTGTCCGCGGGTTCCGTGGCCTCGAACCACACGCCGTTCAAGGTGCGGCCCTGATTGATGAATTCTGCCGATAACAAACGTCCCGCGCGTACCGGTTCGCCCTGCTGGTGCAGCACTTCGTACACCACAGCAAAGCGGTCGCCCTTGCGCAGGTCTTTGTGAAAATCGATATCGGTCGAAAAAATTTCGACCAATTGCATCGCTACCGCATCGGGAATGTTGAGCGCATCGGTGGCCGCGAACAACGAACTGCGGATTTCACCGGCAGCGGAAAGCACGCGCGTTTCGAGCGCCGCCACATGGTCTTCGGCGGCAAACGTATCGCCGTCGCGTTTGATGGTGAGCAACCGCTCGCCATTCAGATAATGCAGCGTCAACAGCTTGCCGTCGGCGCCGGTTTCCGCACGCAGCGAGCGGCCGGAAATCAACTGAAAAATTGCGCGCGCTTCACGCGACGTATGCAGAAACGCCAGCGCTTCGGCATCGTTCACGCGCAGCCGCGCCAGCAGGCGCGCCAGTGTGTCGCCGCGCTGGATGCGTTCTTCGCGCCAGTAGGTTTGGCGCGCCTGCGACAGCGTTGCTTCCAGTACCGGCGCATCCAGCGGCAACGCGAGTTCTTCGACCACCTGCACGCGTTCGAGCGTGTCGGTGACGGTATGAGGCGCGATGCCAAAGGCCGTAACCACGCCGGCGAATGGCAGCACCAAAGCCAATGCCCAGCGGCGAAAGCGTGCGCCGCGGTGCAGCCGCATCACCCGCGACAGGCTTTGCGCTACAATCCTGAATTGCGCTTGACGCATGATTTGTTTAGGTTTATGGCCGCTTATTGTGGCTTGAACACACGATTTTTTGCAGCGCGAAGCATAGCAGTACCACTCTCCCGGTCAACCCCGAATTTTCCAAAAAAGGGCGCAAGTTTTATGCTGGAACTGGATTTACAGCTGGAAACCATACGTCGCGGCTGCGATGAACTGCTGATTGAGTCCGAACTTGTCGAAAAACTCAAGCGCGGCGCACCGCTGCGGGTAAAGGCCGGTTTCGATCCGACCGCGCCCGACCTGCATCTCGGCCACACGGTACTCATCAACAAGCTGCGCCAGTTACAAGACCTCGGCCATCACATTTTGTTTCTGATCGGTGATTTCACCGGCATGATCGGCGACCCCACCGGCAAGAACGCCACACGCCCGCCCCTCACGCGCGAGGATGTCGCGAAAAACGCCGAATCCTATACCGATCAGGTATTCAAGATACTCGATCGCACAAAAACCGAGGTGGCATTCAATTCCACCTGGATGGACAAGATGAACTCGGCGGACATGATCAAGCTCGCCGCCAGCCACACCGTGGCGCGCATGCTGGAGCGCGACGATTTCTCCAAGCGTTATAAGGGTAATCAACCGATCGCGATCCACGAGTTTCTGTATCCGCTGGTGCAGGGCTACGACTCGGTGGCGCTGAAGGCCGATATTGAACTCGGCGGCACCGATCAAAAATTTAATCTGCTGATGGGCCGTGAGTTGCAAAAGCACTATGGCCAGCCGTCGCAATGCGTGCTCACCATGCCCTTGCTCGAAGGCCTCGATGGCGTCAACAAAATGTCCAAGTCGCTCGGCAATTACGTCGGTATCAACGAGCCGCCGAATGAGATTTTCGGCAAGCTGATGAGCGTGTCGGATGAGCTGATGTGGCGTTACATCGAGTTGTTATCGTTTCAATCTCTATCACAAATAAATCAACAAAAACAACAAGTTAACGAAGGCGCCAACCCGCGCGATATCAAGGTGCAATTCGCGCAGGAAATTGTTACACGCTTTCACAACGCCTCCGCCGCGGCCAACGCGCTCGCCGATTTTGAAGCACGCTTTAAGCAAGGCGGCGTGCCTGACGACATGCCGGAGGTGAAGCTCGCTGCGCCTGCTGGATTGCCGATTGCGCAAGTGCTAAAGCTCGCGGGCCTTACCCCAAGCACCACCGAAGCGGCTCGCATGATCGAACAAGGCGGCGTCAAAATCGACGGCGAGAAAATCGGTGACAAGGTGCTCAAACTTACGAGAGGCGTTTACGTGGTGCAGGTGGGCAAGCGCAAATTCGCGCGCGTTACCCTTGAATAAAACCACCGTTCCGCTCTCAACCCAAGGATAGATTATGGCTCAAGCCATCAGCCCCGGCACCAACGCTTCGCAAACGCTTTCGTACAATTTCAAATTGCTGTCGCATCACACGCTCGACGGATTCGGCGGCGTGGGCGAAGGCATGGGTATGCAAAAAACCAAAGATGGGCGGCGCATCATGTGGCTGGGTCATGAGGCTGCGCCGAAAAATTTTACCGGCGCGGATGTCACCGACCCGAAGCATCCGAAAGTGGTTACGCGCTACAACTATTCGCCGCCGATGAACGGCTTTACCCATACCGCGATGCCGCTATTCTCGCGCGATCTGCTGATCGTCACCGACGAGTGCGTGCAGGACGACGGCAAGGACTGGCCCAAGCTCACCTGAGTGGTCAACATGGCCGACGAAACCAACCTGGTGCCGATCTCCACCCTGCCGCTGCCGCCCGCCGCAGTGTTCACCAAGCGCGGCGGCCGTTTCGGTTAGCACAATCTGTATGAAAATTATCCGCTGGATGTGGCATGGCGCTCGGACAAAATCATCCTCGCCACTTTCTTCAATGGCGGCTTGCGGGTGTACGATCTTGCCACCCCGTACCAGCCGCAGGAAGCCGCCTACTTTGTGCCCGTAGCGCCGGCGTTGTCACCCAAAGGGTCGGTGCAGATCAACGACGTTTATGTGGATGACCGCAATTTGGTTTACACGGTCGACCGCTTTTCCGGCGGCTTGTATATTTTGGAGATGAATCTCTGAACCTAACGAACGGTTCGTATGGCGCAAGCCACGCGCATTGCGCCATACGCCAGTCAAGGCCTTGACTCCGTTCACGTGTTGAGGGGTAATTTGCGCCTGGGGTCGATCGCGATCACCCCGTGAGGCGGCAGCCAAAGAATCGCGTCCACGTCCTCTGGCTTGAGGTGGATGCTTATGCCGTCGCCATCGCAAATTTCCGTCCCGCAACTGTCCCGGCTCATCGCTCTGCCCGGCGCACCGGCGCTCATCGATGTGCGCACCGATGACGAGTTTAAAGCCGACCCTCGTTTTGTCCCTACTGCGCGCCAGCGCGACTTTAGAGATTTACAAGACTGGTCGAAGGAGTACGTCGGTCGAGCAGTTGTTGTCTACTGCCAACAGGGATTGACGCTAAGTCAGGGTGCCGCCGCTCAGCTTCGGTATTCTGGTATTCACGCCGAATCGCTCGAAGGTGGTCATGAGGCCTGGTGTAAAAGCAGCGAGCCGCTGTTGCGTTCCAGCAAACTGCCCGCGCGCGATGCCTCGGGCCGCACCGCGTGGGTAACGCGGGCGCGACCCAAGATTGTGCGTATCGCGTGTCCGTGGTTGATCCGCCGATTTATCGATCCGGCGGCGGTCTTTTTGTATGATGTGAAAAACTACGCTTCGCGCCAAAATCATCGTCTTCAGGAGAAACTAATATGTTTGGCATAGCGCCCGTTGATCTCGCAATTTTCCTCTCAGGTGCGTTTCTCGCGGCGTTTGTCACCGGGCTTGCGGGTTTTGCGTTCGGCATGGTCGCCACAGCAATCTGGCTGCATGCGTTGACGCCGGGGCAGGCCGTGGTATTGATAGCCGCCTATGTGTTGATTGTGCAAGGCTATGCGGTTTGGAAACTGCGGCGCGCACTGAATTTCAATCGGCTGCTGCCGTTCATCGTGGGCAGCGCCGTAGGTATACCCGCAGGCATTTTTGTTTTGAATTGGGCTACACCGTCGCACCTGCGGAACGCAGTGAGCGTGTTGCTGATTCTGTTCAGTCTTTACAACCTCGCCCGCCCGAAGTTGCCCGAGATGAAGCAGGCAGGCGCGGCCCTCGACAGCGGGGTGGGCGTAGTGAACGGCATTCTCGGCGGATCGACCGGACTCGGTGGAATCCTGCCGACCATCTGGTGCGGGTTGCGTGGCTGGCCGAAGGACGAGCAGCGCGCCGTGTTTCAACCGACCGCGGTTGCCACTTTTTTGATGATTATCCTCTGGCTGGGCGGCGCTGGCGCGATAACCATGGACATACTGCAATTGTTCGTCATCGGCCTGCCCGCGCTTTTGGCGGGTACGTGGCTCGGCTGGAAGCTCTACGGCAAGCTCGACGAAGCGGCGTTTCGCAAAGTCGTGCTTGTCCTTGTACTCGTTTCAGGCGTGACACTCGTGGTTACCTGAAAGTGACGGCGCCTTCTGTTCATACGCGGCGAACGAACTACTTGTCCTCTTTCTTTTTGCCGGAGTCGGGGATCACCGCGTCGGCGACTGCGCCGACGGCTTTCGCGCCGATCTTGACTACGGTGGCGCCTACCGTGATAGCGGCGTCGCCCACCGCCACTAACGCAGAGCATCCTGCCATCGGTAATGCCAGGCCGGCGAGGGTGGCTGCGACAAAAAGTTTTTGGTTTCTCATGGGCAGTCTTTGTTGTGGTGTAGGGGGTGGGACACTGCGGTGAGTTCAGGGTTCAATGTTGCCCAAGCGCGGATCATGGGTGTAGACTATTTTGCCAAAGCTGATCCAGCTTGTCCGGCGCAGCCTGCAACAAGTTGGGCATTCCTGCATTTGCAGTGCGCCTGCCATGAAGGGAGGTTCTGTGGACAACTTCCGCACTATCGCCGCAGCAAAGGCGCTCGCAGCAGGCGCCTTGTCGACACCGGCATGGGCGCAGAACTATCCCATCAAGCCGATCAGAATCCTGCAGCCAGGGGTTGCAGGGTCGGCGGGAGACATGCGCGTCCGGCAGGTCGCACAGAAACTCAACGAAGCACTGGGTTAGCCAGTGGTCGTGGACAATCGTCCGGGGGCGAATGGTGCGATCGCGGCGAAGCTGGCGGCGAAGGCGGCGCCGGACGGCTATACGCTGCTCAGTTGCAACATCAACCACGTGCTGAGCGACCTGCTCAATCCCGATCCATCGTCGCGCTTGAACTAGGAGCTTGTTGCTGTTACGCGCCTCACCTCGGGGCCGCTGATTCTGGCGGTGCATCCATCGCTACCCGCAGCATCGATAAAAGAGTTCGTCGATCTGGCAAAAGCCAAACCCGGGACTTTGGATTACGCCTCTTCGAGCCCCGGCAGTCTCCCTCAACTGCTCGGCGAATGGATCAAGGCCAGGGCCGGCATCAACATCAGAGGCATCCCCTACAAGTCCACCTCTGCCGAATTACCCGACGTTCTCGGCGGTCACATCAACGCAACCCTCAATTACTTCAGTATCATAGGCCCGCATATCAACAGTGGCAAACTTCGAGCGCTCGCCGTCGCCAACGCCCAGCGCCTGCAGGTGGCGCCCGCCATCGTCACCATGTCGGAAGCCGGTCTGCCGGGCGTGGAAGCGACCGGATGGAATGGCATCTGCCTGCCGGCGTGTCGCAGCCGGTGATCTCTTTGCTGTACCGGGAAGTGGTGAAGGCCCTGAATGATCGCGTGATCAGGAATCAGATGATCAGTACCGGCGCCGACGTCGGCGGTGAGCGGCCCGATGAATTCGCCGCGTTTATTCGCGCCGAGTTGGCGAAGTGGGGCAAGGTCATCAAGGATGCCGGAATCAGCATTCAGTGACGCCACGCGAAGTCTGTCTCGCGCGAGGCAGCGTACTACTCAGCGCGGATGCCGATAGTCTTGATTATCTTACCTGTGGTCGCCATCTCGGATTTCATCGCGGCGGTCAATTCCGCCGGCGAACCTGCGATAACCTCTTACCTTGCAGATTGTGTAGGATTGACTCTATCTGTTCACTACACTTACCCGGAGCGTGAAATGAGGCCATTGCTGGTGGTGCTGTTGGTCGCGACGCCGTTAGCGGCGTACGCTGCTTCGCCGATCAAGGATTACCCGCTGCGTCCGGTGCGCATCGTGTCAGGGTTTCAGCCGGGTGGAAGCTCTGATTTTCTGGTGCGCGTGCTCGCGCCCAGGCTCAGCGAGCGGCTCGGTCAGAACTTTGTGATCGAGCACCGTCCGGGCGCGGGCGGCGCCATCGGCGCCAACCTGGTGGCCAGAGCGACACCCGATGGCTACACGCTGATATTCATAAGCGGCGCCTTTACCGCGCATGCGGCGTCGGTGAAAACTCCCTACGATGCACTCAGGGATTTCGACTGGATTACCACCATCGTTACCTATCCGTTCGTGCTCACCGTGCGCAATGACTCGCCCGCACGCAGCACGGCGGAGTTGATTGCGCTGGCAAAAAAGAATGCCGGAAAATTGAATTACGGGTCCGTGGGTATCGGCTCGGTGTTTCATCTGGCCGCCGAGTTGTTCAATGTTATGGCCGGCACGGATACGGTGCATATTCCGTACAAGGGCAGCACCGAGGCGCTTACCGACATGATCGGCGGACGCATCGATTTTATGTTCATGACGCTCACCGGCGCCTCACCGCACCTCCGCTCCAACCGCATCCGCGCGATTGCAATTTGCTCCAAAGACCGTTCGCCGCAGATGCCCGAGCTGCCACCAGTGTCGCAGATTCTGCCGGGTTTTGACGTTACCTCGTTCGCAGGCATGGGCGCCACGGGTGGCTCGCCCAAAGCGGTGATCGTGACATTGAACCGGGAGCTGCGCGCGATCATGGCCGGCAATGATGTGATCAAACAATTCACCGAGGCGGGCGGTGACATGCGCCCCGGCAGCCCGCAGGAAATGACGCGCCATGTCACCGAAGAAATCGCCAAGTGGCGGCGTGTGGTGAAGGAGCGCAGGATTGAGGTAAAGTAACCTTGACACTTGCGTTTTAACTACAGGAGATGGGCATGAAAGTACCGCTCAGAGTATGTGCGCTTGCAGTCATCTTTGGCGCTGGATCAACCAGTATGGCGCAGCCGTGGCCTTCGCGATCGATCTCGATCGTGGTGCCGTTCTCGGCGGGCGGGCCTACCGATACGCTCGCGCGTTTGATGGGCGAGCCGATGCGCCGGTTTCTCGGGCAGACCGTGGTTGTCGATAATGTGACCGGCGCAGGCGGCAGCATTGGCGTGGCGAAAGTCGTGCGTTCGGCGCCCGACGGTTACACCTTGAGCATCGGGCATTGGGGCACGCACGTGGTGAACGGCGCGTACTACAAACTGAACTACGATCTGCTGACGGATCTGCAGCCGGTAGCGATGATCGCAACCAATCCGCAGATGGTTATAACCAAAGTTTCCGTGCCGGCGAAGAATTTGAAAGAGCTGGTGCCCTGGATCAAGGCCAATCAGGGCAAGATCCAGATAGGCACCGGCGGCATTGGCAGCTCATCGCATATTGGCGGACTTTATTTTCTCAACCGTGTCGGCGTAAAAATGGATTTCGTGCCGTATCGCGGCGGCGCGCCGGCGATGCAGGCGCTGCTCGCCGGTGAAATCGATTTGTACATGACGCAGGTATCGGGTGGAATTGAACAGGTGCGTGCGGGCAAGTTACGCGCATACTTTGTGACGGCAAAATCGCGTCAGGCCGCCGCGCCGGAAATTCCCACGGCCGACGAAGCCGGCATGCCGGGCCTGTATACATCGGTCTGGCACGGCATCTGGGCGCCCAAGGGTACGCCGCGCGACACCAACATGAAGCTCAACGCCGCCATCGTCGAGGCGCTGACGGACGACATCCTGCGCAAGCGTTTTGCCGATCTCGGGCAGGAAATTCCGCCGCGCAATGAGCAGACGCAGCAGGCGCTCGCCGCGTACCACAGGGCGGAAATCGAGAAATGGTGGCCGTTGATGAAGGCGGCGGGGATTAAGGCCGAGTGAGGGAAACGGCGTTGCCATCGTTCGTAGCCCGGATGTAGCGCAGCGCAATCTGGGCTACGGGCGGTTTTTGGTGTGCCACCAACGATTAAGGAGATATCAGCATGAAAACACTACTCAAAGCCTGTGCGCTTGCAATCATCTTCGGCGCGATTTCAACCAGCATGGCGCAACCGTGGCCTACGCGGGCCATCACGGTGGTGGTGCCGTTCTCGGCGGGCGGGCCCACCGATACGCTGGCGCGTCTGATGAGCGAACCGATGCGCCGCTATTTGGGCCAGACGGTGGTGGTGGAAAACGTCACCGGCGCGGGCGGCAGCATCGGCACCGGGCGCGTGGTGCGCTCCGCCCCCGACGGCTATACGCTGAGCATCGGGCACTGGGGCACGCATGTGGTTAACGGCGCCTACTACAACCTGACGTTTGATCTGCTAAAGGACTTCGCGCCGGTGGCGATGATCGCGACCAATCCCCAGGTGGTGGTGTCCAAGATCGCTGTGCCCGCGAAGAATTTGAAAGAGCTGATTCCATGGATAAAGGCCAATCAGGACAAAATACAGTTTGGCACCGGCGGGATCGGCGGCGCATCGCACATCGCGGGGATTTATTTCCTCAACCGCATCGGCGTAAAAATGGAGTTTGTGCCGTATCGCGGCGGCGCGCCGGCGATGCAGGCTTTGCTGTCGGGTGAAATTGATTTGTATATGACGCAGGTGTCGAGCGCGGTTGCGCACACGCGTGCGGGTAAACTGCGGGCGTACCTGGTCTCGTCCAAGACGCGTCAGGCCGCCGCACCCGAAATCCCTACCACTGACGAGGCGGGCCTGCCGGGTTTGTACACCGCGGTGTGGCACGGCATCTGGGCGCCCAGGGCCGTGCCGCAAGATGTCCTGATGAAGCTCAACGCTGCTATTGTCGACACGCTGGCTGACGCGACTATACGTGCGCGCTTCGCCGATCTCGGTCAGGAAATTCCGCCGCGCGCGGAGCAGACGCCGCAAGCGCTTGCTGCGTATCACAAGGCAGAGATCGACAAGTGGTGGCCGCTGATGAAGGCGGCGGGGATTAAGGCCGAGCAATAAGTCCCGTTAGTTCCCTCACCCCTGGCCCCTCTGCTCCGCTTCAAGTGTTCCCTTGTCCCGATGGGAGAGGGGAGGTATTAGCGGTAAATGGTCTGATGACCATTTACCGAGCAGATTCTATCGCGCCTGAATACCGGCCTGCTTCGCCAACTGCATCACCAAGGCCAACTGCTCTGCCACAAATTTATCGAGTTGTTCGGGCGTGGTTGGCACAACTTCCATGCCCAGCCCACTGAGGCGTTGATGAATATCCGGGTCGTTCAGCACCCGCACCACTTCGCGATTCAACTTGTTGATAATGACGCGCGGCGTTTTCGCGGGCGCGAACAGGCCGCCCCACGAATCCCAACGAAAGCCGGGATAGCCCGATTCCGCGATGGTCGGCAGATCCGGATGCACGCCGACGCGTTTCGGCGATGACACCCCCAGTCCGCGCAGGCGTCCGTCGCGCACCAGACCGAGGGATGAACCCAGGGGCGCCATGGTGAATTGCACGCGTCCGCCGATGGTATCGTTTAACGCTTCGGGCACGCCTTTGTAGGGCACATGCAAGGCGTCAATTTGCGTCGCCTGCTTGAACACCTCGCCCGCGAAATGCATGCCGCTGCCGGTGCCGGCCGACGCGAAATTCAGCTGTCCCGGTTTGGCTTTCGCCATGGCCACCAGTTCCTGCACGCTTTTCACGCCGAGTGATGGCGCTGCCACCAGCACATACGAGGCGCTGTATGTCATGGTAATGCCGGCGATATCCCGCAACGAATCGTACGGCAGCTTGGCGTAGATGGCCGGCGCAATGGCATGCGAGGAAGAGGCCGTCAGCAGCGTATAGCCGTCAGGCTGCGCATCGACCACGATTTTTGTGCCGACCGTGCCGCCAGCGCCGGGGCGATTATCAACCACCAACTGCTGGCCCAGCGCTTCGCCGAGCCTGGGCGCGATCAGGCGCATCACGATGTCGGGCTGACCGCCGGGCGTGAAGCCGATCACCACGCGGATCGGGCGCGACGGATAGCCACGCGCGGCATCCTCCGCGCGTTGCGCCTGCGCACCATGGCATACGCCGGCAAACACGATCAAGCCGGCGAGTTGAACATGTATCGGCATGCGATTCGACATTGGTTAGGAGAATCCTGTAGCGGTAATGCGGGAGCAACGACGAATTCTAGCAGATACGCCGTGTGAGTCCGGCGCACGATGGCTTGATGTAACTATCTGTTTACATACAATATTTTTGTTGAATTTCAAGTGACGAAGCATGCCTTCTCGTGACAACCTGGCGTTGCCGAATCGCTGGCATCACCTGGGGTAAGCGCAATTGTTATCCCGGGTTTTCACTGCAAATGCCACGGCGCAATTCGGTCGCATGGCGGGAGTAGACCTGATACGCTCTGCGGGATACGCAAAAAAATCCGCGCCACGCAGCGTGCGCCGGAACGATCAACTTTCTGTGAGGCCCACCATGTCCAACAACATTCCCGATCTCGGTTACGCGCCCGTCGCCGATATTTTTAAACTGCCCGCCGGTATCAACTTCGGCCCGTGTTCGGGTGTGGCGGTCAACGCCAAAAACAACATCTTCGTATTCAATCGCGGCGAACACGCGTTGATGGAGTTCGATAACGACGGCAATTATCTGCGCACCATGGGGCGCGGCATCTTCACCAATCCGCACGGCCTGCGCATCGATCGCGAAGGCAATATCTGGGCTACCGATACCGGCGCGCATATTGTGGTGAAGATGACTGCCGATGGACGCATACTCATGGTGTGGGGCGTGAAAGGGCGCGCCGGCGAGTGGCATCAGGCCGGACACCTTAAATGCTTTGACGAGCCCAACGATCTCGCGTTCGGGCCCAGGGGCGAGGTCTACATCACCCAGGGCCACGGCAAAGGCGAATCGCTGGTACACAAATTCACCGCCGACGGCGCTCACCTCAAAACCTGGGGCGGCACCGGCAAAGAGCCGGGCAAATTCAACCAGCCGCACTCCATCGTGATCAACGGCAAAGGCCTGCTCTACATCGCCGATCGCTCCAATCAGCGCATACAGGTGTTCGATGGCGAAGGTAACTACGTGCGCGAAACCAGCCACCCCGGTACGCCATGCGGCCTGTGCCTATGCAGCGACAACACGCACATCATGATGGCGCACGGCCACGCCGGCAAGATCATGAAGCTCGACGAAAACTGCAAGGTGCTCGGCATCACCGGCAGCCAGGGCAAAGGGCCGAATCAGTACGGCGAAGCGCATTTGCTGGCGCTCGACAGCAAGGAAAACATTTACATCGCCGATCCGCTGAACTGGCGGGTGCAGAAGCTGGCGAAGAATTAGTCGCCGGCTGTTCCCGCTTATGGCAGTTGCCGCAATCCTGCCGCGCTAAATTGGATGGCGTTCTCGGGGCGTTTCTGAAGGAGCTTGCGCTGACCAAGTAAATCGAGGCAACCTCGCCACCCCGTCATTCTGGCGTACGCCAGAATCCAGTTCGTTCAGACAAAACACTTGTTAAGCTCTGGTTTCCGGCTTGCGCCGGAATGACGATCTCTCAATGGGTCAGTCTGCGCCTTTGCGGCTAAATACAGCCGTCACAACAACGCCTTGACCGCCTTCATGCGCTGCACCGAATCACCCGCAATATGGGTCCAGATAATCGCATCGCGCACCAGTTTATCCGCGTGTGCGCTGATGGCGCCTTTCGCCGCGCCCCGGTGAATATCGAGATTCAGATAACACACGCGCTGCATCGAGTCGGTGGAGAAATTCATCAACAGCATATTGTGCTTGCGTGAAATGTCAGCGGTGCAATCGCTCTCGGCGGCGATGCGCATCACGAATGCGCGCAGCGCCTCGGTAAACATGTGCATTTCCGACAGCCTCAACTGAAACAACTGGTGTTGATTGAGCCGTTTGCCGCTTTGCCGGTGTGTGCGGCCATGCAGGGTGGCCATTTCAATGGCAGCGTCACAAATGCCCAATGCGTTGGCCGCGTATTCCAGATCGCCGAATTTGCTGTTTTTGCCACCGTGATTCTTGTGCGCGCCATTGATTGCGCCCAGGCGGTTGCTGTCAGGCACGCGCACGTCCTCGAAAAAGAGTTCCGCGTTCTGATAAAAGCGCCAGCCGTGCTTGTTGAACACTTTGCCGACCCTGAGCCCCGGCGTGTCGTGGGGCACGGCGAAGATGGTGGTGCCTTCCGGCACCGGCGCGTTGGGATCGGTGCGGGTAAAGGCGAAAATCAGTTTGCCGATGTTGGCGTTGGCGATATAAACCTTGGCGCCGTTTAATACCCAGGTGTCGCCGTCGAGCGTTGCGCGCAATTGCAGGCCGGACCTTGGATCGTCCTGTGGCGGCAATCGGTTGTCCGAACCGGCATTGGGCTCGGTGATACCGCCGCCCAGCACGAAGGTGTCGTCACCTACAAACGCGTCGAAGAGACGCTTCTTCTGCTCGGCGCTGCCGTTATCGACTAGCAGATGGCTCCACTTCCAGCTTTGGCTGAAAGTTTTGGCGATGGCGCTGTCGGCTTTCGCCATTTCTGCAATCATCAAGGCTTGGGTGGTGAAGTCTATGCCGTGCCCGCCGTATTCAGTGGGAACTGCTGCGGTACGAATGCCGAGTTTCGAGCCTTTGCGGATGATGTTCCAGTCGAAGGTGTCGGCTGGATCGGCAATCTGGTCGCGCGCGAGGGAAAGCGGACGTATTTCTTTGTCTGCGAATTCGCGCGCTTTCAGTTGCCACGCGCGCTGGGTGTCGGTAAGCAGGTGGTCCATGTTTTCAAAAACCTTTTTTAGCCACAGATTTACACAGATGAACACAGATTAAATACCAACACCGTAATTCCAGCGAAGGCTGGTATCCCCTTCCCTTGGGGGAAGGTAGGATGGGGGCGAATTATTTATTTGCGAAGCATCTGATTTCAGGCCCTGCGGGCCGGGTCACGACCTGGATTCCGGCCTTCGCCGCAATGACGAGTATAGGGTGAGAGTCTGTATGTTTTACGCAGCAATCAGTTTCTTCAAAACAAGCGTAACACGACCACTCGCGTGCTACGATTCAAACCTGTATTGATTCACTGGAGCAAGTAACTATGATACAACTCGAACTGCACGATCCCTTCGGCGCGATTGAAATCACGCAGCCGCACGCACCGCGTCTGAACGCCATCGCCGGCAAGAAAATCGGCATCGTCACCAACGAACAATGGCAGGCGTATCGCACGCTGCCGTTGATAAAATCCTTGTTTGAAAAAGATTTCCCCGGTGTTGAAATTCTGCCCATCGATACTTACCCGCAGGGCAATGCGGTCATCGGCGAGGAAGAGACCGCGCGGCTGGTGAAGCAGAGCGGTGTCGATGCGGTGATCATCGGCAATGCGGCCTGAGGCTCCTGCGCCACAGCCTGCGGCCGTGCAGCCGCTAGAATCGAAGCACTGGGGATCCCCACCGTCACGCTGACGCGGGCGGATTTCAAGGGCGTGGTGACCAACGCGATTTCGGGCCTCGGGCTCGCGCCCGATGCAGCGATGATCACCTTTCCGATCGATATG
Source organism: Bordetella parapertussis (assembly GCA_945864585.1). Classification (GTDB taxonomy): domain Bacteria; phylum Pseudomonadota; class Gammaproteobacteria; order Burkholderiales; family SG8-41; genus UBA5216. The sequence continues at coordinate 20,919 of CAMBCF010000031.1, read as the reverse complement.
TTTTTGCCGGGCAGCGACATCTCAGCGCTCACCGCGCGCAAGCAGGAGTTCTACGACGGACTTACGCGCTGGCAATCGGTGTATGCAAAAGCCGCGCCGGGTGTTGTGCCGATGCTCAAGGTCGAAGGCGATACCTACGAAGAGGCTCTCGATAAAGCCAACCATCTGGCGATCACCAATCTGTGGGGCGACGGCCTGCCGCTGTGGCCCGCGACGCAAGCACGCGTGGATCGCGTACTGCGTGGAACGCCCTTGCCACGCGACCATGTGATTGGAAAGTTTCCGCCGCGCGGCGGCATCACTACCGTTGAAACCTGTGCGGTTGCGCTGACCATGGCGGGTGGGCGCCCTGAATATCTGCCGGTGTTGATTGCCGCGGTCGAAGCGTTTTTACATCCCGAAACCAAGGCCGAGCAATTGCAGGCCGCATCCGGCAGCGCATACCCGGTGGTGATCGTCAATGGGCCGATTGCCAAACAAATACGTTTGAACTCCGGCTTCGGTTGTCTCGGCCCCGATCCGCAGCGCCCGGCCGGCGCCAGCATAGGCCGCGCACTACGCCTGATCCAGCAGAATGTCGGCGGCGCGCTGCCGGGTATCGGCGCCATGGCCAACTACGGCGGCATGCGTTACACCAACGCCGTGTTCGCGGAAGATGAAGACAATCTGCCCGCCGGCTGGCCCACGCATGCGATGGAGCGTCACGGCTTTGTGCGCGAGATGAATTCGGTGTCGCTGATGTTCTCGAACGGCGCCACCAATGTGCGGCGGCGCGGCGCGAAAAAAGAAACGCCCGAAGAAGACACCGATCAGGGCATGCACCGCATGGCTGATTTCATGCGCACGCCCAATTACACCAATCTTTCAGGTTACGAAAAGGGCACGCCGGGCGCGATCCTGATTCCGGGCGTGGTGGCTAACACCATGGCGCGCCTGGGCTGGAACAAGAAAAAAATGCGCGAATTCTTTTACGAGCATTCGCGCATCCCGCAAGCGGAGTTGAAACGCAACGGCGGCCCGGCGTGGATTGAAATCGATTCCAACGCGTTAACGCGCGACAGTCTCAAACAAGACCCGTGGCCGATCACATCAAAGCCCGACAACTTTGTGATCATCATCGCGGGCGGCGGACACCCAACCAACAGCTTCTGGCTGCAAGGTTACAGCCCGCGCGTGATCGGCAAGGAAATTCGCGTGCCCGAAACGTTTGAGCAATTGCTGGTGGAGGCCGATCGCGATTTAGGTTGCGGCGACGAGCTGTGCCGCATTTGAGGGCGGTGCGCGCTTGACATTGCGGTGATTTGCGAATAACGGATGCGCCGTAACCATTTGTTTTTATGAGTTCGCTGAAAATGTTGCAGCTCCACATCCCGAATGGCCTGATGGTTGCAGCCCTCACGTTTTGCGCGTCCATCAGCCTCGCACAACAATACCCCACCAAACCCATCCGCGTGATCGTGCCCTTCGGCCCCGGCGGGCCCAGCGATTTTCTGGTGCGCACCATCGGTCAAAAACTGACCGAAGCCTGGGGGCAGCAGGTGATCGTGGATCATCGCGCGGGTGCGAATGGCGTGGTCGGCGCGCAACTCACGGCGCGCGCCGTGCCCGATGGCTACACGCTGGGCATGGCGACCAACGGCACCCACGGCATCAACGCCAGTCTGTTTGCCAAACTGCCGTACGACACGGTGAAAGATTTCGCGCCGGTGACACGCTTCGGATTCGCGCCTTTTTTGCTGATTGCGCATCCTTCGCTGCCGGTGCGCGGGGTGAAAGAACTCATCGCGCTGGCGCGCACGCGGCCCGGCGAAATCACCTGGTCGTTTGGCGGCAGCCCGTCGCAACTGGCGGCGGAACTGTTCAAAAGAACTGCCGGCATTGATGTGATCGTGGTGCCGTACAAAGGCAACGCACCCGCGGTCACCGCGGTGATCAGCGGCGAAGTATCGTTGTCGTTCGGCAACGTGGCGCAGTCTGCGCCGCAGGTGAAAGCAGGCCGCTTGCGTGCACTCGCGGTGGCCAGCTTGCAACGTTCCGCGGTCATGCCCGATGTGCCCACGGTGGCCGCATCAGGGCTGCCCGGCTTTGAAGGCGGTGCGTGGTACGGCATGATCGCTCCCGCCGCCACACCGCGCGTCATCATTGAGCGCTTGCACGGTGAGCTGGTGAGAATTTTGAAAACGCCCGAGGTGCAGCAGCGCTTGCGCGGCGAAGCGTATGACGTAATCGCCGATACGCCTGATCAGTTTGCCGCTTCGATACGCGCGGAGATTGCAAAGTGGGCGCCTATTGTGAAACAGGCAGGCTTGCGCGGGGAGTAGAATTTCAACATCGCTTTTGCAACCGGCCGCCACAATCATTTGGCCCTAATTCACGGCCCCCATCAGCGAGACTACTATGAAAATATGCCACTACAATGCGGCAGCAACCTGCAACGGCAAAGCGGATTATGACTCGCTAATCGGTCATGGTAATTCCTGCGTCCTTGATCACCTTGGCCCATTTGTCGATGTCCGACTTGATGATCGCGGCTACCTCGTCGGATCCTTTGCCGGTAGTGTCCAGACCGAGTTGTGCGAAACGGGCGCGCAGTTCGGGATTCGCAATCACCTTCATTGATTCCTGATGCACTTTGGCGAGGATGCCCGCCGGGGCGCCCGCCGGCGCCAGCAGCGCAAACCACGACACCGCTTCGAAACCCGGAAATCCGGATTCCGCGATGGTCGGCAGTTCGGGCATGTTCGGCGAGCGCTTGAGCGAGGTCACCGCGAGCCCGCGCAACCTGCCGTCTCTCACCACCGGCAGGATGGCGCCGGCGTTCTGCAAGGTCATCGCCACGCGGCCGCCGATCACGTCGGTGAAGATTGCGCCCTTATACGGGATATGCGTCATGTCTAATCCTGCCAGAGTCTTCAGCAGTTCGCCCGCGATGTGTTGCGGCGTACCGGCGCCCGGCGAGGCGTAGGAGAGCTTTCTAGAGGGATCCTTAGCGTACTTGATGAATTCCTGAAGCGTCTTCACCGGCAGGTCATTGTTGACGGCGAGGATGCTGGGCATGGTAAGCAGCATCGAAACCGGTATCAGGTCGCGCACCACATCGTAGAGCGGTTTGCTTTGCAGCGTCGGCAGGATGGTCAGTGCGCCGTTGCCCGAGTACATCAGCGTGTAGCCGTCGGGCGGCGACTTCACGACCCGCGCGACCCCGACCGCGCCGCCGACGCCGGGAACATTTTCCACCGTGACCGGCACTCCCCAGACCTCGGTGAATTTTTGCGCAAAAATGCGCGCGGTGACATCAGTCGCGCTACCGGGTGTAAACCCGACCACCAGGCGCACCGGTTTGGCGGGATAACCGGCTGCCGCACTATCCGTCTGCGCGCGCCCGGTGAACGGCGACAGCGCAAGCATCGCGCCGATTATTATGCAACCGCTGGTAGTTGGCTCCGTCTTTAGCATAAAACTCTCCCTAAAATCGTCAGCTATTGGAATTTCAAACTACTTTTTCACCAAACCTGGCCGGTGTCGAAAAGCTTGCACAGGGGCTGCAACAGCTTCGCGTATGCGACATCTCACCGTCCCGTCCGTGACTGGTCCACCTGCTGATTCCACCTGCAGCTGCGTGGTGATCAGTCAATCTTCACCCCCGCTTCACGCACCACCTTTGCCCACTTGCCGACATCCGCTTTTAAAAACGCGGCAAACTGTTCGGGCGTGTTGTGCAGCGGCGCCGCCCCGAGTGCCGCCCAGCGCTCCCTGATGTCTTGCAGCTGCACGATTTTACTGATCTCCGCATGCAACCGTGAAATCACCGCCGCCGGCGTGCCTGCGGGCGCGAGCACGCCGTACCACACCGAAACCTCGTAGCCCGGCAGTCCCGATTCGCTGATCGGCGGCAGTTCGGGCGCGGCGGGCATGCGTGCAGCACCCGTGGTACCCAGCGCACGCAGCTTGCCGGCCTTGACCTGCGGCAGCGCAATCGGCGCGCCGGGGAACATGATCGAAATCTGTCCGCCGAGCAGATCGCTGAAGGCATTGGTCACGCCCTTGTACGGCACATGCACCAGCTTGACGCGTGCGAGGCTGTTGAACATTTCGCCCGCGAGATGCAGCGCGCTGCCGTTGCCGGCGGAACCATAATTGAGTTGCCCGGGCTTCGCTTTCGCCAACGCGATCAGGTCCTTCGCTGACTTGACCGGCAATGAGGGGTGAACCACCAGCAGCAGCGGCGTCAAGCCGATCAGCGTGATCGGCGCGAAATCGCGGATCGGATCATACGGTAGCGCCGGATACAGGCTCGGATTGGTGGTGAGCGGGTTCGCAGTGGAGAGCAAGGTGTAGCCGTCAGCAGGCGCCTTGGCGGCAGCCTCACTGCCCACATTGGTGTTCGCGCCGGGGCGATTGTCGATCACCACTGGCTGACCGGTTAGTTCGGTGAGCTTCTGGCCTATCGCGCGCGTCAACACGTCACCGGGCCCGCCGGCGGCAAGCGGGACGATGATGCGTATGGGTTTTGCGGGATAGGTTTGGGCTGCGGCTGATTGCGCTAAAGCACTCAGCGCGACCAGCAGCGCGCCTGCAAAGGTGTTGTTCATAATCAATCCGCCCGCGCGCCCGAAGCTTTCACTATCGGCGCCCAGCGCTTCGTCTCAGCGGCGAAAAACGCGGAAAACTGTTCGGGTGTTCCGCCGATGGGCTGTGCGCTCATGTTGTGCAGCCGCTCCTTCATTTCCGGCGACGACAAGCCGGCGACGATTTCGCGATTGAGTTGATTGACAATGTCTTTGGGCATCGCTGCAGGCCCCATCACGCCCCACCACACCGAGACCACGAAATCCCTGAATCCCGATTCGACAAAGGTGGGCAGGTCCGGCAGCGACGGCGAGCGTGCGCTGCCTGCGACCGCGAGCGCTTTGACTTTGCCGCCCTGTATGTGCGGCAGCGCAAACACCTGATTGACGAACATCAGCGCGATTTGTCCACCGATGACATCGGTCAACACCTGCGCGCCGCCTTTGTACGGGACATGCAGCATGTCAACGCCCGCAAACGATTTAAACATCTCGCCCGCGAGATGTTCGGTACTGCCGCTGCCGCCCGAACCGTAGGTGAGCGCGCCTGGCTTGGCTTTCGCCAGCGCCACCAGTTGTTTTACGTTTGCCACGGGCAGCGAGCGATTGGCGAGCAGCACCGAGGGCACTGAAGCAATCAACGCCACCGCGGCCAAGTCGCGCATCGGCTCGTACGGCATCTTCGCATAGAGACTGGGGTTGATGGTGTTTGCGGGAGACGCCATCAGCAGCGTGTAACCGTCAGGCGCGGACTTGGCAACCGCGTCGGAGCCGACATTGCCGCCGGCGCCGGCGCGATTATCGACGATGATCTGCTGGCCCACACGCTTGGCGAGTTCCTGCGCAGTTGTCCGCGCGATGATGTCCACGCCGCCGCCCGGCGCGTACGGCACCACCATGCGTATCGATTTTGCTGGATAGGATTGCGCCGTCACGCCAGTCGCGAACATTGCCGCTACGATAGAACTTAACCTCAAAAACTTTTTTAACCACAGATGAACACAGATGAACACAGATACCCCCGAATTAAGGACAGAGAAATTGCATTATGATTCTACGCAGAGACTAAACGATGTAACTGTCTGTTTTTAAAAGAGTTTTAATCTGTGTTTATCTGTGTTCATCTGTGGTTAAAACGTCCTGGCTTTTATTCCCTGCCGTCGTGCGTGCAGACCGATACGCGCGCAGGCTTCGCCGAACGATTACTCCATGCGTGATTCGCGCCGCGCAGCACGGCGATTTCACCCGCCTTCATGGCAACTTGCTGGGTGTCGAGCACCAGCGTGATTTCGCCTTCGAGCACGCAACAAAAATCCACGGTGCGGGTTTTTTGCATATAGGGATGCGGCGCGGTTGCAGAATAAGTTGAAGCACCAGGCGAACCCATGGCTTTGAAAAAGGCTTTCACTTCTGCTTCACCGACTTTGCCTTGCCATGTCGCGTCGGGCGCATAGTCGATGACGCGGCACACGCTGCCACGCGCTGGCGGCTCGATGGTGTGCGGCAGGTGCAGCGTTTCGTACACCATTTTCGGCGGGTAGCCATCGGCCACCCACAGGCGGTGCGCGGCATAACCGGGGCGTGCCGGATCGAGCCGCACATCGGGCGCGGCGGTGTCGCCTACCAGTTCGCCGCGGCCTTCGCTGCGGTCGATGGTGACGATACGCCGCGCGGGCTTCACGCCGGGCGGCAGCGTGGGCGCGGGCAGCAGCTTGTCATTGCCGTGCGCGAGTCCCTTGCCATCGGCGCCGAAATCAGCCCAGATCATGTCGAACGCCATTTGCGCGCCGATTGGAAAACACCACTGATGCCAGGCGCCGACCTGCACCACGATGTCGCCGACCTTCATCGGCAGGCGGCAGTCATCGAGCACCAGATCGCGTTCGTTGTGGATCACGATACCGTAATCCAGCGTCTGCGTCTTGTGCATCGCCGACTCATACAGCGAGTTTCCGCCGCGATCCCACAGTCCGTTGCCGGGTTCGCGCGGTTTGGGCGCGTGCGGCGCAATCACATCGGGGTCCTTTGACCGATCGTAATTCGCCGGCCTGGCGCGTGCCTGCACCACACGGAAATGTCCGCCGCCGGGCGGGCCTGAAAAGATATATCCAAGATTGCCGTCATCATTGGCGCCATTGATCGGCAGTGGCGTTTCGTGCCACACCCAGATATCGGTGTGGCCACGCCCGGAGCCGAGCGAGGCCTCATGCGTGTTGGGCGCGGGACCGTCCCACATGACTTTCGAATGGCCTTGCGCGTCGTTGCCGGTAACCACGCGGCGGATGGGCGTCAGATTCTGCATGGTGATGCGCTCCTTTGAGAACGTGGAAATGGATCGGGCTGTAGGGATGCACAATTATGGCACGGCGAATTCATCCTGGGATCATTCGATACGGATGTGATATTGTCTTTTCATTTCTTAATGGCATCTCGTGGAGAAGCACATGGTGAAGTTTCCGTTTACGATACTCGGCATAGCACTGCTGGCGGCAGCCGGCAACGCGCAGGCACAGAACTACCCGGCAAAGCCCTTGCGTATCGTGGTGCCCTTTGCCGCCGGCAGCGGCGCCGACGCCAATCCGCGTTTTTACGGCGAACTGGTGTCGAAACTCTGGGGGCAAAGTGTCGTGGTCGATAACCGGCCCGGTGGCAGCGGCGTCATAGCGGTGCAGGCGGTCAAAAGCGCGGCGGCGGATGGCTATACCCTGTTAACGGGCACCACTTCAACCATAGGCGTAAATCCGGTGGTGATGAAAGATCTGTCCTATGACCCGGCCAAAGAGTTTCGCCCGGTGATCCTGTTTGGATTGTCGCCGACCGCGTTTGTGGTGGGCGGAAATTCTCCAAGCAAAACCCTTAAGGAGTTTACCGCCGCAACCAAAAAAGCGGGGGTCCCTTTGGCCGTGGGCAACTACTCGGCCGGTTACGAATTATTGAGCATATGGTTGGGCATGGTGCAGGGGTTTGCCATCACGCCCGTGCCATACAAGGGCAGTTCTCAGGTGATGACCGATGTGATCGGCGGTCAAATCGCATCGGGCATGATCGATTCCGGCGGCGCGGCGCCGTTGATCAAGGAAGGCCGCATGCGCGCGCTTGCCCTCACCGCCGATACACGCCATCCTCTGTTACCGGACGTGCCGACCATGAAGGAAAGCGGCTTTCCTGAATTCGTCAGCTACTCGTGGAGTTCGATCTTTGTGCGCAGCGAAACACCCGACGCCATCGTCAACAAGCTGTACGACGGTTTCAAGACGGCCATGGCAAGCCCGGAAGGACGGGCTTATCAGGCTTCACGCACCAGTATTATCGTGAGCTACACGCCGCAGGAAATACGCGCGTTCGTGACCGCGGATGCAGCGCGTTACCGCAAGATTGCGCAGGCGGCGGGCATCAAGCCGCGCTAGAACACAGCATCATTCGATGCGGATGCCCGCCGCCTTCACCACATTCGCAAAGCGCACCAGTTCCGTTTTCACCAGCGCCGCGAAAGCCTCGGGGGTAGGCATGCGCGTGTCGTCCGCGCCAAGGTGATCCATGTGCGCTTTGACATCCGGCAGATCCTGCGCGCGGTTTAATTCGGCATGAAGCGCGCGCACGATAGCTGTCGGTGTGCCCGCCGGCACGAACACGCCGTACCAGCTCGACATCACGTAACCCGGCACGCCGGCCTCGGTCACGGTTGGCAGATCGGGCAGGGAATGTAAGCGCCGGGACGCCGCTACCGCCAGTGCGCGCAATTTGCCTGATTTGACAAACGGCATCACTACTGCAGTGGTATCGAAGCTGACCTTGACTTGCCCCGCGATCAAATCCTGCACCGACAGGCCCGCGCCCTTGTACGGCACATGGGTGAAGTTGGTGCCGGTGGTGTGCTTGAACACCTCGCCCGCGATGTGCGACATGCTGCCGTGACCGGATGAGGGCGTGGTCCATACGCCGGGACTGGCCTTCGCCAGCGCGATCAGTTCCTTGATGCTGCGCGCCGGAACGGATGGATGCACCGACACCAGATGCGGCACCGAGCCCGCCAGTGTCACCGGCGTGAAATCTCGCTGCGGATCAAACGGCAGCTTGGCGTAGAGCGCGGGCGCTATGGTGTTGGTGCTCGCATGTCCCATCAGCAGCGTGTAGCCATCGGGCGTGGCACGCGCCACCACACCGGCGGCGATGGTGCCGGTGGCGCCGGTGCGATTATCGATGACGATCTGTTGATTCCATACGGCCGTGAGCTTGGGTGCGAGGATGCGCGCGACGATATCGGTGCCGCCGCCGGGTGGGAAACCCACCAGCAGGCGTATCGGTTTGCTTGGATAGGTTTGCGCCGCGCATGCGGATGCGGATGCCAGCACCAGCAGCAAGCCGGTTATCAAAAGCGAAAAGATTTGGCGCAGGCAGTACATTTAAAGACACCCTCCTTCAGGCGCGGCGGCGTGCAGTGTGTGGCATAATTATTCGAGCCCCCTGTGACCGGCTATCTTAGCAGGCCGCGCTGTTGGAGTTGCGCGCCCTCAGGTGAATGAAAGGCAAAGGCAATGAAAAAAGACGCGCTCTACAAAAAAGGCATGAAAACGCGGCGCGAGGTTCTGGGCGCAGGGCGCGAAGCCGCCATCGTGCGGGAAGAGGATGATTTTTCGCGGCCCCTGCGGATCTTCACCACGCGCTATGTGTGGGGCGAATTCTGGTCAGGCAAAGGGTTGCCGCGCAAGACGCGCAGTCTCATCAACGTGGCGCTGCTCACCGCGCTCAAATGCCGCGAAGAATTAAAAACGCACATCCGCGCGGCGCGCAACAACGGCTGCACCCAAGCGGAGATCCGCGATGTGTTGCTGCAGTGCGCGGTGTATGCCGGCGTGCCGGTGATGCGCGATGCGGTGCGCGTGGCACAGGAAGTGTTCGCGGAAGAAATCAAACGTGCCGGGCGCTAACCACATGCGCAACGCTCGCATCGTTGCCGTGGCCTGCACGCGTACCTGCGCGGCGGTGTTGATACTGGTTGCCGCCGCAACCCACGCACAAGGCTGGAAACCCGAACGCCCGCTTGAAATCATCATCGGCACCACCGCCGGCGGCGCGCTGGATCGCACCGGACGCACGCTCGCGCGGGTTATGCAGGAGCAGAAGCTCGCCGGCCAGCCCGCCACGGTTCTTAACAAACCCGGCGGCAGCAGCGCCGTCGGACTCGCCTACCTTGCGCAACATGCGGGCGATGGGCACTACACCATGATCATCGGACAATCGCTGCTCACCAATCACATCATGGGGCGCAGTACGCTCAATCACACCGATTTCACGCCGCTTGCGAATCTGGTGGTGGAAGCCGTGTCGTTGTCAGTGCGCGCGGATTCGCCGGTCACCAGCGCACGCGAGTGGATCGCCCGTCTCAGAAAGGACCCGCTCGCATTTTCCGTGGCCGTGGGCAGCGGCGTGGGCGGCGCGACACAGGCTTCATTCGCGCATGCCATGTTTACGGCGGGCGTGGAGGTAAAACGCTTGCGCCAAGTGACATTTGGCTCGGGCGGTGAATCGATGACGGCGCTGCTCGGCGGCCACGTCGATGCCATCTCCTCGCCGGTGTCTTCCGTCATCGAGCAATTGCGCGCCGGCAGGATCAGAATCATCGCACTCGGCGCGCCACGGCGCTTGAGCGGCGAACTCGCGGAGGTGCCGACATGGAACGAACTCGGCGTGAACAGTACCATCGAAGTGTGGCGCGGGCTCGCCGGACCCAAAGGCATGAGCGCGGCGCAGATTGCGTTCTGGGACGGCTTGACGGCGCGTGTCGTCAAAGATCGCGAATGGGCAAAGGAAATCGAGCGCAGCCAGGCGGGCGACGGCTACCGCAACAGCGCTGCCACGCTCAAACACTGGCAGACGGAGTATGCGCAAATGAAGGCGTTGTATACTGTTTTAGGCTTGGTCAAGCCGTAGCCGATCGCAGTCGCTGCCTATTACGCACAACACCAAAAAACACGCAGGAGACCGACATGGAAAACGCAGCCGAATCCCAATGGAAATTCCACGGCGTGCGCGTGGTGCATGGCAATGAACTGGATACCAATACCGCGCAAACACCGGGCATGAACCGCGCGGCGGCGATTACCCACGCGCGTGCCGGCGCGGAAAAACTGTGGGCAGGAACCGTCATCATTCATCCCAAGGCCAAGACCGGCGCGCATCATCACGGGCCGGCGGAAAGCGTGATTTATGTGGTCAGCGGCAAGGCGCGCATGCGCTGGGGCGACCAGCTTGAATTTATCGCCGAGGCCGGGCCCGGCGATTTCATCTACGTGCCGCCGTACGTGCCGCATCAGGAAATCAATGCCAGTGACGACGAGCCGCTGTCCTGCGTGCTGGTGCGCAGCGGCCAGGAGCCGGTGGTGGTCAATCTCGATATCCCTGTGGTTGAAAAACCGGAAGCCGTGCATTGGGTGGATAACATCCATCCCGCGCCTAAAGCGTAATAGGTGACGGGCGCTGGTCAGTTTTTTTCCATTGCTCCCCATAACACCCGCGATTCGGAAGCACGCAATGGATCAAAATTACAACGCAAGGGCAGTAGTGGCGATCCACGGCGGCGCAGGCGTCATCAACCGCGCCGAAATGTCGCCGCAATTGGAACACGACTACCGCGAAGGGCTGACACAAGCGCTCGAGGCCGGACACCGCGTATTGGCCGCGGGCGGCTCCAGTATCGACGCCGTGGTTGCCGCGGTAAGTGTGATGGAGGACTCGCCTCTGTTCAATGCCGGGCGCGGCGCTGTATTTAGCGACGAGGGACGCAACGAACTCGATGCCGCGGTGATGGAAGGCGCGACGTTGCAGGCTGGCGCTGTCACGCTGGTGACCCGCGTCAGAAATCCGGTCCAGCTGGCGAAACTGGTGATGCAGCACACGGGGCACGTGATGCTCGCGGGCGCCGGTGCCGAAGCGTTGGCACGGGCGCATGATCTCGAGCTTGTCAAGAATTAATCACGGCCTGCTGTCGGGCTGACGCTATCGCCATGAACCCGGTCTTCATTACCGGCGGCACCGGCTACCTGGGCATGCCGCTGATCGAAGCGCTGCTGGCGAAAGGGTACGCCGTGCATACGCTCGCGCGTGCGCAATCGGTTGAGCGCCTGCCGCGCGGCGTGCTGCCGGTGATCGGCGACGCGCTCGATGCTGCCAGCTTTGCATCAAAGATTCCCGCCGCCGCCACACTGGTGCACCTGGTCGGCACGCCGCACCCCAACCCGGCCAAGGCGGCGGAATTCCGCCGCGTTGATCTCGCATCCATACACGCGAGCGTCGCCGCCGCGCAGCAGGCCGGCGTGCGGCACTTCATTTACCTGAGTGTGGCGCACCCCGCGCCGGTGATGCAGGCGTACATCGCGGTGCGGCGCGAAGGCGAAGCGCTGGTGCAGGCGAGCGGCATCCCGGCGACGATCCTGCGGCCATGGTACGTGCTGGGGCCGGGCCACCGCTGGCCCTATGTGCTGCTGCCGTTCTACAAACTGCTGGGGTGGATACCCGCCACGCGCGAGTTCGCGCTGCGGCTGGGCATGGTGACGCTGAAAGAAATGGTGGCGGCGATGGTCAATGCGGTTGAAGCGCCGCCGGAGAAGGTGCGTATCGTGACTGTCGGCGATATACGGCGGGGCAGTACCACCCCGGCGCAAATCGATGCGGCTTGATGGGTGTTGCGGGTGACTTGGGTTATTCGGTTCAATTAAATACGCCTACTGCAAGGCCGGTATTGGGAATGGTCAACAGCCGGGCACCGTTGAGCACGCGCACCTGAACGTCGGTAAAATCTCAACCTGAAATCGCCATAGAACCTAATCTTGCCGACTCTCCCGGACTTAGCGCATACGATCGATACCCTCAGTTACGGCGGTTTTGCTGTAGCACCGGAGTACGTCGACCCTAATGGTCACATGAACGTCGGTTATTACGCGGTCCTGTTCGACAAAGCACTCGATCTCCCATGGGACCTACTGGGCTTGGGTTATGCCGGCATCAAGGCAAGTGGCCGTAGTTCGTTTGCGCTGGAAACCCACGTTACTTACCAGCGCGAGTTACGCGAAGGTGACCCGCTCGATTTTACGTTTCATTTGCTCGACTTTGACGCCAAACGCATACACTACTTCATGACCATGTTGCACGGACGCGAGCGCTGGCTGGCGGCCACATCCGAATCGATCTCGATCTGCATCGACATGACGACCCGGCGCAGCACGGCCTGGCCCGATGATCAGATCGCGCGCTTACGCGACTTGCACCTGGCACATCTACAGCGCCCACGACCAGCGGAAGTTGGCCGCATCATCGGCATACGTCGAAAATAAGCAGTTTGCGATCACTGTTCAAAGGTCGCGTCCTGGCGCGGAGTGCCGGTCAAATCCTTGACGAGCAGCAGTAGCCTACACATAATACACAGTGTTGTTAATAGTGCCACTCGGTGTATAAGATGCCAGGAGAAGGGAGAACAATGTCAACGATCCCAGGTTTGGAAAGACCAGCCCCGGTTCCCAATGATTTGAGCAAGCCTTTTTGGGACGCCTGTAACGAGCGGCGACTGGTCTTGCAGAACTGCGCCGCCTGTCAGAGGCTGCACTATCCGCCCACGCAAAAATGCAGCAAGTGCGGTTCTGCCGACAAGCTGGTGTGGAAAGCGGTGCAAGGCAAGGGACACATCGACGTGTACTTTGTGATCCGCGACTCGCGCATCAGGGGGTTCCGGTCGGCGCAGCCCATCAACTTTGCGGTGATCACCCTGGATGAGGATCCGGGCATCAACTTCCTGTCCAACCTTCCGGGCAGGCAGCCGGGCGAGGTCCCGACTGGTGCCCCCGTTGAGTTGATATTCGAGCAGACGAGTAGCGGACAGATGATTCCTGAATGGCAGGTGGTGGCCCATGGCTGAAACAAATTGGATGAGAAGTCGCGAAGGGATGGGGCTCTGGGAGCACCGCAGCAAGGTCGCGGTCGTAGGGTGGGGTCAATCCCACATCGATCGCCGTTGGGACGGCGTGACGCTCGACAGAAGTTGCGGCGGCCTGACCAAGGAGGCCTGCCTGAAAGCGATCGCCGATGCGGGCCTGTCGCCGGACGACATTGATGGGTTGATCACCAGCGAAGAGACCCGGGCGGAACAGACCTGGGCGCCGCGGCCTTACTTCGCACCGCCCTACGACACCGAGGACGGTCTCACCAAATGTTCAGCGGAGTGGATCGAGAAACGGCTCGGGTTGAAAAACATCAAGTACCGGAAATCCAACGCGCCTTACATCGGGCCGATGATGGGCCTCGCCGCCCAGGCCGTCGGTGACGGTTTATGCAAGACCGCCCTGGTGTGGTATCCGATGGTCAACCTTGAGGGCCGCTACGGACACAACAATCCCCAGAACAGCAAGAAGGAGGTATCGGGCAACGACGCCTTTACTCTGCCGTGGGGCTATCAGAGCGGCGCGATGTTCAACAATCTTGTCGTCTTCCTCCAGTACTGCAAGAAATACGGCAAGTCCCACGACGGACTGGCGCCGCTTTGTTTGAACCTGCGCAGGAACGGCCTGCTGACGCCTTGGAGCTACTACGCGCTGCACGACCCTTATCCGATTACTCGGGAGGATTACCTAAGCGCGCGGATGATCGAGGAACCGCTGGTGATTCATGACTGCGATCGGCCGGTCAATACATGTGCGGCCTTCATTTTCACGACCGCTGATCGAGCCAAAGACTTGCGGCAGAAGCCCATCTACGTCCTCAACCATGCCCAGAATGCCAGCAAAGGCCGCAGCAGCATGGCGACGCTGGAGGAGCACCAGGCAGCGTGCGCGAGCATGGCACGGAAGATGGAGGAAGGATCCGGTCTCAACATAAAAGACATCGATATTTTCAATCCGTACGACGGCTACCTCACTTTCACGCAGCAGTTCCTCGAGGGCTTCCAGTGGCACGGCGTGAAGTGGGGAGAAGCCCACGACTTCTATGCAGATGACATCAGGGTTGAAGGTCCGCATCCGTTCCTGTCGAGCGGCGGCAATAACGGAACGGGGCGCACCCGCTCCTGCCTCTTCTCGGACAGCCTCGAGCAGCTACGCGGAACCGCGGGTGCACGGCAAGTGACGGTGCGGGCTGAAACGGCTCTCGCGGGCTGCAACACGCCCGATAGTTGCGGTTTCATGACGTTTAGCAAATCGGCAAGTTAAGTTTATTGGCTCGCAAAGCCCAGAAGCTCCCTGTCCAGCCCATTTCCTTTCGCTTGTGCGAGCACCTTGAGGTCGCCGTAGTCCTCCGGGTCCACCAGGGCCATCATCGCCATGCGGCTCAATGCCGTCCGGGCGGTCGATAGACCTTGGGCGGGGAGCGCATCGAGGAACGAGGAGAAGCCAAGGTTCATCAGGAACTGGCGCTGTGGGATGTAGCCCATGGTAGCCAGGCCATGCCGGTCGCCCAACCGCATGAGGGTCGTGAAGTCCACGTGGCAGGTAATGTCCTGTTGCCCGATATCCTGATACGGATCGTTTCCAGCGACGTGTTGCTGGTAGCAAACCAGCGTGCCCCCGTTATTCCCAGCGGCGTATAGATCGCTGGCATGTTGACCATAGTCGATCGTCAGAATGAACCCGCGGTCCAGAGCACGGGCGACCTGGCTGGCCCAATCCTCCATGGCCAAGTTCACCTCACCTCGATAGCCTTCGGTCAGGGAAAAACCTAAGCTCGCGAGCCTCTCTTCGATGCGAGGCGATGATGGCTCGTCCAGGATTTCGGTGAGATTCCCCTCGGCCAATGTAACGAAGACTTCCTTGACTCTTCCACCGTGAATAGCGAACCGGTGGACAGGGAAGTTATCGATCAACTCGTTACTCAGGATACAGCCAACAACATTTCGGAACGCCCGAAGTCCTTCGGTTTTCACTTGTTGGATTCCCACGCTTGCGTCTGGCCTGCTTGAGGGCATCAAAACGCCAGTTCTGTTGTCCCAGTCAACGCGATGGTCAGATGATAGCGGCCAGCGAGGCTCGTAGTCTGCAGCGACGTAGTAGAGCGCCTGAATCAATCCAGGGGCCAGTCGCCGACACGCGTGTACGATGGATTGAGCCAAGGCGCCGTCACCAGCACCAACCTCAATCACATGGAAAACGGGTGGCGCTCCGAGGAGGCGCCACATTTGTTCCAATTGACGTGCGATCAGGGCACCGAAAACCGGGTGACTCGTGGGAGAGGTCCCGAAGTGGGTGCCGATTCTCTGGCTCCTGGAAGAGTAAAAGCCTCCTCGGGGCGAGTACAAACAGGCCTGCATGAACTGAGCGAATGTAATTCGCCCATGTTTTTGAATGAGATCCTTGATCTCCTGGTCAAGCGCTGAGCGCAACGTCATCCCTTAGAACGGCCAATGTCCAAAATCGTAGTGTCCCCAAAAGTCTTAATGCCGATGGTTCTTCCCCTCCCGCCTGACGGGAGCCTCAGGAGGAGGGCCGTCAGAAAGTTGCAAGCCCGTTGAACGGCGATGCGGTTCCCCCGCGGATATGTTAGCTGTGATGCGTATGGATAGCGCGCTGACGACGCCTCTCAGTCGATCTTGATTGCGGCCGTCGCAACCACGCGCCGCCACTTTACGATCTCGCCCCGGACGTAATCGCCGAATTGCTCCGGCGTATTCGCCACCACCTTGCTCCCGCTCGATTCGATGTTGGCGCGCACCTGCTGGCTTTCCGTCAAGACCGTTACGATCTCCTTATGCAGTCGCCGCACTATGGTGTCGGGCGTGCCCGCGCGCACGGCGATGCCGTTCCAGGAGACCGATTCGAATCCCGGATAGCCTGATTCCGCGACCGTTCTCACGTCCGGCAGCACACTGGAGCGCTCGAGCGAAGTCACCGCGAGCGCACGCAGCCGCCCCGACTTCACGTGCGGCAGGAGGCTGATCGGCGGAAACAAGGCAATCGCAATCTGTCCCGCGACCAGATCGATAGTACCCGGCGCATCCCCTTTGTAGGGAACGTGCACGAGCTTCATGCCCGTCACGCTGCTCAGATATTCGGCGCTGAGGTGAGCCCCGGTTCCATACCCCGGCGACGCGTAGCTGATCGATGCGGGTTTCGCGCGCGCGAGCTTCACCAACTGCGGCAAGGCGTGCGCAGGCAGCGATGGATGAGCCGCAAGGACATAAGGCAGCGTTGCGATCTGCGTTACCGGAGCGAAGTCTTTCAGCGGGTCATAGCTCGGCCTCGTCTGCACGATCGGTTGCACAGCAAGCGTACTGATCGTCGCGAAGGCGAGCGTGTGGCCATCGGCGGGGAGCTTGAGCACGGCTTCCGCGCCGATGAGACCGCCGGCGCCCGGGCGATTCTCGACTACGACCAACTCGCCAAGGGATTTCGTAACTTCGCGGGCAACCAGACGCGCAATGGTATCGGTGGTGCCGCCAGGCGCAAACGGCACGATTAAACGGAGCGGTTTGGCCGGATAGCTCTGCGCTGTGCTCGACCCGGTAATCACAATGCAGCCCGTTGCCATGAGACATGCGAGGTTGATTTTGACTGCAGTGCTCATATCCGCCGCCTTTCTGAAATGGCGTAGCGGGTTACGCCGAGATGACGGGATCGGGGACACGCGCTCATCAAACCACCGCTGGCCGATTCGCCCTGGGAAACGTGCGTATGTGCCGCACCGCCAGCTTCACGTTCTCCTGGGTATCCTTCCACGGAAACAGGCTTACTTGTGCATGCGGCGCGAGGTGCACCATTTCCATCGCCGTCGCGTAGGGGTGCGAGGGCACGTTGTCCGGCAGCACGAGCAGAGGTGTGTGGCAGGCGCGCACGAAGTCGCGCGTCACCGTGAGCACAAAGTCGACGCCGCCGTACATTTTGCCGAGGTAGCGGTTGACCAGGTCCATGCTGATGCAGCGGTACTCCGACTTGAACACCTCCATCGCGTCGAACGGACCGTTGGCGTAGGACACTTTCGAGTTCAGTCCCCCGCCGTAAATGATGAACAAAGGGAAGCCGGAGCCAGCTTCTTCGTAGTGAATGCGGACGTTTCCTTTTTGGTAGAACGGCATGGTTTTTTTCCCTGTGAAACAGTGTGCGTCCCTCGTGCGCGCGGGCGTGTCAGAACTTCTCCACCCACGGTCGGACTTCAATCTCCCACGTCCACGCGCTGCGCTGCTGTTTCAGCAGGTGCACATAGCTCTGCGCAATGGCGTCCGGATGGAGCAGGCTGTCCGGTTTGTCGGCAGGCACCGGACGCTGCGCAGAACTGATGCCGCCGTCGATCACCACATGCGCGACATGAATGTTTTGCGGCGCCAGTTCGCGCGCCATGCTCTGCGCGAGCCCGCGCAGCGCGAATTTACCCATCGCGAATGTGGCGGATTGCGCATAGCCTTTGACGCTGGCGGAGGCGCCGGTAAAAATGATGGTGCCCGCGCCCTTTTTCAGCATGCGCCTGGTTGCAGCCTGCGCAACGAGAAACCCGCCGTACGCGCTGACGGCTATTGCGTCAGCAACCAGTTGGGGATCGAGTTCGACCAGCGCCCCGCGCACCCGTCCGCTGGCGTTGTAGACGACAACCTTCGGCGCATCGCACAGCGTATCGAGTTTCGCGAATAGCGCGTTGACCTGATCGGGCTGCGCGCTGTCGCACGCGATGCTCGTTGCGCCGATTTCATCGCACAATGATTTCAGTTTGTCGGTGCGGCGTGCGGCGAGTACGCACTGCAATCCTTCGCTGGCGAACGCTCTGGCAATGGCAGCGCTCAGCCCGCTGCCGGCGCCGACGATCAGTGCAATATCTCCACTCATCGCGGCAACTGCGTGGCTGTTTTCGGCAGCGCCTCGATATTCATCGACCACGGCAGCGCGGAACGGCACCAGCCCTGTTTTTTCGGTGGCAACTCGGCGCGTTGCCGCGCGGTGCCAACGCGCAAGCCGTAGACCTGCGGATCAGCTTCGGTCGATGTCGAGTAGATCGGGGTGCCACAGTTGGGACAAAAAACATGCGCGCGCTGATTGCCGCTCTCGGCAGTCTTGATGTACGTCTTTAGCGCACCACTGCGCAGCTTGAAATCCTGTTTACGCACACGCACGTTGACGCGATACGCGGTGCCGGTAAGCATCTGGCAATCAGCGCAGTGGCAAATGCTCACCGCTTCCGGGTCGATATCGGCTTCGTAGCTAATGTTGCCGCAATGGCATCCGCCGTCGATATGCATGGTCATCTCCTGTTAAGTCGAAACTATTCGGGTTGGTTTGGGTAGCCTGGCGCCGCGCGCTCAAACGCGGTGCAGGCTACACCTGCCGCGACAGTAGAAAATCAGCTTTTAGTGGCACCCGCCAGCCGCGCGGCGTTGTCTTTGGTGTCGTAGAGGCTGATCATCTCTTTGCCCTCGGTGGCCTTGGTCATGCGCTCGCGAATTTCGGCAGCCATCTTGTTGTTGCGTTGCACCGCGAGCCGCGCTTCCATGGCCTCGAACCAGCGCATGAAATTCGGGTAGCCGGCTTTGTCGACGCCGCGATCCTTGTGCCCCTTGGTCCACGGGTATACTGCCATGTCGGCGATGGTGTATTCGTCGCAGCCTAGCCATGCACTGTCGCGCAGCCGGTTGTCGAGCACACGATACAGCCGTATCGATTCGTTGTTGTAGCGGTCGGTGGCATACTCGCTCTTGCCCTTGGCGTAGGTGTTGAAGTGGTTGGCCTGGCCGAACATCGGTCCCACATGCGCCATCTGGAATATCAACCACTGCATGACGTCGTAACGCTTGCGTGCATCCTTGGGCAGGAACTTGCCGGTTTTCTCGGCAAGATAAAACAGGATCGCGCCCGATTCCATCATGCTGTAACGCCCGCCGCCGGGGCCGTCGGTGTCGATGATGGCCGGAATGCGGTTATTGGGACTCAGCTTCAGAAACGCCGGCGTGAATTGCTCGCCGAGCCGGATGTTGACGTCAAAGTGTTTCCATTCGAGGCCCGCTTCCTCGAGCATGATCATGACTTTCTGGCCGTTGGGGGTGGGGGATGAGTGCAGTTCAATCATGGGAGTCTCCTGTTGTCAGCGTGAATTAAGTGCGATGAGCCAGTTCTGATCTTCTTGCAATGCTGATTTTGCGCGCAATTGCTCCTCGCGATCAAGGAACGGCGTTTCGCGAAAGCGATATTCTAACGTCGCCAGCGACAATATGGATTGCCGCAGCCCTTCGCGTATCCAGGCGCGGTCTTTGGCCTCGCCGCGCGCGTATTTGGATACCGCCGCATCGTTCGGTTCGAGAAATTTGACGCTGACGGCGGAGGCGGGTAGCGTCATCGGGATCAGGCGCGATTGCCAGCCGTCGGGCAGCGTCGGCAGTTTGGGTGACACGGGGTCGAAATAGTAACCGTGTTCGCGCTCGAACACGGAGCCTTGCCCCCAGCGCTGATGAAAATCGAATCCGCGATCCGGATCGTGCTCAACGTAGGCATCCACCTCGTTCGACATGAGCATTTCTTCAGGAAGCACGCGATCCCGCGTCAGCCCCAGCACACTGAGACTGCCGACGACGACGAAGCCATCCACGCTGTTCGCACGCGCTATTTCGCCCAACAGCGTATCGAGTTGCTCGAGATTCACGCGGACGAATTGAGCAACGCCCCGAACGGGCTGTTTTGCAACAGGGCCGATTCCCACTGCTTATCGATGCGCGCAAGCGCCGCGCCCACTTCGTGCGCAGAGCCAGACAACAACCGCCGCCACGAGTCGATGTAATACGCACTACACACTTTTTCTCGCGCCCACAGTTCTACCATGTCACGTGCTGCATCGAGTGCTGCAGCCATAGCGGGTTCGTCGAGCAAAAGGTTGAGCGCGATTCGCAAATGCGCTTTTTGCAACGTGAGCATGCGTATGGCGTATTGCTGGCGTACTTGCCGGCGTTCGGCAAGGTCTTTGGGTTCCGCGCCCGCTGCGATTTCGGTGTCCAGCGCTTTGGCGACGGCCGCAATTTTCGACAGCCGCACATCCGCGCCGTTTTCAAGATGAACGAGCGTGGAGCGCCCAATCCCTGCGGCCTTGGCCACAGATTCTTGGGATAGGCCTTTTCTCTCCCTGAGAAGCCGAAACGAGTTACCGAATACATTGTGTTTAATTTGATCCATGTATCGTATTATACACAAATATAAAATTGTAATGTATACAATGGCTTAGGATGTTATTCGCTTCATTTTATTTGGTAACGACGGTCACTACTGTCCGGTCATAACTCGAATAAATTCAATTGGTTAGCCATGGCGATCTCCTCTGACGCGAGGGGTGCTTCGGTAAGCAATTGAATCAATGATGTTTTCTCGAACAGAGTCAAACTCAGAATCTGTAGAATTGTGTAGAGCGA
>CAMBCF010000030.1 GCA_945864585.1 Bordetella parapertussis | reverse complement strand
TCCGCGAGTGCTGTGGCCTCCTCGCTCGCCTCGCTGTCTATGATGCCGCCACCTGCGAGCAACAGCGGCCGCTCCGCGGTTAAGAGCACCTCCACCGCCCGCCGGATGGCGTCGGGATCCCCCGGCATGCGCCATTCGACCGGCCGGTACGAGGACGGACGCGCCAATTCCACGTCTATGGTCTGGTTCTCCAGCAGATCGCGCGGAATGTTGACAAAGGCGGGGCCGCGCTTTCCCGCAAGGGCGGCGCGAAACGCGTCGTGGATCAGTTGTGGTATGCGCTCGGTCTTGTGCGCGTGCCGGGCAAGATAAGTGACCGGCTTTAACAGGTTCACCAGGTCGAAAGATTGCGCCCCGTCGCGGTCAAGGTTCGAGCGTTCGACATCACCTGCGATCACCACCACCGGCGCACGGCCCTTGTAGGCCAGCGCAATACCGGTCAGCAGGTTGATCGTTGCCGGCCCCGAAGTCGTCATGCAAACGGCAGGCTTGCCCGACGCGCGGCTATAGCCGTAGGCCATGAACGCCGCCCCTTCCTCGTGGCGCGTGTCGAGAAAACGCATGTCGCTGCGCCCATGCAACGCAGTCACCATGGTGTTGGTGGTGGTGCCCGTCACGCCGAACACGTACTCAACGCCTTCCGCTCCCAACGTTTCGATCACCGCCTGACCCGCCTGTATGCTTGCCATCGCTGGACATCCTTTAAGTGAAAAACATTCCGTTCACGCGACCGCCGCTTCGATCGCGGTCACGCCTCTGTCATCTACCCCATCTTGCCTTCATACAACGTAATCGGCGGATATGCTTTCGGATCAATCTGAACATCGATCAAGGTGGTGGTTGAAGAGCGCAGCGCACGCTCCAATGCGGATTTGAAATCCGCAGGCTTTTCAATGCGCACGCCCTCGCAGCCACACGCACGCGCAATCGCCGCATGATCCACCGGTGAAAATTGGCACGCGTCAGTATGACTGCCATACATCACCTCCTCCGCGTGCCACTGATATCCAAGTATTTGATTACTAAGGACAATTATTGTCACTTTAATCTTCATGCGCACTGCGGTCTCGAGCTCTGACCACATGTGCGCGAATGCGCCATCGCCTGCAATGCACACTACGTCACGCGACGGATGGGCGATTTTCGCTCCGAGTGCGGCGGGAAATCCCCAGCCCAAACCCGCCAGCCCGCGCCCGGTTAGAAAGCGCTGCCCCGCGCGTTGCGCGGCAAGGTAATTCATCGCCCAGATCGACGAGTAACTGGCGTCGGTCACAATCAGTGTGTCCGGTGAAATCAATGCATTCAAGTCGTGCATCAACCGTTCCGGGCGTATCGGTACGGCATCCGAATTCAGCATGCCGTGTGCTTCATCCTGAAATGCTTTTTTTCCCGCGGCGATTTTTTGTTCGACTGCGCTGCGCGCAGCGCGGCGTTTGCCGAGATCAAGGCGCAGCATGGCGTCGTTCAGAGCACTGAGCGTGAGCTTGGCATCGCCCACCAGCCGCAGGGCCTCGTAGTTACGCCCGACTTCCTGCCCATCGATGTCGATGTGAATGTAGCGCGCATTCTTCGGAAACAGCGTCCATGAATCAGTGCCATTCTGATTGGTGCGGTCACCCACGAATAGCACGCAGTCCGCCTGCTCGACCAGTGCGCGTAGATGCCGTGCCATGCCGCGGGTGCCCATAAAATAGCCGATCACGCCCAACGACAGCGCGTGCGTCTCGGCTACCGCACCCTTGCCCATGCTGGTGGTTGCAACCGGCAGGCTCGCTGACTCCTGCAGCCGCGCCAGCACCTCATGCGCGGCAGAAAGATGCACCCCGCCGCCAGCAACAATCAACGGCTGCCGCGCCTGTGCCAGCCAGCGCGCGGCTTCGTCGATGCGCGCCGGGTCCGCCACGCAGCGGTCGAGCGGATAGGTTCCCAGCGACGCATGCCGCACTTCACCGGTCTCCTGTGTCACGGGTTCCAGCAGCAAATCCTGCGGAAACAGCAGTACCACCGGCCCTGGCCTTCCGCCGGCAGCGGCGGTAAACGCCATATCCACATAGTCTTCAATGCGAGTGATTTCACTGACGCGCTTTACCCATTTTGCGCAGCCGCGAAAAATATCAAAGTGATCAAGCTCTTGAAACGCGTTCTTGTCGGTCTGGTTGCGCCGCACATCCTGCACAATAGCAACTATCGGTACGGATACCTTCAACGCCTCTGCCAATCCCGGCGCAAGCAAGGCCGCTGCAGGCCCATTCTGCGCCGTGACCACGCCCACTTTTTGCGATGCGCGTGCATAGCCGTCCGCCATCGCCGCGCCCGCATTCTCGGTTCGGTACGCAATCTGCCGCATGCCAAACTCGGGTATCACCAGCAGCAGCGCAGACGGCAGGCTTTGTCCGAACAACACCTCGACGCCGTGGCGCTTCAACGCGCGCGCCAGCACATGCGCGCCGCACAGCTCAGGCAGTTTGTGGCGCACCACCGGTGTGCTGTGGTCAGATACAGTATTCATGCCATCCCTCTCGCAAAAACCATCGCCAGTGTATCGGGCATCCTGTCAAGCAATGTAATGCCGCACGCGAGGAGCGTCAAGACGCGGTATTCTCCGCGTGACAGGGTTAGCATCAAACCGGTGTAACACGGAGAAAGACTATGCAGAGATCGTCGCACGGCTGCATTGCGAAATCGTGAAAGCGGTGCGCAATCCCGAGGTAAAAGAAAAATTGTTCATCACCGGTGTCGAAGCCGCCGGCACCACGTCCATGGAATTTGCAGCGCTGATCAAGTCCGATATGACGCGAATGCATGAACGACAAGTTTAAGTCAGCGCCATTCGACTCCGCTACCCTTCGTGCCACTGCGAATAAACCCCGCTTGCTAAATTTCCATCGGTGTGTATTATACACACCGTGAAAAGCACAGACCTCATCAAACAACTTGAACAAGCAGGCTGGGTGCTTCGAGGCGTAAAGGGTTCGCATCATGTCTATACCCACCCGGAACGTGCTGGCCATATCAGCGTTTCACATCCCAAAAAAGACCTTGGGGTTGGACTGATGCACAAGCTGCGGAAACAAGCCGGACTGAAATGAAAGGACGAACAAATGAAATATCCAATCGCTATTGAGCTGGGTGATAAAACTCACGCTTTCGGTGTAGTCGTTCCCGATCTGCCGGGCTGCTTCTCGGCGGGAGATACGCTTGATGAGGCCATCGACAATGCCAAGGAGGCGATTGAACTTTGGCTTGAGACGGTAATTGACGATAATGGCGCAGTGCCTGAACCGGGATCCATCAGCCGGCACCAAGCAAAAAAGGAGTTCTCCGGCTGGGTATGGGCTGTAGTTCCGGTTGATCTGGCCGCTTTGTCGGATAAGTCCGAACGCGTCAATATCACGCTTCCGGCGCGCGTTTTACGACGCATCGACGCCGCCGCAAAAGATGCCGGAGAATCACGTTCGGGATATATCGCCCGGCGAGCAATGGCGGCCTGAGCTACGATTTACGCGGCGCGAAAAAAGGTTTTAAAACGATAATTCCGCATTGATACCGATCATCGCAGTGCGTCCCGGCGCGGGCTCGTAGTAGCGGTTGTTGGCTTCGGCGACGATCACTGAACCAATGTAACCTTTGTTGCCGGCGTTATCGATCCGCACAAATTCGGTGAGCTTCCAGTTCTTGCCGCGCTGTTGCAGGCCTGCGCGCAGATTGAAAATCGTGTACGCGCCGGCGAATTCTGCGTTCTGATCGTTCACCCAGACCTTGCCGCTGTGCCGCACTTCAACGCCCGCGTGAAAGCCATAGGCGGGATAACGCCACACCAGTTCGCCGAACAAGGTGTTACCGGCAATACCCGGCAACTTGCTGCCCGCCGCCACCGGCACTACCACAGCGGGCGTGCCGGTCAGCGTGGTAAAGGGCTGCGTAAAGCGCGCGTTGAGCAGAGTGTAAGCGAATGCCGTTTCAAAGCCGCGCGCGAATTTTTGCGCATAACCAAACTCCAGGCCTTCGCGGCGTGTGCCCTGAACATTTTTAAAATCTGCGCGACCACCGGCGTTGCTGTTGACCACAATTTCATCGCTGACATCAATGCGAAACAGCGAAACGTTCACACGCCCATGGTCACCCACCAATGTCTTCAGCCCGATTTCGCGATGCAGGCTGTTCGCCGCGCGCAAGCCGAAATTCAATCCTGTGGCGCCACCGGGCCGGTAGGCCAGTTCCGTGAACGTCGGCGTCTCAAAACCTTTGCCCACGTTGGCATAAACGTTCAAGGTGGGCGTAATTTTGTAGGTAACACCCGCGGCCGGCGTGGTGCGCGAATAATCCAGTGCCCCGCTGTCATCGGGATTGCCCGCCGCGATGAAATAATCCTTCGACGAAAACCCGATTCGGCTGTGGCGCAAGCCCGCGAGTAAGTTCAAATTCCTGATGATCTGCCATTCGGCCTGCGCATAGACATCGGTATTGCTTACGGTGTTGTCCTCATTGCGCTTCAATGCGCCGGTGACACCGAAGATATTCAAAAATCCATTACGGCGTTCCTTCATGCGGTCGTAATCAACCCCGGCGCTCAGCGTAAACGGCCCGCCGGCGAGCTTGGTTTCATGGGTAAGCCGCAACGCCGCCCCGCCGTAGCCGCGATCCAGATCGACCACACCGCCGGAGTGTGTCGCTGCGCCCTGTGTCGCCACCGGAATCGCCAAATGCTGTGTCACCTGCCGGTCGCCAGCGTAAACCCGTGCATTCAGTTTGGTATTGGTCGTCAGCGACACATCGTACGTCAGCCCCGCCTGATTTTGCGCAATGCTTTTGCGGGTATTGAAGTTGTAGGCGTTGGTGAATGCATTGCCGCCGGCCTGCTTCGGGTTGAGCGCCACTTGCGCTGCGGTAAGCCCCAGCGCGTCTTCGGTTTCCGGCTGATCCAGCGCATTGAGCACCAGCGTCAGCACGCCGGCGCTGCCCAGGTCATATTTGAATTTGGCATTGAGATGATCGCGGCGTGCTGAACTGTGATCGCGATAACCGCTGGTCTCGAACCGCGACGCATCTATCACCACATTAAGCGGTCCATGCTGGCCGCCATACTGCGCGCCGAGTTTGTAGGTATTGAAGCTGCCGTAGAGCGCGTTGAGCGAAACGGTGGGCGACTGCGGTCCGTCCGCGGTGAAGATTTGCACCACACCACCCGCGGCATTGCCATACAGACTGGCGAACGGACCGCGCATCACTTCTATGCTTTTCGCCGACGACAGATTGAAGGTTGCCGCCTGCCCCTGCCCGTCGGGCATGGTGGCGGGAATGCCATCGGCAATCAGGCGCAAGCCGCGCACGCCAAACGTCGAACGCGCGCCGAAACCACGCGACGATATCTGCAAATCCTGCGCGTAGTTTTGGCGATTCGACACCGTGATGCCCGGCACGCGCCCCAGCGCTTCCGAAAGGTTCACCTGCGGATTGGCTTCACGGATGGTGCGCTGATCGATAGTGTCGATGGCTGCTGGAATATCCATGTTGTCGCGCTCGACCCGCGTGGCGCTCACTGACACTTCGGGCAATGTCGTCGGCTTTTGCTGCGCGTAGACGCTGCCACAGGTCAGCGAGGCGGCAACGGCAATATGCATCGACGTGTGCTTCATGGTCATGCTCCGTGTGGTGACTGTCGGTTTATGTCTGGCCCGCTAGATAGTGTGCCAGATTTTCGATAGCCTGTTAAGCGCGCTACTTCTTGTAACTGATGCGAAACAGCGCGCCTGCCACGTCGTCCGACACCAGCAGCGCGCCATCGCTCATCACCTGCACATCCACCGGACGGCCCCAGTAAGCGTTGCCCTGCGCCCAGCCCTCGGCAAACGGCTCGTACTTCACTACCTTGCCCGCGCTGTCGAGCGTGACTTGCATCAGGTTAAAACCGATCGTGTTGCTCCTGTTCCACGAGCCGTGATTGGCAATGATCATGCGATTGCGATATTCGGCGGGAAACATTTTTCCGGTGTAGAACCTCATCCCCAGCGGCGCGATATGCGCACCGAGCTTCAGCGCGGGCGGCGCAAATTCGGCGCATGAACGGCCCTTGCCCAGTTCCGGATCGGGCAGATCGCCCTGATGACAGTATGGGTAGCCGAAATGCACACCCTTTTTCGACAGGCGATGCAGCGTGTCATGCGGCACATCTTCGCCCATCCAGTCGCGGCCGTGATTGGTAAACCACAGTTCGCTGGTAAGCGGATGAAACGCCATGCCTACGCTGTTACGCACGCCCCTGGCAACCGTCTCCAGTATGCCGTTCACGGGATCCACACGCACAATTTGCGCATGCGTATCCGGCGGCACGCAGATATTACACGGCGCGCCGATGTTGAAATAGAGCCAGCCATCAGGCCCCATCACCATGTATTTCCAGCCGTGCTGCGCATCCTTGGGCAGCCCGTCGAACACCACCACAGGCTTGCCCGGATTGTCGAGATTCGCTTCGATGTTCGCGAACTTCAGTATGCGCGTGTGTTCCGCCACATACAGATCACCATTGCTGACTACCAGCCCATTGGGAATAGTCAAGCCCTTCAGGATGGTTTTTACTTCGCGCACTCCCCCCTTGTCGGTAACTGCATAGACATTGCCCACCAGTCGCGTTCCGACAAACACCGTGCCTTTGGCGCTCACGGCAATGGAGCGTGCATTGGGCATACCCTCGGCCCATAACTCAATCTTGAATCCTGGCGGCAGCTTGATTTGATCGAGCTTCATTTGCGCAGCGGGCTTCGCGGTGAGTCCCGGCAGATGAGGCGTGAGCGTCGAGTCCTTCATGGCGTCGGGACGACCCTGCTGCCACGGTGGTGGTGGCGGCGGCTTGATCGCCTGCTCCACCGGCTGCGTTTGCGGAGGAGCGCCCGCGGGTTGCGCGGCAGGCGGCTGCGCCATGGCGGTTGTCGCAGCCATGCATGCGACGGCGCCCATCAACAAAGCGTAGCGGGACTTCTGCAAGCCCGCGGCAATGGAACACATGATTTCCTCGGCGCGCTACTATGTTTTTAGGTCGTGCAGGGTTGCAGCGAAATCAGATGCGGGCCTGCATCAGCAATGGCAATGCCGGCCTCAAGCAGCCGCTGGCGTTTCCACACTTGCGTCGCGGGATGATCGACTTCGAACACGCGCAAGTGCGATCCTGTGTGACGCAACAGGCGTTCAGAGTTTGCTGTTATTACGCGGCACCCCATCCCGCTTTTACTGGGGTACCGTAATCGGCTCGATTTCCACGCGGCGATTGGGCGTGCCACATTTAATCATCGCGGCGCGGGTAGTCTCTTTGCAGTCGGTCACCAGTTTGCCGGATCCCATGCCCTGTGCGGTCAAGCGGCCTGCGTCGACGCCTTTTTTAACAAGGTAAGTCTTCACCGCATCAGCACGTCGCTGCGACAGCCCGCGATTGAAGTCATCCGAGCCAAGTTGGTCGGTATGGCCAGAGATCGCGACATTGCCAATCTGCGGATTGTTGTTCATCGCCGCCGCAAAGTCGTCAAGCGCCGCCACCGATTTGGTCAGGCGCGCACTGTTCAGCGCAAATAATTCGCTGGCCGCTAAAGTAATGCGTTGCGGCGGCGGCGGGGGCGGAGGAGGAGGCGGCGGCGGGGGCGCAACCACAGGTGGTGAGGGCGCAACAACTACCTTCGGAGCAGGTGCAGGCGGCGGCGCGGCAGGCACCACCGGCGGGCGCGGCAATTCACCACCAAAGGTCCACACCAGACCCAGGTTGACATAGTTGTTGCCGCTGCGATTGAAGCCCCACTTTGTGGCATCACGCAGGAAGCCTTCCACGCGGCGATAGTCGACCTGCATGCCTAGATTGTCTTTGAACATCCAGCGCAGGCCCGCGCCAGCACTGGCGTACGGCGAAGTACCACTGGTACCCAAGCCAGCCCGCGTGCGCTCATCGCGCTCGGCGCCTACGCCCATGAAGAAAATCGGCTGCCATTCACCACGGTTGAACACAAAAACCGCATCCACGCCCAGCAGCGTTTGTTGCGTTTTGTTACCCAGCTCAGAGCGGCGTGAATGACCCAGCAGCATCTGCAGGTCAAAATTATCGCTCACCTGCCTGCCTAATAGCAGGCTGGCGCCCCTGCCGGTGCCCGACGTGCCGTAGGAATTATCCGGATCGAAAGCGGATACCTGCGGCGTCAGATACCACGAGCGCTTGAGTTGTTGCGCCTGCGTAATTCCGCTCAAACCGGCCAGCAATCCCGCCGCGGTCATCCAAGCCGTAAGGGTAAGCATTCCCGTTTTAATGATCTTATTCTCCTGGGGTGCAAATTCGCGCTCAAGTCTGCCTGCTTCCGTCCATGTCCGGCTCGATTCGCCAGTGTCCTGCTGCACCGGATTCTGTCGCGACAGACTATCGCTGATGGTGCCTGCCTTGCGCCGAACCTGTCAAGCTTATAGCACAGCGTATAGCACGGCTGGCAACAGCCAAATCCAGTTCAGGTTGTATGCCCGCCACGCGAACCAATTTCGGCTAATTCGCACGCAGCACATGTATGCAGCGCCAGCATCAATAAGCTGCGTCTTCGGCTTCCAGTGCTTCACGCACGGCGGCAGCGGTCTCACCGAAGCGCCAGGTGCGCTCACCGAGTTGCACCAGCGGCCACAGACCGATCAGGCTATTGACGAAAAACACGGCATCGGCGTCCAGCGCGCGTTGCAAGGGGATGTGCGCCGGGGTGCAGTCCACGCCCAAGCCGCCAGCAAGTTCGAGCACACGGTCCAGCGTGATGCCCGCGACGCCGCAGCGCAACAATATCGGCACGATCAGAGCAGCGCCTTCGACTATGCACAGGTTGCTCATGGTGCCGCCTATTACCATGCCTTCCTGATCCAGCAGCACGCCTTCGGCTATGGCGGGATCGCTCCATTCCGCGCGCGCCAGCACATTTTCCAATCGATTTAAATGCTTAACGGAGGCCAGCCGCGGCTGGTGCGAGAGCCGCAATTGACACAGATGAGCGCTGCTACCCGCCTTGTTGGCAGCGGGATACTGCGGCAGCGCTGCGCTCATCACCATGCGCATCGGTGTCGGCGGCGTCGGCGGCGCGTAGCCACGCGGGCCACTGCCGCGTGTGACCGTGATCTTGACCACGGCGTGAGGATAGGCGCGCGCGACAGTGCGTGATTCGGCCAGCAAGGGCACTTCGGCCGGCGCTGGAATCTGCAACGCATTGCAATCATGAACCAGCTTGGCAAAATGGCGCGACCAGTGCAGCAGTTCGCCATTTCGCGCGCGCAGCGTTCGGTATACGCCGTCGCCGTAGGCCAAGCCACGGTCGGTGGCGGGAATGGTGTCAGCCGGCGCGCCGTTGACAAGAATCATAGCCAGGGCCGGGATCGGGGTCGGCGGAAAATCAGACTTTGCGAAAAACGATGCTGCCGTTAGTGCCGCCAAAGCCAAACGAGTTCGATAATGCCACATCGATTTTCATCGGGCGCGCGGTGTTCGGCACGTAGTCCAGATCACACTGCGGATCGGGGGTGTGCAGATTGATGGTCGGCGGCGCCACCTGATCACGTATCGCCAGCACCGAAAATACCGCCTCGACGCCGCCCGCCGCACCCAGCAAATGACCGGTCATCGATTTGGTGGAACTGATGGCGAGTTTTTTGGCATAGTCGCCAAAAGCGCGCTTTACCGCCACGGTTTCCGCCACATCACCCAACGGCGTAGAGGTGCCGTGGGCATTTATGTAATCCACCTGATCGTGGTTCAGCCCCGCGTTGCGCAGGGTGTTGCTCATGCAGCGCAAGGCCCCAGCGCCATCTTCGCGGGGGGCGGTAATATGGTGGGCGTCCGCGCTCATGCCGTAGCCGGCGAGTTCGCAATAAATTCGGGCGCCGCGCGCTTTGGCGTGTTCGTATTCCTCAAGCACCAGCACGCCCGCACCTTCGCCGATTACAAAACCGTCCCGCTCTTTATCCCATGGACGGCTGGCGGATGCCGGATCGTCATTGCGCGTGGACAGTGCGCGCGCGGCGCAAAATCCACCGACGCCCAGCCTGGAAATGGCGTCTTCCGCACCCCCTGCCAGCATGATGTCGGCGTCGCCGTATTCAATCAGCCGGCCCGCTTCGCCTATGCTGTGATTGGCTGTGGTGCAGGCGGTGACCACTGCCAGATTGGGACCGCGCAGACCATACATGATCGACAACTGCCCGGAGATCATATTGATGATCGAGCCGGGTATAAAAAACGGGCCAATTTTACGCGCGCCACCGGCCAGCAAGGCATCGTGGGTGTTTTCGATCAGTGGCAACCCGCCGATACCGGAACCTATGCACACGCCAGCCATGTCAAGGTCGATGCGATCACTGGTCAGGTCAAGTCCGGAATCCTTGATTGCCTCAATACCGGCCACCAGGCCGTAATGAATGAAATTATCGAAGCGCCGCGCTTCCTTGGCGTTCAGCCACCGCCCTACATCGAAGTCCTTGATCTCACCCGCGATGCGCGAGGTGAACCCAGACGCATCAAAACGCGTAATCGGCCCGATGCCCGATTTGCCGGCCAGGATGTTGCCCCAGGCTACGGCGACACCGGTGCCCACGGGCGATACGATGCCTAATCCGGTTACGACAACTCTGCGTGTGGATGAACGCGGCATGGCGCTAAAACGACCTTGGAGGGTTACGGCAAAAACACGCGGAAGAAATGCAGGGCGTGGGTAGGGTCAATGACCCCGGGCAAGAGCCACCGTCGGGCGCGCGCTCAGGCCTTGACGTGCGCCGCCGCGAAGTCGATGGCCTGCTGGACGGTGGTGATTTTTTCAGCGGCCTCATCCGGGATTTCAATCTCGAATTCCTCTTCGAGCGCCATCACCAGCTCCACCGTATCGAGCGAATCCGCACCCAGATCGTTGACGAACGATGATTCGTTCTTGACGTCGGCTTCCGCTACGCCCAGTTGTTCGGCAACAATCTTTTTGACGCGTTGCTCGACATTTTCCATAGTGTTCCCCTTTTCTAGTGTTTGATCGGTGTTTTTTCGCCTTGGGCTGAAAGAACACTGGCGGCGTATTTTACCACAATTTCAAACCGTAAACACACAAAATATTGTTTAAAAACAATAACTTAAGATATTGCTTCTAACCCTCTCCGCTACACCTGCAGCTACGCCATATGCATGCCGCCATTCACGTGCAGGGTCGCACCCGTGATGTAAGCCGCGCCGGGCGAGGCCAAAAATACCACCGCGGCAGCCACGTCGTCCGCCGCCCCAAGTCGTCCCAGAGGAATTTGCCCCAGCAGTGCCTTGCGCTGTTCATCACTCAAGGCGCGCGTCATGTCGGTGTCGATAAACCCCGGCGCGACACAATTCACGGTGATATTGCGGCTGCCGATTTCGCGCGCCAGCGATTTGGAAAACCCGATCATGCCGGCCTTGGCTGCAGCGTAATTGGCCTGCCCAGCGTTACCGGTTGCTCCTACCACCGACCCAATGCTGATAATACGTCCCGCGCGCGCTTTCATCATGCCCCGCAGCACCGCTTTTGACAGCCGGAACACCGACTTTAGATCGGTAGTGAGGATGTCATCCCACTCCTCGTCCTTCATCCGCAGCAGTAGGTTGTCGCGCGTGATACCGGCGTTGTTCACCAGAATGGCAATGTCGCCGAAGCGCTGGGTGATTGCAGCCAGCACCGCGTCGATCTGCGCCGCGTCGGTGACATTCAGAGTGACGCCGGTGCCGGCGACACCGGCCTCGGTGAGCGCCTGCGAAATCGTCTCTGCGCCCGCCGCTGAGGTGGCGGTGCCGATCACGGTTGCACCGGCCTTGCCCAGTTCAAGCGCAATAGCCCGGCCAATGCCGCGTGTGGCCCCGGTGACCAGCGCAACTTTGCCGCTGAGTACTGTCGCTGTCATTTTAATGCCGCGATCGCTTGCGCCAGCGACGCCGGATCAGTAATCGCAAAGCCTTGCAGGCTTTTTTCGATGCGCGCTGTCATACCCGCCAACACCTTGCCGGGACCGCACTCCGCCACCTGGGTCACACCCGCGCGCGCCATGTGTTTGATCACTTCCACCCAGCGTACTGGATTGCAGGCCTGCCGCGCGAGCGCGGCTTTGATGGCGGCGGGATCGTTCACCACGGCCACATCCACGTTATTCACCACCGGAATTTGCGGCGCGTTGAAGCTGACACCTTTCAGGTAGTCCGCCAGCTGCTCGGCGGCGGGTCTTAACAATGATGAGTGAAACGGCGCGCTTACCGGCAGCGCCAGCGCGCGCCTTGCACCCATGGCCTTGCATGCCGCCATGGCGCGTTCAACCGCGGCGCCACTGCCCGCGATTACCACCTGACCCGGCGCGTTGAAATTCACCGCTTCGACTACCTCTCCCGGCGCAATATCCGCTGCCTCTGCACATGCGGCGCGCACCGCTTCGTCCTCAAGGCCCAGAATCGCGGCCATCGCGCCGCTGCCGATGGGCACTGCCTGTTGCATCGCCTGTGCACGAAAGCGCACCAGCGGCAGTGCATCTTTAAACGCTATAACACCCGCCGCAACCAGCGCTGTGTACTCGCCCAGGCTATGGCCTGCCACCATCGACGGCGCAGGCGCGCCCGCCGCCTGCCACGCCCGATACACGGCGTAACCCGCGGTCAGCATTACAGGCTGGGTGTTGACGGTGGCGCTCAACTGCTCCGCGGGCCCTTCCGCCACCAGCTTCCACAAATCCAGACCTAAAACTTCCGAAGCCTCGGCGAAAGTGTCCGTTACAGCCGGCACGTGCGCAAAGGGCTGCATCATCGCCACCGATTGGGAGCCTTGACCGGGAAATACCAGCGCCAGTGTCATTTATAAATATTGAATAAAATCAGATGCTTACATTCTAACCAGAACTGCACCCCAGGTGAATCCGCCGCCCACGCCTTCGAGCAGTACATGCTGCCCGGCACGTATGCGTCCGTCGCGTACCGCCACATCGAGTGCCAGCGGCACCGACGCCGCTGAGGTATTGGCGTGGAGATCCACCGTGGTTACAACTTTTTCCATGGGCAAGCCGAGCTTTTTCGCAGTGGCCTGAATAATACGGATATTCGCCTGATGCGGAATCAGCCAGTCGATCTGCGACTGGTCCATGTGATTTGCGGCCAGCGCTTCCGCCGCCACTTCGCCTAGCACACGTACGGCGTATTTGAATACGGCATTGCCTTCCATTTGCAGCAACGGACGTCCGCTGGCCTTGCCACCGCTTAGCGAACCCGGCGTTGACAAAATGTGCGCGTGGCTGCCATCCGCGTGCAGATGTGAAGACAAGATGCCCGGTGCATCACTGTGTCGCAACACCACCGCGCCCGCGCCATCGCCAAACAACACGCAGGTGCTGCGATCCTGCCAGTCGATGATACGCGAGTACACTTCCGCGCCCACCACCAGAATATTGCGATACTGCCCGCTGCGCATGAAGTGATCCGCAATCGTCAGCGCATACACGAAACCACTGCACACCGCTTGCACATCGAAGGCCGGACAGTTTTTAGCGCCCAGCTTGGCCTGCAATATACACGCCGTGCTCGGAAATACCATGTCCGGCGTGGTGGTGGCGACGATAATCAAACTCAAATCTTCGGACGCAACAGCGGCGGCTTCGAGCGCGCGCAGACTGGCGTGCAGCGCGAGATCGCTCGCGCATTGGTTATCCGCCGCGATGTGGCGCTGGCGAATGCCGGTGCGGCTGAATATCCATTCATCCGACGTCTCAACGCTGGCTTCGAGGTCTTTGTTGGTCAGCACCTTCGCCGGAAGATAGCTGCCGGTGCCGGCGATGCTGGAATAAATGGTCAAGCGATGGTTCCGTTATTTTGCGCAGTGGCCTGCACGTGTAAATGCGCCATGCGCTCTGAAATATGCGCGAGCATCCCGGTGCGCACTTCTTCCACCGCGCGCTTCAACGCGCACTCAAAACCGTAGACGTCCGCGGAGCCGTGGCTTTTCAGCACAATACCGCGCAACCCCAACAGGCTTGCGCCATTATAACTGCGGTAATCGACACGCTTCTTGAACGCGTTCAATACCGGCATGGCGACCACAGCAGCGAGCCGCGTCCATAGGTTACGGTCGAATTCCTCACGCAAAAAGGTGCGCATCAGGTGTGCCAGGCCTTCGGCGGATTTCAGCGCGACGTTGCCCACAAAACCATCGCATACCACCACATCGGTGGTGCCTTTGAAAATGTCGTTTCCTTCAACGTTACCGTAGAAATTAAGCCCACTGGCGCGCAACAACTCGGCGGCGCGTTTGACGACTTCGTTGCCCTTGATGGTTTCTTCACCGATATTTAACAGCCCGACGGTAGGCGCGGTTTTGTGCTCAACGCAGGCGACCAATTCAGAACCCATAATGCCGAACTGCAGCAGATGCTCGGCCGTGCAATCGACATTCGCGCCGAGATCAAGCACATACACACGCCCGCTGTGCGTAGGCATGATCGATGCTATCGCGGGCCGGTCGATGCCCGGCAGTGTTTTAAGCACATAGCGCGATATTGCCATCAGTGCACCGGTGTTGCCGGCGCTCACCGCCGCTTGCGCTTCGCCCGACTTCACCAGATCGGCCATCACGCGCATGGATGAATCTTTTTTGCCGCGCATCGCCACCGCGGGCGGTTCGTCCATGCCGACAACTTCGGCGGCGTGACGCACCACCAGCCGATCGCCAAATGCTGATTTGTCGCGCTGGAGTTGAATGTCGATGTCGGCCGACAGGCCAACCAGTATGACGCCCGCGGCAAGGTCTTCGCGCAACAAAGCCAGCGCGGCAGGAACAGTCACGGACGGGCCGTGGTCGCCCCCCATGCAATCGACAGCTACGGTGACCCGCATTCGAAATTACCGCTCGCGACGCTGATGTTGCCCTGCCTGCGCTGCCGGCAGGGCAAACCGCTATCGCTGGCGAAAACTAGTCGCCCTTGCCTTTGACTACTTTTTTGCCCCGGTAAAAACCGTTGGGGCTGATGTGGTGGCGCAGATGCACCTCACCGGTGGTGGGCTCAAGTGCCAGCGGCGCCACGCTCAACGCATGATGCGCGCGATGCATGCCGCGTTTGGACGGTGATTTCTTGTTTTGCTGAACAGCCATTTCACTACTCCTTCGATGGATACACTTTTTGCTTTAGCACTTGCAAGGCGCTGAAGGCCATGATTTTTGCCTGCGCTACACCCGCTACAACTGCCGCATCTGAATGACCTGAATCACCCGAACGCGCCGCGCACCTATCTGTTTCATGCCGGGGGTAAGGCGGCACGTCCAGCAGTACTTCGTCCTCTATCAATGCGGAAACATCCAGCTCGCTGTTTGCCGCGATACAATCCGCTGCGTCTGGATTGTCATCATGCTCGGCGTCGAGCGCATCCGGCGCCACTAACCGCAACGCCGTATCGATATCGACCTCGTGCTCAAAACCTTCCAGACAACGCTGGCACTGCAACTGCACCCTGCCGCGCACCCGCAATCGCAGCAACGGGCGATCCTGAAGGTCGCTATCACCCCGAATCTGGTAATCGAGACTGCCGCTATTGCTGTGCAAGCTTTCCGCCAGTCGCGGCAGCGCTGCGACCGGAACCGCGCCCGCCAGCGTTTGCCTTTGCTCAACAAACTTCAGACCATCAATTACCTGGTCGTTCAGGGCTACTTGTGTCGGCGCAGCGCACATAAACCGCCGATGATAATATTTAGCTCGCCTTTTGTCAAAGCCAATGTACAGAAAGTCTATAAAAAGCAATAACTTAGCGGTATACGGCAGATCAAAATCATGTCCGCACGCCCACTGATACTGGCTTCGTCCTCGGTTTACCGCCGTAGCCTGCTCGAACGTCTGCGACTGCCGTTCGCATGCATCGCGCCGGACATCGACGAAACGCCGCATGCCGGCGAGCCGCCAGCAGTCACCGCATCGCGCCTGGCGCTGGCCAAAGCGCTGGCCGTCGCACCCGCAAATCCACACGCGCTTATCATCGGCTCCGATCAAGTCGCCGAACTCAACGGCGCACCCGCTGTACCCGGCATGTCATTGGGCAAGCCCGGCAATCACGAAAATGCGCTGCGCCAACTGCAAGCCGTGCGTGGAAAACGCGTGGTGTTTCATACCGCTGTGTGTTTGCTTGACGCCGCCAGCGGCAGACATCACCTCGAAGTGGTGCCCACGGTCGCGCTTTTCCGCGACCTTAGCGACGCGCAAATCGAACGCTACCTGATGCTGGACCAGCCTTACGATTGCGCCAGCAGCGCAAAAATCGAAAGTCTGGGCGTGGCGCTGCTGCATAAAGTCGAA
This sequence comes from Bordetella parapertussis, assembly GCA_945864585.1. Classification (GTDB taxonomy): domain Bacteria; phylum Pseudomonadota; class Gammaproteobacteria; order Burkholderiales; family SG8-41; genus UBA5216. Next base: position 29,075 of record CAMBCF010000030.1, on the reverse strand, counting down.
AGCGACGATCCCACCGCATTGATAGGCTTGCCGTTGATGACGCTGGTGGGCCTGCTCAAACGCGAAGGCGTCGAAGTCATTTAGTACTGGTCCGCCATGCCCGACTCCAGCACCACAATTTTGTTCATAGCCTTCACTTTCCTGCTCGCGGGTATGGTCAAGGGCGTGATCGGCATGGGTCTGCCCACGCTAGCGATGGGCTTGCTGTCGCTGGCGATACCGCCGGTACAGGCGGCGGCGCTGCTGGTAATTCCCTCGCTGGTGACCAACCTGTGGCAGTTGCTCGCGGGGCCGAGTTTTTCCGCCCTGATCAGGCGCTTTTGCATAATGATGATCGCCATCGTCGTGGGTACCCTGGCAGGCATCGGTCTGCTGACCGGCAGCGCGGGTTCGTTCGCCGTCATCGCGCTCGGAATTGTGCTCGCAGTCTATGGCATTGTCGGTCTGCGTGCAGTGCGCCTGACGATTCCCGAGCGGCACCAACCTTGGCTGTCACCGGCGGTAGGTTTAGTTACCGGCGTGCTCACCGGCGCTACCGGCATTTTTGTGATTCCCGCTGTGCCGTACTTCAATTCACTGGGGCTGAGCAAGGAAGAACTGATCCAAACCCTGGGCCTGTCGTTCACCGTTTCCACGCTGGCACTCGCCGCCGGGCTGCTGCTGGAGGGACAGTTTGAACTCCACCTCGCAACGCATTCACTGCTCGCATTGTTGCCGGCGCTGGGTGGCATGCTCCTCGGCCAGCAACTGCGCAACCGCTTGAAACCGGAGGTGTTTCGCCGCTGGTTTTTTGCGGCGATGTTGGTGCTGGGGATTTATATGGCGCTGCGGGCAGCTATCGGCACTTGACGCGATCATATAGGCAATCGCCCCTCACAGCGGTTCCACGGATGGGGACTCGCAACATGCCTGCGCTCTGCGCATTGACTCGCACCCCGTCGAAGGGTAAATTTTACCGAGATGAACGTCCAGCTAAGCAATGAGGCGATGGCGCATACGCTGTTGCAGGTTTGGGCGGGATAAATCGACGGTGCGCCCCAGTCTGCGGCTAAGTAGTGCTGACCCGGAAACCCTGTGTTTTTATAAAATATGCCATGAAATTATAAGCGCGGCCCCTGAGTTTCGTCTTTTCAGCTCCAGCAGCAGCAGGTTCTACATTTCCTGTGCGAAGAACCTGCTTTGCGACAATTTCCGGACGAGCAAATTCCCATGATTTCCACAATCATGACAAATAAATATATCGCTTGTCTGTTTCTTAAGCCGCACGCTTCTCGGGCGGCGCCCGATTCGAACATTTCTTTCTTCGCTTCGCGCGCTTCTGCCCCTGCTGCCACAGGATGGCGCCAATGCGGTGTATGTTTCTGGCCACCACTGCTAAGGCCACATAGCGCCTGAATCCGTCGATTCCATGGTCCGGGCACCTATCCAGCCCATGCACTTCCAGCGCGTTGATCGCTGACTCAACCGCCGAGTGCGCGCGTCGCGCCCTGAGGAACCCCTCCGATTGCTGCTCGGCCTGCGCCGCCTGCGATAGCTTGCCTTTGCGGGGCAAGGCCACCAGCTCCAGGTGCTCTTTTAACTGGTCCTGATTGTCGGTCGAATGAAAACCCTTGTCGAAGCTACAGACGCTTAACCTTGGGAAGCGCTTTTTCGCCTCCGCCACCATCGACACCGCCACCTGATCGTCCGTCTTCTGTTGCATCACCTCACGATGCAATATGAACTGATACTGGTCTTCCAGGATACAAACCTTCAGCCCCAGCTCCACCGGAACACCAGCCTTACCCTTGCTGATCCATTCCGTATGCGGCTGAAAGATCGAGAATACCTTTTCCGCATGCGGGATGACTTCGCCCGAAATGACACGGCGCTTGGTTTGGTCGATCTGGCGTGTCGCGTGTTTCATGAACCCTTCGATCTCCAGCTTCCTCATCACATCATATTCATCGACGCTGATGGCCTCGAGCTTGGTAACGGTGGCCTGGGCTTTGTTCAGGAAGCACTCGGCGACATCCAGATAGGCTTCTTGGGTGAGAGCCGCGTTTTTCTGCTTCTGCTCTTCTGCTTTCGCTTTACTGCGCCGGGTGTTTTGCGCCTTGCGCATGAGCCGCTTCAGATGCCGCACATTGTGTTGGTGCTGCCGCCAATCGCTCACCTGCTTGTGCTCGCGCCACCGTCCCGTGAGCGTGATGATCTTGCGCATCGCGTCATTCAGCAGGTTGATATCCGTCGGATAATGCACCTTCGTCTCAACCATAAAGGAATCGCACCGCCCACGCAGCGCTTCGCCTTCTTTTTTTTTCAGCAAAATATGCCCGCTTTCCACAACCAGCTGGTTGACCTTGTCCAGGAGCTGCGGTGTAAACAGGCTCACGTTGTCCTTGAGCGTCTGAAAATGGTAGCTGTGCTCATCAAACTGAGCGTGCCCGAGCATCTCGCGCAGGGTGTTGTGCTGATTGACCAACTCATGCAGCCGGTCGTAGTCGATATTCAGATCCAGTCTGACCACGCCGCACACAAAAATCCGCCACAGCGTCATGCCTGGGCGGCCATTGCGTTTATCGACTTTCGGTGCAATGTGCTCTTCGAAGAAGGCAAAGAGCTTGGTGCGCAGCCCAACGTTGACATACAGATGCTGCAACCCCCTTAATATCTTCGGTATGTCGTCGCGCGATTTGAGGTCGAATTTGATCTTCGAAACATCCACCTCACCGATTTGCATCTGTATGTTCTGCACTACGCGCATCGTCTTCTTCCCCTATCAACATTCAGGCCTTGGCACCTCTGGCGATACCCTCAGAACATACCAGGAACTCAACGGTGTACAGTCTTTCGAGCCGGATGAAGAATATTTTTGTGATGGTGAATGGACAGCACTTTTGTAGGAAGATTTCTGGGAAAATGCCCGCTTTGCCCCACGCCTACGCAAAAAACTACAATTTAGTGCAAATCTTCGTGTCGAATAATTGCCCCTAAATCCCCTTCCGCCATTGGGAGAGACATGGCCACCTTCAAGCACTCATTAAGGAGATCTTCTGTTGCAAATGATGCTCAGAACCGCTTTGTTTCACGGCATTGCAGAACCGGCGGTAACGGATATTTCAGCATTCTCGGAATTGATGGTTTTTGGCGCAGGCGCACAAGTCATTGTCGAAGGCGACGGCCGGCATCTGGATCTTTTGCTGATGGTGGATGGGGAAATCACGGTCGGAACAAAGTTTTCCCCGCTGCCGGCGGCTATGGAATTTAATCTTCATGCGATTGGCGACGAAATGCTGGGCGAAGTGGCGTGGATACTGGGCAACAAGCGCAGCGCCAACGTAACCTGCAAAAAGGTCTGCAAGTTCATCCGCATCGACGGTGATAAATTATTCGCCTATTGCACCGCCAATCCCGTTGTAGGCGTCGAGCTGATGACCCGGGTCGCAGCGGTGCTGGCGCAACGAGTGATTCATCTGACCGAACTCCTGCAGGATAAAGCACTTTATACGTGAGCAGCACGTAATACCGCTGTGCCAGGCTCACGCCCATCGCATCACGGCATCAACCGCGACTGCTGCGCTTTTCCCCGCGATCAGCGGGTTGATTTCAACCTCGCGCAGCACCTCGGCGTGATCGGCGATCAGCCACGATAATTTGCTCACGGCCCGGGCCAGCGCATCCATATCGCACGCCGGCTGGCCGCGAAACCCGAGCAGCATGCGCGCCCCTTTAAGCGTCAGGATGAGTTCACGCGCCTGCGCCACGCCAAACGGCGCGTAACGGCGCGCGACATCCTTGAACAGTTCCGCATACACGCCGCCCATGCCTACCAGCAGCAACGGGCCGAATGACGGATTGTTCAGCGCGCCGATAATCAATTCCGTACCTTCCACCATCTGTTCGATCAGCCAGCCGTGTATGCGTGCCTGCGGCCGGAATTTGCCGACACGCTGGCGCATATCGCCTAGCGTTTGTTTTAACTCAAGAAAATTGGTTATTCCCGTACGCACGCCACCCGCTTCGGTTTTGTGCGGCAGATCGGGACTCACCACTTTCAGCACCACCGGAAATTGCACCGCGCAAGTCTGTAAAGCCTCTTCTTCGCCCGCCGCGACAAACTGGCGTTGCGGCGTGGCGATGCCGTACGCCCCGAGGCAGGCCTTGGCCTGCACCTCGTCCATTGCGTCCGCAGGGGTGCGCAACAGCGTCTGTCTCGCGATAACACGCGGCTCCAGCGCGGGCGATTTTGCGCGCTCGCACTTGCGCGTGAAGTCGTTTAACACCGAAGCTGCGTAGACCACGCGGCTCGGCGCTTCTATGCAGGGCACGCCCGCCGCTTCCACCGTCGGCAGCCACGCCGAAGATTCACGCAGCGTGCCGGTGAGGCTGATGATTACCGGTTTATCACTCGCTGCCGCTGCCGCCGCCAGATGTTGCGCCCACAGCGGCGCATCACGCCCCGGATACGAACGCAGAATCAGCATGTCCACATTGGCATCATCAAGCACGGCCTGGGTCGCTGCACTGAATTCGATTTCTTTTTGCGCGATCGCCGCGGTGACATCGATCGGATTCGCGGTCGACGCAAAATCCGGCAGCAGCGGCTTTAACGCCGCCAGCGTGGGCGCGGTCAATTCCGGCAGCGCGAGGTGCGCGTGCTCACACGCATCACTGAGCAGTACCCCCGCGCCGCCGGAAGTGGTGACTATCGCCACGCGATTACCGCGCGGTCGCTTGCGCGAGCGAAACACGCGCACCGCGTCGATCAAATCATAAATCTCGCGTATTTCAACAAAGCCACCTTCGCGAAAAGCGTCGCGATAGTAATCGTAGTCCTCGGTGAGATTGGCGGTGTGCGACACCGCCGCGCGGCTGCCCATGCGTGTGTTGCCGACTTTCCACACCGCGATCGGCTTGCCGATTTCCAGTGCGCGCTGACCCAGCGCGCGCAGCCGGCGGCCGTCAGCGATACCTTCCATATACACCGCGATCAACTGCGTTGGTTCGTCATCGAGAAAATACTCGATGAAATCCAGCGTAGTGAGGCTGCTCTCGTTGCCGGTAGAGACCATATGATCAAAGCCGATGCCCGCTTCCTCGCAAAAGGTCATGATCGAATAAGCGAATCCACCGCTTTGCGAAATCATCGCCACCGGCCCGCCACGCCAATCGGTTTTGCGAAACGCCGCGCCAAAGCCCGCGAACACGCGGCTGCGCAGATTCATCAAGCCGACGCAGTTTGGCCCTACCGCGCGCACGCCGGACTTTTTCAGCGCCGCCTGCAAGCGCGCCTCCAGCACTGCACCGCGTTCGCCGATTTCGCGAAAGCCTGCACTCAGAATAACCGCGTGCGGTATGCCCTTGCGCCCACAGGCCTCGATGGTGTTCGGTACCTCGGTTGCCGGCACCGCAATCACCGCCAGATCGCAGCGCTGCGGCAGCGCGTCCACGCTGGCATAACATGGCCGGCCATCGATTTCGGAGTAACGCGGATTCACCGCGAACACCGCGCCCGCATAGCCCAGGTGCGTGAGCGAATGCAGCGGTTGCCCGCCGGCGCGACGCGTGTCCTGCGTGGCGCCGATGATGGCGACGGATTGCGGATTGAATAAGGCGTCAAGTTTCATAACGGGCCGTTTTTGTTTGGTTTTTAGAAAGCCAATGCATGTAAGGCAACATCACCGTCGCGCGTTTTAATCCGCTTTCGCCCCAGTCTCACGCACCAGCGCACCCCATTTGACGGTTTCAGCCACGAGAAACACCGCAAATGCCCTGGGTGACACGGAAGGCGCCGCGTCGATGGTATCCGGCAAAAAGGCGTCGCGTATTTCCGGCAGTTGCAGCATTGTGGAAAAATCCTGGTGAATTTTGTTGACGATTGCAGCCGGGGTGCGGGCGGGCAGCAGCGAGCCGTACTACGCTGCGGCCTCGAATCCGGGAAAACCGGACTCATGCATGGTGGGGATATCAGGCATCGCCGGTGAGCGCTTTAACGTAGTCACTGCCAGCGCCTTCAAGCGTCCGGCGCGTATGTTCGGGATGGATGTATTCGAGCCGAAGGTAAAGTGTACGCGCCCGGCGACCAGATCGATGACGACCGCCGCGCCTCCCTTGTACGGCACGTGCAGAATGTTGATGCCAGCCATCTTGCGAAACAGTTCTCCCCCGAGATGTTGCGATGACCCCACACCCGCCGAGCCAAACGAATAGGCGCCGGGTTTCGCTTTCGCCAGCGCCGCAAGTTCCTGCGCATTGCGCGCGCCGACGGGCGGATAGATCGTCAATATGTTGGGCACTTCCGCGAGCTTGGTCACCGCTTCGAAATCCTTCACCGAGTCATACGGCAGTTTGCGCAGCGACGGATTGATCGCATGTGCGGGACTGACCATCACCATGGTGTGACCATCGGGCAGCGCTTTCGCGGCAATGTCAGTGCCGAGTACACCACCGGCTCCGGAACGCGGGTCAACAACCACTTGCTTGCCCCACAGCTCCGTGAGTTTGGGACCCAATCGCCGCGCAATGATGTCCGGCGTACCACCGGGCGAGCCGAACGACAACACGAAACGAACCGGACGTAATGGCCAGGCTTCAGCAGCCGGCGCACTCGCACGGCATAATATTTGCGTGACGGCAAAGGAAAATAGCGACAGGTGGCCAAGCATCCGCAGGCTAAGGGAATTAGTCGCAAGCATTTGTTTTTATTAAGATGAGAAGCTTACCCATACTTTCCAGCCATTGCCGGTCAAACGCGGACACTATCGGCCTTCAGAAACGCCGCCCAGCGATTGAACGTGGTAACATCCAGCTTGGCCTGATATGACGTGGGCGCAGAATTTTACCAATAGGTTCCAGTCTGGCACACGCACTTGAACACATCGTATGATCTAACTGCAACGGGAGGGAAATAACCCATGGTATTCTACATATTCTTCGCGGTCGCGATTATTATCCTGGTTTTGCATTTTACCGGCTGGCTCAAGCGCAACAATCTCGAATGGATTGTCCTGGTATTGGCTGCGGGGACATTTCCGGCGATGTATTTTCTGCGCTAACGTCCATGCGCCGATGAAACGTCGCTGAAACGCTGATGGGTCGCTCGCCGCCGCTTATTTCATCAGCAAACTTGCACCGCTAAGCAGCAGCATCGCCGCCAGAATTTTAGTGAAAGTTTCCTGACGCACGCTGGCGTTTATTTTTTCGCCTACCCAGGTTCCCAGCAGCATGAACGGCAGCATCACCGCCACCAGCGCCAGCGTGTCCTGCGTGTAGTAGCCCGCCAGCGTGTAGCCGCCGATACGCGCCATCATTTCCACGAACCACAGTACGGCCAGTGTTGCTCGAAATTCCGTCTTGCTCACGCCGCGTCCGTGCATGTAAATCACCACCAGCGTGCCCCCGCCGCCGCCGAACAGTGCATCGATAAACGCGCCTAGAAAACCCAGCGGCAACGCCCACTTTTCCGATAGTTTCAGTTGCTGCATACCGACCCACTGTGCAACCAGCATGTAGGCTGCGTACGCCAGCAGGAATCCACCCAGCAATTTCAGCAGCAAACGATTATCGAGCAATGCGAACAAATACAAGCCGCCGGCCACGCCCGCCAACGTGGGCATCAGCAAGCGCCTGAATTCGTCCCACAAAACCTGATGGCGGTCGCGCAGGGTCAGAAAAACAAACAGCACGAACACCAGCAGCGCAGTAGTCGGCACCACAGTGGACATTGGCAACAAAAACGCCAGCAACGGCGTAGCCACCAATCCCGCGCCAAATCCGGACATGCCACGCACCACATAGGCACCGAACACTACGCCGACGGCCCACGCCAGTTGCAGCATGGAAAAGGCGTCGAGCATGCTATTTCAGAATCAACAACAGGCCGCTGAAAAAAATCACGCAGCCGACCGCCTGATTGAAGCGGCGTTGATTGAAGCGCTGCACGATGCGATTGCCCAGCCAGCCGCCGAGCAGCATCAACGGCAAACTCGCCACCAGCATGCTCAGCACCGCAGGCGTGTACATGCCGAGCGCGGCATAGCCGGTAATGCGCGTAATTCCCAGCGCGATCATCAACAAGGTCAGCGTAGCGCGAAAGCGGTCTTTTTCGATTTTCAGCGCGTTCAGATACATCACGAACACCGGTCCCGCGCCACCCCCGAACAGCGAGCCTATCGCACCGCCGATGAGGCTCAGCACCGCCGCAATCGGTGTGAGGTAACGCCGGGAGATCGCCGGCATCTCCCCTGCCGAGTAGAGCATGTAGGCCGCATACGCCATCACAAAAACTCCGAATACGCGGCTCAGGGGACGCGAATCGATATGCGCCAGCAACGCGATCCCGACTATTGCGCCGACCACTGCGTACGGCGCGATGCGCGCGAGTTCCCGCCATTCGACCTTGCGCCAATTGGCAGTGCCGTAGAGCACGGAAGCGATGGTGTTCAGCGCGGACGTAAACGGCACCACCACGGACAGCGGCGCGATCAACGCCAGCAACGGCACCGCCACAATGCCCCCGCCGAACCCGGCGCCGCCGCGCACTGCAAATCCCAGCGTGACCGCGACTACAAATAGCACGTAATCGGCCACCCCGAATTCATCCATCTCAGGCCGTCCTCGCCGCGCGCCGCGCAGCCGCCGCGGCCATCAATAAAAATACCAGGCCGCCCAGCGCAAACAACGATAGCAGCCCGAAGGTATGCGCATAGCTGCCGTTGTAGCGATAAATCACTGCAAACAGTGCCGGGCCAATCAGGATTCCTGCGTAATTCCACACCATCGCGCCGCTGGTCGCCACGCTCACTCTGCCCGGCGGACTCAGGCGCGCGACTTCAGCAAGAAACAAACCGTTCCAGCCGATCGCCGATGCGCCAAAGACCAAAAAAAGCAACGCCACAAGGGATTGCGGCCACTGCGGCGTGATCCACGCCAGCAGCATGCAACACGCCACCATCACCGCGCTAATGCGGATCAACAGCGCCCGGCAATTACCGTATCGATCCGCGAGCCAGCCCCAGGCAATGCGCCCGGCGACGCCCGCGCCCTGCGCAACGGACAGCATCACACCCGCCGCCACCAACCCGTAGCCCGCTTCCTGCACCAGCAGGATGACTGCAAACGAACTCACACAAAGTTGCACGCCTGACATAAACATCGATGCTACCGACAGCCAGCGCAGTTCAGCGTATCGCCACAGCAGCAGCATGCCTTCACGCGCCTGCTGCCGCACGCTGCCCGCCTGCGGTGTACGATCGTTGTCCCAGCTTGCGCGCACGCACTGCAACGCGCCCATCATCAGCAGCGCAAAAATCATCACCAGCACCAGCGCCCACTTCCAGCCGAACAGCAGCGTCACCGGCGGCGCCACCAGCGCCATAATCATCCAGCCGGCGGGCACGCAGGTCTGCTTGATCGAAAAAATCAGATTGCGGCGCTTCGACGGACTGTAGCGAAACAACACATGTGCGCCTGCCGGCGTCATCATGCTCATCGCGGCGCCGAGCAATACCGAAGCGGCGATCAACGCCGCAAATCCCGACAACAACGCCAGCGCCAGCGCCATCACACTAAACAGCAGCCCTGCCTGCATCGCGCGGCAGGCGCCAAAGCGCGTCACTATCCACGTCAGAAACGGCGACGACAACGCAGCTACACCATAAATCAGACTGATCTGGTAGCCAATGAGCGACGGCTCAACACCCATTTCGGCCGCAAGCCTGGGGGCTATCACCGGAAACACCGCGATGCCCATCACGGTGCCGATCTGCGCCAGGGTGGTGAGCGCCACCACAGTGACCACCGTGAATTGTGAAATCACCGCGGACGCAGGGTTAACAGGCACGAGGATTGGGAAGGTGGCAATGCATGGGAGAGGCAAATTATAGCCTTGCTATGCTATTTCTGACGGAGGCGTTCCCAGCAGCGTTAAAAGCAATGTCAGAAATTCGACTGTGTCGCGGAGACAGAGATCAGCATGAAGTCCACATGCAATTGAAAAACGGCTGGAAGCTTTCGCATCCAACCGTTTGATTAGTTCGCGCTATACCGGATGAAACCGGGCACTGACGCAAGACAATCGTACTTATCCAACAGCCGGCTTAAATTCGGCGACCCCTTGCGCGTTATTTTCGGCGAGGCGGCACATCATCCATACTAACCGGACATGCGCTCAGCGCGGCGAGCCAGTCTTCAGTGCCTGCAATGCGGCGGAACACGATCTCATTCTCGTCCGCATCGAACCTGGCCTCAAAGGCATCCCCGGGCAACGCCGGTGCGAGTGCAGCCGGCACGGTAAGACGGCGTTTGGCATCAAGGGTAACGATCATGGCGGTATTGTCCTGCCACACGATCCACGGGTCAATCTACGTGACTTGTGGCGCGCGTGATCGAAAACACCAGTCTACGTGGACGCTACGCCATATCGAAGGTCGTTCAACATCGGCTGCAACTGGGTGAATTCCACCGGCACAAAATCATAGCCCTCGTGCGGTGCATGCACGATGAGGAAAAACGCCTCATCGCTTTTGCTGGGGTTGAACACCTCGTGGCGCACACCCGGCGGCATGGCGCAAAAAGCGCCCGGCTTCAATATAAAAATGCCATGGCCTCGCTGACCTTCGTAGCGAATTTCCAGTAGCCCTTTCACGCCCACGAACAGGTCATACACGCGCGAGTGCAGGTGGCGCGGCACGCCCGACCCCGGCGCCACGCGAAACACCGCCGTTTGCACCGCACCGTCTTCATGCATGATGCCTTTTTCGCAACCGGGACGGCGCGAGGCAAAATCGATTTTCGTAATGTCCTCTACCTTGACTACGGCTTGCTGGCTCATGCGATATCCCTTTGTGCAGAAGTTTCGTCAGTCGCGATGATCGCACAGCTCCGTAGCCCGGATGTAACGCAGTGAAATCCGGGGCCGGTGACACGTCCCCGGAATGCGCTACGCTTCTTCCGGGCTACAGGCTGTCACTTCGTAACCGTGGATGACGCCTTGAAGCCGCCCCACCCTTGCACATGATGTCACAAAATGATAAAGTGTTATCATGATACGCACGCAAATCAGCCTCTCGGAAAGCGAGTACTCGGCAGCCAAGCGCGAAGCTGAGCGCCTGGGCGTGTCGCTGGCGGAACTGCTGCGCCGTTCACTGCGCACGATGCTGCCCGCGGACGAATCCAAGCCCTGGATGCACTACGCGGGCATGGTCGAATCGGGCGATCCCCAGTCCAGCCGGCATATTGACGAAATAATCTATGGCCAGAAAAACTGAGGCCTATGTCGATACCGCGGCGCTGATCGCCTTTGTTGACCGCTCGGATACGCATCACCCACTGTTTCGCAGGCTGTTTTCCGATCCGCCGGCGCTTATCACGACCACGCTGGTCGTCGCCGAGGGCCACGCATGGTTCCTGCGCCGCTATGACCGCGCACGTGCCATGCAATTTCTCGCCCTGATCGAAGACATGAAGCCACTGAGCGTTGCCGCAGTTGGCGCAGCCGAGCAAAGCGGCGCGAAAAACGTGTTACGCCGATACTCCGACCAGGATCTTACACTGGCCGACGCTGTGGGCCTGCATCTGATGATTACCCGCAAGATCAAGAGTTGCTGGTCCACAGATTTTCATCTTGGATTGACGGGCGTCCCGCTGATCATTGACAACTGATAGCAGCAATCTTCAAGCTGCCAATCACGAACGACACTCCGGGACCATACCGTGTCTATCCCCTGCTCTGAACCGCGCGGTTACAACGACAATCCTGGACTGTTGCTCGCGGCACAATCGGTGCACTACATTCTCGATGATGCGTGCGTGAAGCTGATGTTTTCTTTGAACAATTACCGCACGCAGGCAACAAAGTCGATCAGCAACAACTGCGCCGCCACATAGCGGCGCTCACCTAGGAGTTTAAGTATGGCTGAAGCGCATTTCACGATTGAAAGTCTCGAACAACGTCTCGCCGTTGGTCCGTTCAATCGCTGGCTGGGATTCAAAGTGTTAAAGATGGATGACAGCGGCCTCGAACTCAAAGCCACGTGGCGAGAGGATTGGGTGGTCAACCCTGAACGCCGCTACACCCACGGCGGCATACTCGCCGCGATCATAGACGTTGCCGCAGACTTCGCCATCGCCGTGCAACTCGGCCGGCCGGTACCGACGATCGACATCCGCGTCGATTATCATAAGGCCGCGATGCCGGGAGACCTCATCGCAAAGGCCAGGATTGTGCGCTCCGGCAGCCAGTACTCGACGGCTGAGGCCTATGTATATGACCTGGAAGGCGCGCTGGTTGCGAGCGGGCGCGGCACCTACTACACTGCAGCGCCGCCTTCATTGAAGCAGAAGTAAGTATTTTATGACACCCCTCTCAGAGAATTTTCGCCAGTTCCTCGAGCGCCTGCGCGCCGCCGGACAGATGACCGACATCCGGCAGCCCGTCGATATCCGCCATATCGCGACACTGGTCGATCAATCCGACAAAGCATTGTTTTTTCACCAGGTCATCGGCTACGACATGCCGGTGGTGTCGGGCATCATCCGTTCGCGCGAACGCACGGTCATGGCTATGGGCTGCACCGAATACGGCGAGATTGAACAACGCCTGCGTCACGGCATCGATCATCCGATAGCGCCACGCTACATCGAAACGCCCTCGCACAAGCAGGTCATCATGAAGGGGGATGAGGTTGACCTGTTCAAACTGCCGGTGCCGATGTCGTCGATCTACGACGGCGGGCCGATGATCACCGCGGGCGTGGTGATGGCGCGCGATCCGGAATACGGGCTGAACTCCGGCTGCTACCGCTTCATGGTGAAAGAGAAGAACCTCACCGGTATCGATATCGTGACGCCCAACAACATGCGCCTGTATGCGCAACGTGCATTTGAGGCCGGGCGCGTGTGCCCGATTTCAATTTCTATCGGCACCCATCCGATGGAAATCATGGGCGCGAATTTTCGCGCGCCCATCGGCGTGGATGAAATGGGCATCACCGGCGGCATTCGCGGCGTGCCGGTCGAACTCGCGCAATGCGAAACCATAGATCTGCCGTGCGTGGCCGGCGCGGAGATGGTGTTGGAGGGCGAAATTCTGCCGACGGGCTGGACCAACCCCGAAGGCCGCTTTGGTGAATTCACGCGACTGATGGGCGGGCTGCACTGGAATCCGCTGGTGCATATCAAAGCGGTGACCCTGCGCCGCGATGCGATTTATTACGCACTGCACATGCCGTGGGAAAACACCTGGCTCGCCGCTCCCACGCGCTACGCTGCTATCCGCGCCGCGCTCAGGAACGCCGGTGTGCAGGTAAAAGATATCAACGTCACACTCGGCGGCTGCGCCTTCTGGCATGCGGTAATTTCAATCCGCAAGCAGGCGGGCGAAGGCAAAAATGCGCTACTCGCAGCGCTGTCCGTGCTCGATCTTAAACACGTGGTGGTGGTGGATGATGATATCGATGTACACAACGCGATGGATGTGGAATGGGCCATCGCCACGCGCGTGCAGGGCGATCGCGACGTCATCATCATTCCCGGTGCGCGCGCCAAACCGCTGGACCCCAGCCTCGCGGTGATGCCGCACGGTGTGGTGCCCACCGGCGCCAAAGTCGGCATCGATGCCACCATCGGCGAAGGTATCCCGCACGAGCGCTTTGAGCGCATCGCGTATGCTTACGCCGACCGCGTGAACATTGCCGATTACGCCACCGGTAAGAGCGATCCCACTCCAGCTAAAGATGACATGGGCGACGCCGGTATTAACGCACTCGCCGCAGCCATCCTCAAAGTCATTGCAAATGAACCGCTTTACTACTCTGCAGTGGCGGAGCGCTTTGGCGACCACACCTTTCAAGCTGTGGCACGCGCACTGGGCCAGTTACACGTCGAAGAAAAACTCTGGCAAGACCCACGTGGCCGGCTGTGTGTGCGCGGCTCGGTGCATGCAGCCAAGGTGCCGGGGTAGATTTGAAATGAAAACAAATACCTACCATCTGCACCTGGAATCAGGCAGCAGTCGTCCGCTGATCTATCAACTGCATGAAGCAGACTGGCTGGCGGCGGTCAAGCGCCACCGAACATTGGCGAAAAAACTACGCGTCACCATCGGCCACAACGACGCAATACTGGACGACGTCCTGAAAACCGCTGATTTCATGATCAACGCCACGCCGCCGAAAGAGCGTATTCGCGAACGCGCGCCGCGTTTGAAGTGGATCCAGACCGTCGGCGCCGGCATCGATGGACTGATGCCGATGACGTGGCTGCCTCAAGACATTACGCTCACCAACAACAGCGGCGCGCACGGCGCCAAGGCTGAAGAAACCTGCGTGATGGCGCTGTTAATGTTGCAATCGCGCATGCTGGAGATCATCAAACAACAACAGCAGCAGGTGTGGAGAAGCGTGTTCACGGCGCCGATCGCAGGCAAGACCGCGGTGGTGGTGGGCTTCGGCGATCTGGGCCACGGCGCAGGACGCGCGGCAAAGAACCTCGGCCTTAACGTGATCGCGGTCACCCGCAGCGGCGCGGGTGACAAACTTGCGCACCGCGTAGTGAAATCATCGCGCATCGACAGCGTGTTGCCCAAGGCGGATTTCGTCATCGTCACCACGCCGCTCACCGCAGAGACGCGCGGCCTGCTCAACCGCGACAGAATCTACCGCCTGAAGCCCGGCGCGGGCCTCGTCAACATCGGCCGCTCACCGGTTGTGGATTACGTTGCGTTGTGTGAAAGGTTGAATAAAGACGAGCTCAGCGGTGCCGTGCTCGACGTGTTTGATCAGGAACCGCTGCCGCCGGACTCCCCCTACTGGACGACAAAGAATCTACTGGTGCTGCCGCACATCAGTTGCGACGACCCGCGCTACATCGACTACTTACTCGATTTCTGGTTCTCGAATTTCGAGCGCTTTTTGGCGGGCAAAAAACTGAAGAATATTGTGGATCGGCAGTTAGGGTATTGATTTATGCAATCAAACCTCACCCAGCCCCGCCGCAGCCTTAACCTCGACCACGTGGCGCATTTCCTGCCGCATATGGCGAACGCCAGCAGTGCGTTGATCGAGCTCGGATTCACCCTGGCACCGTTTTCCGAACAATCCCACAAGCTGGAGCCCGACGCGCCGCTGCTGCCCGCGGGCACCGCCAACCGCTGCGTGATGCTGCGCAGCGGCTATCTTGAATTTTTGACACCCACGCACGACACACCGAACGCACAGCAATTGCATACCGCACTGGCGCGTTACACCGGCGTGCATTTGATCGCCTTTGGCACCTCGGCGCCGCAGGCTGATTTTGCGCACCTGACGGCGCAAGGCTTTGCAGCGTTAGCGCCGCTCGCATTGCAACGCACTGTGACCACCGGGAACGCCGATGCCACTGCGCGCTTTACCGTGGTGCGCGTAGCGCCAACGGCAATGGCGGAAGGACGCGTCCAGTATTGCCAGCAACACACGCCCGAAGTGGTATGGCAGACACGCTGGCTCGCACACGCGAATCACGCTGTTGGATTAGCAGGCGTGCTGATTTGCGTTGCAGATCCGGCAGAGGCAGCGCAACGCTACGCGCGATTCACCGGCCTGCCCGTGCAACAGACCGGCAATTCTTGGCGACTCGATACCGCGCGCGGCTATTTGCTTTTTGCGAACACTGCCACTGTGCAACAAGCGTTCGGCGTGATGGCGCCTGCAGTGCCGTGGATCGCCGGCTACGTGATCGACAGCGATGACATGAACGCCACACGCGCGCTAATTGCCGGCGCTGCACTGGGAGAACGCATGCTCGTGCGTTTGCCGGATGCACTGGGTGGCCTCATGATATTTCAGGCAGCGGGTGCGCAGGCACTGAATCTGCAGTAATCCCGCAGCAGATGATTATCAAGCCTCAGTGCGGAGCATGTGGCTGACGTAAAAGCCGCCATTGCCTGGCTCAAAAGCGAATTGAAAATTCCGGTGTGGCTGGTCGGCACCAGCCGCGGCACGCAGTCCGCAGCCTACATCGCGACGCAATCAGCCCCGGCCGATGGCGGCGCCGATGGTGTGGTGCTGACCTCCAGCGTCCTGGTAGATCGGCGCGAGCGCGCGGCGCCCGACATGGCGCTGGGTCGCATCAACGTGCCCGTGCTGGTCACCCATCACGGGCAGGACGGCTGCCGCGCTTGCCTTTACACCGATTTGCCGCGACTGACAGACAAGCTGAAACATCTGCAGAAAACCGCAGTGATGGTGTTCGACGGCGGCGACAATGTAGGTGCTCCGTGCGAAGCGCGCGCCTATCACGGCTACAACGGCATCGAAGCCGAAGTCGTAGCAAAAATTTCAGTGTGGATTAAAGGCAGCTGAGTCACCGCAGCTACCAGTCTGCCTTGATCCCCGCAGCCTTGATAGTGTCAGGCTCTTCGCTTCACGCCTCACTCTGATCAAATCACTGCGGCGCTATGCCGGCTGCCTTGATCACCTTGCTGTACTTTGCAACGTCGCTGGTCACCAGCTTGCTCAGATCGGCAGGTGTGGCGCTGACTTGCGGATCGGCGCCGTTGCGCTCGAACTGCTCTTTCATGTCAGCGGAACGCGCGATGCCGCTCAGCTCGGCGTAGAGCCGTTTCAGGATCGGCGCGGGCGTGCCCTTGGGTGCAAAGAAACCCAGCCATAGCTGCGCGTCAAAGCCGGGATAAGTCTCTGCGACGGACGGCACATCCGGCAAGGCGGGCGAGCGCTTGGGTGTGCCCACCGCCAGCGGACGCAGCCGCCCCGCTTTAGCCTGCGGCAACACCGCCGGCATACTGCCAAACAACGCCTGCACCTGCCCGCCGATGGTCGCCACGCTCGCCGGCCCGTTGCCGTTGAACGGCACATGCAGCACATCAATGCCTGCGGCAGATTTCAACATTTCCATCGCCAGTTGCGTGGTGGTGCCGGTGCCCGCCGATGCGTAATTCAACTTTCCCGGCTGCGATTTTGCCAGCGCAATAAAATCCTGCAACGAATTCGCTTTTACCGCTGGATTCACCACCAGTAAATAAGGCGTCGAAGCCACCAGGGTGATCGGCTCAAAATCTTTGAGCGGATCGTATTTCAAACTTTTATACGCACCAACCGCAATCACGTGCGTGCTGGTGGTGCCCATGGTCAGCGTGTAACCATCGGGCGTTGCGCGCGCGGCAATCTCGGTGCCGATGGTGCCGCCTGCGCCGCCACGGTTATCGACCACCACTTGCTGGCCCAGTTTTTCGCCGAGCTTTTGTCCCACCAGCCGCGCCACGATGTCGGTAGAGCCGCCCGCGGGGAAAGCGACGATCAGACGTATCGGCTTGCTGGGATAGGCCTGCCCTGAGCCTGTCGAACGGGTATCCTGCGCCATCGCCACACCACCCAGCGCCATCAGCGCAGTCCCGATAGCACAAACCAAGCATCTGTTTTTAAACATATTTTTCTTCGTCATTGTTAGAATAAAACACTCGCTGCGCATTCTACGCCAATGCGCTTGTGCGGATTCGCGACCTGCGTATGAATAAAGCGTTCCCGCTATTGCGCTGTGATGCACTCACTTGCGGGCGTTCCGCAGCGCTTGCGGATTCACTACATTTACCGGCTTGCCTTCCAGATAAGCAATGATCTGCCCAAATGAACTGGTGAATTGCCCCTCGTAGCCGGACTTCTCGACATAGCCGATATGCGGCGTGCACACCGCATTGTCCAGCGCGAGCAGCGGATGCGCAGCACCCAGCACCGGTTCCGATTCGAACACGTCCACCGCCGCCATGCCGGGCCGGCCTAATGTCAACGCCGCTTCCAGTGCGCCGGTTTCGATCAGCAGCGCGCGGCTGGTGTTCACCATCAGCGCCGCCGGTTTCATGCGCGCGAGGTCAGCCGCAGTCACGATGCCGCGTGTGGCATCCACCAGCCGCATATGCAACGACATCACATCACACTCTTCAAAGAACGCCTCCTTGTTGCGGGCCGCAGAGTAGCCGTCAGCTTTGGCGCGCTCTATGGTGCCTTCGCGCCCCCACACCAGCACCTTCATGCCGAACGCCTTGCCGTAACCCGCCACCACCGCGCCGATGCGCCCGTAACCGTAAATGCCCAGCGTCTTGCCGCGCAACCCCAAGCCCATTGTCGATTGCCAGTGGCCCGCCTTCAGCGCCGCGACTTCCTGCGGGATTTTGCGCATCGCGGCCAACACCAGGCCCCAGGTCAATTCCGCCGTGGCATAGGACGGCTTGCCCTGATGCATATCCGAACACAGCAATATGCCGCGCTCGGTCAGCGCCGGCACATCGATATGCGGATACACACTGCGCTGGCTGATGATCTTCAACCTGGGCAGGCGCGCAATCAGCGGCGCGCGTATCGGCGTGCGCTCGCGGATCAGCACCAGCGCTTCGGTGTCCTGCAAGCGTGCGGCCAAAACATCGCTATCTTTGGTGTGATCGTTCCAGATGGTTATGTTGTGGTTGGCGACAAGTTGGTAGGCATCGAGGTTGCGGACGGCGTTTTGGTAGTCATCGAGGACGGTAATGTTCATGGTGTTTTACACCCGCTCCAGTATATGCAACCCGCGCACCCGATCCAAAAGATAAATCAATCCACGATCATCCACGGTCACATCATTGCTTTGCACGCGCGGGCAGCCGGGCGGCAGATCGGGCATGAAGTAGGCGACCTCTTTGGGCGCATGTGGTTTGGCGACGTCGATGATGCGCAGGCCGTGTGCAAACCACGCCACGGGAATTTCGGTACCGGTTACTTTTTCGCAGGGCTGATGGCAGCCGGTCATCACCGGTTGCGGCGTGGCCGGCATGTCTTCAAGCTGAAAGGAGGAAATCGGCACCGGATTCTTTTCATCGCTGATGTCCACCACCCACAGAAACGCGGCCGGATACGGCGTGTCGCAACCTTCGAGCCGGCCCACGTCCTCATCGGACACCACCATGATGTCGCGGCCTTCGATCTTGAACGGCATTTTGAGGCAGGTATGGGTGGGCCAGGGAAACGGCGGGCTCCAGTCCACGTGCGAAATGAGTTTGGGTTTCGACATGTCTTCGATATCGAGAATCACAAAGCCGCCGTACCAGTAGCTGGTGTAGAGGCGATTACCCTGCCGCAGCGGGTGATGGCATTTGTGATGGGAGCCTTTCCACGTCGGTTTTTCGCCGCCCGCCGCCCACTGGCCCGGCATGTGCCAGCGCCCGACTTCTTCCGGCTTGGCCGGGTTTTTCAGATCCAGAATCACTACAATGTTGCCGATGTAGCCATCCATGGTCGGCGAGATGTAGGCGTAGCGGCCATCAAAATCAAAACGATGCACGCCGCGCGCATAGTTGGCCGCACTCCTGTCGGTGGCGTCCCAGTGGGTGATGAGTTTGTGCTTTGCCGGATTTGAAATATCCCAGATCGAGAGGCCTCCGCTGTAACCCGCGGGCGGCGTTTCACCTTTCAACGCGTGCGTGCCCAGCACTTCGCGATTGGTCAGCATGATGTCGCCCGCCACCCGCACCTTATGTGAATGCGTGCCGGTGGGCATAGTGATCTCGCCGATTTGTTTCGGGTGTTTAGGGTCGGACACATCGATCACCAGCGTGCCCGCCGGATTACGCATATTGCCGATGTAGGCGGTGTTTTTCTCCACCACCACCTGCCCGCCACCCGCGCAATCAAACCACGATTGAGTGCCGAATTGATCGTGCGTGTGCGGGTGGCCGTGACCCCCGGCTTGGCGCACATCGACGTAGGCGACTTCCCTGACTCCCTTGGCTTTGCTCATTTTATCTCCCGGTTAATCCAATGTGATTCCCGCCTGCCTGATCACTTTCGCCCACTTGTCACGCTCGCTACTCACAAACGCCGCAAACTCACGCGATGAATTGCCCACCGGCTCGCAGCCTAACGCAATCAGCCGTTCCTGTGTTTCCGCGCCGCGCAGCACTTTCACAATATCGCCATTAAGCCGCATGACAATTTCATGCGGCGTGCGCGCGGGTGCAAGCCAGCCAAACCAGCCGATCACCGCAAAGCCCGGATATCCGAGTTCTGCCACCGTGGGCAAATCCGGCGCCACGCGCGAGCGCTGTGCGCTGGTGATCGCCAATGCGCGCACTTTGCCTGCCTTGATCTGTGGTGTTGCCGCCAGTGCGAGGCTGAACATCGCCTGCACCTGTCCGCCGATCAATTCGGCGAGTGCGGGCGCGCCGCCTTTGTACGGAATATGCGTCAATTGCATCCCGGAAACAATTTTGAATTGCTCCACCGCCAGATGCCCCGATGAGCCGTTGCCGGCCGAGGCAAAATTCACCGGCTTGGATTTACCCAGCGCAATTAATTCCTTCACCGAAGCCGCCGGCACCGAAGGATGCACAAGCAGAATATTCGGCACCGAAATACCGTGCGTGATGGCGGCGAAATCCTTCACCGGATCAAAACGCACCTCACGGTAGAGGCCCGGATTGATCGAGACACCGGCAGCCGCCAGCACCAAAGTGTAGCCGTCGGCGGCGGCACGCGCTGCCGTTTCGTAGGCGATATTGCCATTGGCGCCGGGACGATTATCCACCACCACGATTTGACCCAGCGCTGCGCTGAGCTTTGGCGCCACCAGCCGCGCCAGCGTGTCCGCCGGACCACCCGGCGGCACAGCGACGATCATGCGGATGGGTTTGGCGGGGTACGGCTGCGCAACCGCGCACGAGGCAACGCCCGCAACCAGCGCTACTGCAACGGCACGCGCGCAGGCTTGATGACTTTCGCCCACTACGCAATCTCCTGTTTTATATTCAGCTTGGTTTCGATTTTGCTCATCACCTGGCTCTCTGTGTCATTTGGCCAGAACCATTATCGCATCGTGCATCGGTGAATGCTAAGATCAGCACACGCACAGACCATCCGCAGGAATCGCGCCTGATGTAGCATTGCATTCTTAATAGAACATTCAAAACCGTGTCGTCAAGCGCATGTGCATCGATACCAACCCCGATAGGGGTAGGGAAAGACTCAGTTTTAAGCAGCCGACAGCATGCAACATTACACTAGCGTACCGGCTTTTGATTGCACGTCGCGCAATGGGATTGCGGCCGACCTCCAATGGAACCCATCATGAAAACCTCGCACTACATCGCATCCATCTTGTTGTTCACGCTCGCCGCCTGTGCCACAAATCAACCCGCCCAAAAATCCGCCGAAAAAGGCTGGTATTCCGCTTGGGCAATAGCGCACAACGCACGCGCCACCACCCCCAATATGAGCGGTAGCACCGTGCGCATGATTCTGATACCCAGCATTTCCGGAACCGGTGTGCGGGTGAAAATAGAAAACACCATGGGCGAAGTGCCGGTGTTGTTTTCTGCAGCGACTATCGGCGTTGCGGGCGCCGGCGCAGCGGTACGTGAACGCACGCAGACACGGCTTACGTTCAGCGGCAAGCCCGGCTTGACGCTGGCACCGGGCGCGGGAGCATATAGCGACGCCGTGCCGTTCAAAGTCAGCGCGTTTGAAAAGCTGTCGCTGAGTCTGGAGGTCCAGGCGGCTGCCGACATCAGCACACACCATGTAGGCCTGCGCATCAATTGGTCGGCAGCAGGTGCGCGTGCTGGCGACGCTTCCGGCGCAGGCTTCGAGCCGCTACCCGAGATTGCGCCACTGAATAGCGGTCAGTGGCCTTATTACTGGGTCGCAGCGCTCGATGTGCAGTCGCCCGATGCAACTGGCAGCATCATTCTGTTTGCCGACTCGATTACCGACGGCCGCTGCAGCACACGCGACGACAAAGGCATCGTACAGCCCAATCTCGATCAGCGCTGGGGTGACATCATGGCAACACGCCTCGCCGCGCAGCCAAAGTCTGAACACAAAGCCATCGCGATTTCGTCGATCTCCGGCAACCGCGTGCTCGGCCGCGGCAACGGCCCCTCGGCGTTTGAACGGCTCGAGCGCGACGTTCTCGACCGCGCCGGGGTCACGCATGTCGTTTTCTATCTGAATCTGTTTCGTTAGACGTCTAGCGCCCTGCCCTTTCTGAATGCGCATCGTCGCCCGATGAGCAGCGCTTGTTTCTCCAGCACCTACGCCGAAGCGCGACAGTGCTTTCTGGACGCGGCGCGCGCCGTGAATGCCGATGTGCATAGCCACGCACTGGATGCCGCGTCGCCGGATAAACTCAGCATCGATGTCGCGACTCTCGGTGATCCGCATGACCCTGCACTGGTGATTTCATCGGGTATACACGGCGTTGAGGGTTACTTCGGTTCTGCGGTGCAACTCGCGCTATTGCAACAGTTTAAGCTTGCCGGTCGCCGCAAGAATATACGCTACGTTCTGATTCATGGCCTCAACCCCTACGGATTCGCGCAGGGCCGCCGTGTCAACGAGGAAAATGTCGACCTCAACCGCAACTTCATTCTCGACGCCAGCGCATACGCCGGTGCGCCAGAGGGTTACGCCCGCCTCAATGGTCTGCTGAATCCACCATCGCCGCCGTCACCCTTCGAACCCTTCAAATCAAAGATGCTGTGGAAAATTTCGACACTGGGTCTGCAAACGCTGAAGCAATCGGTCGCGGGCGGACAGTACGAGTATCGCCGTGGCCTGTTCTTCGGCGGAACCGGCGCTTGCGCATCCACACGCATCGTGCAGAACAACTGCGATGCGTGGCTGGCAGCGTCGCAACGCATCGTGCATCTAGATCTTCACAGCGGCCTGGGTCCATTTGGCACATACAAACTCCTGCTCAACGATGCGCCGGATTCGCCGCACTACACCTGGTACATTGAGGCATTCGGCGCGGAGCATATAGAACCGCCCACTGGCGCAACCGCGTATCAAACAACAGGAGAGTTTGGCCTGTGGATGCAGCGTCACTTTCACGCGCGCGAGTATCGCTTCGGCTGCGCCGAGTTTGGAACTTACAGTGTGATTCGCGTGCTGGCCGCGCTGCGCGCCGAAAATCGCGCGCATCATTATTGCGCAACGGACAGCGCGGAATTTGTTCGCGCTAAAAATGAGCTGTGCGAGTGTTTTTGTCCGGCTTCAGCGCTATGGCGGCAGCGTGTTATCGCATCCGCGCTGCGTATACTCGACCACGGCGCTCAGGCGTTGTCAGCAGACACTGCGTCGGTGAAGAATTAAACTCGATTGGTATCTGCATGCGCGCTTTGAACCCAGCATCCTGTCTGAATCCGTGTTTCTTTGGACGCTGATGGTCGCGCTGGGTTATGCGCAATGGTTTGTCGTGTTGCCGTGGATTTCACGCAAGTGTTGGAGGTTATGCAACGCGTTGTTCTGTCGCAGCGGCGGCTCGATGCGCGAAAAGCCACGCGATGAATAACCGCAGTTTTTATTGTGCTACCTTTCGGCCATCCGCTCAGGTTCACGCCTGAGGTTGATTCTGGAAACATCGAGACATGGCCACACCCATTCGGGAGGGGATCACCAGACGCTTCGTCGTGCTGGTGGTTCTGCTGCTCATTGCAACAACCCTTTCGGCGCTGGCAACACTGCACTGGTTTGCCGAACTGTTCAGCCATTTCCAGCCGCACTACTTGGTGTTCGCACTGTTCTGTCTGCTGGGACTGGCGCTGTTGCGCGCGTGGCGCTGGGCGGTGCTGGCCTGTGCGCTGGTGTTGTGGAATGGTTATCCCGTCGCGCGCGCCCTGCTGCAAGACGCTGCACCGCCCGCCGCGGCGTCGCGGCAGTTCACCGTGTTTCATTTCAATGTGGGACTGAATCACGAGCAGCCGGGGCGCATCGTGTCGTATCTGCAGCGGCGGGCGAAACAAATCGACGTGGTAGTGCTGCTCGAAGCCAGCACCCAATTCGATCTTGTGCTTGATGAGTTAAAAGAATTATTTCCTCATCAAATCAAGCACTTGGAAGACTCTCCGTTCGGCATCGCAATGGCGAGCAAACACCCGATTGATTTCGGCGCGATTTCGCACGAGCCGTCACGGCAGTTCCCGCATATCGAAGCCACCATCAAACTGCCGGGGCGCGACCGACCGCTGGCGTTGTATGCGCTGCACGCGCCGCCGCCGATTTCGGGAGAAATGGCCGAAGACCGTAATCGCAAGCTGGACACTATCGCGCGTAAGGCCGCTGCGCAGGCGCAGGCTACGCCGGTGGTTGTGGGGGATTTCAACCTCACACCGTGGTCGCCGTATTTTCAGAAATTTATTGCGGACAGCGGCCTGCGCGATGCACGCACGCCGCGCCGTTTCGATCACACCTGGCCGGTGACCTTCGACAACGCCAACATCGGCCTCGCCATCGACCACAGCTTTGCGCATCCTTCGCTGCCGTTGGTGAAGCGCACCATAGGGCCGGACCTGGGATCGGATCATATGCCGGTGACGGTCACATTTGGCTATTAATTCGCCGGTTTAGACAGGAATCGCTTGGAGTACCAGATGCTGAAAGGATCCGGCCGCAGATACAACGCCGCCTTGTGTGCTTCGTGGTTAAGCGCTTTGGCCAGCAAGTAATACTGGTAGCCATCCTGATAGTCGAGCGAATTTTTTCTGCGTGACAGGACATATTCCAACGCGTCAGCTTCTGCCCGTTTGAAGTCCCGATTAATCAGCAGATGTCTTATGTGCGCAATTTTAAAGTCATCTGTTTTTGTTATTTCACCGCTGGTATTTTTGATGATCGTTTGCTCCAGAGGACTACTGCGAAGCATCACCGTCGGCAGAAATTTATGGTTATTCATAGCCAGGTTGTCGGCCAATATATCCAAATATACAAACTTGGTGGTGCTGCTGTCCCTGAACGCGGGCACCCATAGCGCGGTGAGCGCCTCCTCATACTTGAAATATTGAGCGGTATCCTGCATGGTTTTTTCTGAAAAAATGTTTCGGATGTACTGACTGTCCAGATAAGCAAGCTTTCTACGCTCTGTGTTCAGTAAATGCGCGTGCAAACCGGTGTACTGACTGACCTGGCTGACGTCGGGTGAAATGCGCTGCGGAAAGTTATCCGTTAACGGCGCAGTATTGCTGGTAAGCCGCTTTAAGATTGCGCTGTCTGCAAGGAAGGTTGCACCCAGTTGACCGGGCGCCTCAAATCCGATGCTGGCGAGATCATCTTTGATGACCGAATTCCAGCCCGCCCTGAATTCACTGTCGGTGAGCGCTTTTAAACCACCTTTGGCGCCGACCAGCATGAAATTCAAGCCCGCGCCATTCCACAAACTGCAGTCATCAAAAACGTCGCAAAATGCCCTGATGATCGCCAAAGCATCCGCGTCGTAAAGATCGTGGCCGGGCAGCCAGTAGGTGACCATTCCGCCGTCATTCAACTTGTCATGGATGAGCTGAAAATATTCCCTCGAATAAAGGTTGGTGACACCCGCATGTTTGGGCGGGGGCGGTTCCGCGGTAATCAAGTCATATTGATTACGCGTGGTTTGTAAAAAAAACCGGCCGTCTTCAACATAAACCCGTGTGCGTTTATCCTTCAGTGGATGCATGCCGGTTGCGTCATGAATAATAGGGCTTAATTCCAGCACCTCTTTGGACAAGTCAACCACATCAAATTTTTCGACTGTGTCCAGTCTGATGACCGCTTCCGCGGTATTGCCGACGCCATAACTGATCTGCAGCACGGAGCGGATATTTTTGTGCACCAGATAGGGGAAGTACGCATACAATTTCATGTAGCGGCTGGCCGATGTAGTAGTGCCGGACATGGAATGGTTGTTGGTCAGCAGTGTAAAACGCAGGGGTTTCCCAAAACTGTCGATTCTGAAATAGCCCAGAGTTTCATTCAGGCCCTCATGCATTTTTACCAGCTTCCACCCCGGCATGAAATTTTTTGCAACGCTGTGATACGTTCTTTCAACCGTTCCACTGACCAGCGCAAAGGTAATCGCGAACAGTGACAAAGTGGATGTGAGATATAAACCTCTGCGCAACACGGGATGCTTCAGCGCATACAGGTAGAAAAATAATCCTGTGAACACGTAGGCGGCGGATAAAACTATTATCGATTTTTCAATACCCAGTTTTGGCAAGAGCACAAACGTAGCGAGGCCCGATCCCAGTGCCGCTCCCAGTGTATTGATAAACGTTAATGCGCCGGAAGAAAGTGTGATACTGGCATTTTGCCGAAATAACATTTCCCCATACAGCGGAAACAGCATCCCGGATATCACCGATGTCGGCAGGATTAGTAGTGATGCCGCCAGTATGAATCCGCTGAATGAAAAAGTGATTGCATCAAAGTAAGCATCAAAAATCACGCTGAACAGATAAAACGAAATTACGGTAAAGAAGGCCGCGGCCAGAGGTAACACTATCTGCAGTTTTATCAGCAGGTCTGACTGCGGTTTAATGCGCGCGATGATCAGTCCGCCTATACCGATGCCGCAAAGCACCATCGCCAGCATAATGGCAAAGGTGGTGCTATTGCCATCGTGCGACAACAGTAAATATCGAAACCAGATGATCTCGAGTGCCAGTAGCGTAAAGCCAACCATGAAGGGTGGCAGCAGGTATTTTGCAGCGCCCGCTGTTAATTTTTTTTGTAGGTCCGATCCGATCCCGGCGATGCGCGACTGACTGTTTTCGAAATTTCTGAGTACCAGCAGAGCAGCGGTAAAGTTCAGCAAACAGGCGGTGAGCGCGGATCCTGTAATGCCAAGATGCTTCACCAATAGCAGCTCGGTCAGCACAACACCCAGCAGCGCACCGATGGTGTTCCAGCCATAGAGTCGCCCGAGGGAAGATGAAAAAGAGTCGCCTTGTTGATGTATCAGTTTTTGCAGTACCGGAAGCGTGGTTCCCATGGCGACTGCCGGAACCAGCAAAATGAAAAAGGCTATGCAAAATCGGCTGATATTGAGGAAGCCGGATTGATCCAGCAGCGCGCCCAGCGCCACGGCGATTACGGTCGAAAGCTTGGGCATGAAATAGACCACGGCTACGCCGGATAGGCCTATGGCCAGCTCAATGGCTATATAAAAACGATAGAGGTTTTTTATTTTGTAGCCCCGCGCCGCCATAATGGCGTTGCCCAAGGCCAGTCCGCACATAAATGCCATCAATACCGCGGCGGCGCTCCACACCGATGACCCCAGAACCAGGCTGGCGACGCGAAACCAGATGGTTTCAAACACCAGTGCGGAAAAACCAGACAGAAAAAATACAAAACAGATGAGTTTGTTTTTGTCGCTTGTCATAAGTTGCGTTATCTTAACTCTGGGTTCAGCGTATTCCCTCACGCTCGTTCACGCGGGAAAACGGCAGCACATGCTAACATGACGGCTCGAAACCTTCTGTGGCCGGTACGCCCTTATGCAGTCTCCTGCACGTCCTCTTAGCGGTATCAAAGTCATTGAATTTTGTCAGATGCTGGCCGGCCCGTTCTGCGGCTGTCTGCTTGCCGACATGGGCGCGGAGGTGATCAAAGTCGAGCCGCCCGATGGCGATCTGATGCGCGCGTGGCCACCGATAATGGAGGGCTACAGCCAGTATTTTGCCTCGGTGGTGTCATCGCCCAACAAAGTCGCGCGCCAGCAGCGCGGGGGCAATGCCGATACTCACACTCAGGGCGATTACATCGATGTGTCGATGCTCGGCAGCATGCTGGGCATCGCCCATCTGCAAACCAGTGAATTATTCGGCACCGGCCGCGATCTGATGCGCCTCGGCTCGGCGCATCGGATGAATGCGCCTTATGCGGGATTTCGCTGCCGTGATGGCGATATCGCGCTGGCGGCGGGAACCCACAAATGTGCTCAAAGAATTATCAATAAAATAATGAGCTTGCATCATAAAAACGCGTAACAAGGAAACCATGAAAGTCATAACCATCAGCAAACCGGGCGGGCCTGACGTGCTCACGCCCTCCCAACGTCCGCTGCCCACACCCGCGGCCGGTGAAGTACTAATTAAAGTCGCCGCCACCGGTGTAAACGGCCCGGACATGATGCAGCGCAAGGGGCTTTACCCGGCGCCGGCCGGCGCCTCCGATTTGCTGGGTCTTGAAATCTCCGGCGAAGTAGCGGCGCTCGGCGATGGTGTTACGCGCTGGAAAATCGGCGACAAACTGTGCGGGCTGACCAACGGCGGCGGCTACGCCGAATATTGCGTGATCGATGCCAGCCATTGCCTGCCGATCCCGAAAGGCGTTTCGCTGATTGACGCAGCCGGATTAACCGAAACTTATTTCACGGTATGGAGCAACGTATTTATCGGCGCACAACTGCAGGCAGGCGAAACATTTTTGGTCCACGGTGGCGCGGGCGGCATCGGCACCACCTGCATACAACTGGGAAAGGCCTTCGGCGCCAAAGTCATCACTACCGACAGTCCCGCTGCACGCTGCCAGCTTTGCCGCGATCTGGGCGCCGATCGTGTGATTGATTACACACAGGAAGATTTCGTGGAGGTGGTGCGCAGCGAAGGCGGCGCCCATGTGATACTCGACATTGTGGGCGGCCCCAATATTGAAAAAAATATCAAGGCTGCCGCACCCGACGCACGCATTATTCAGCTTGCGTTTGCCGCCGGTTCCAAGGTGGAAATCAATCTGATGCCGATCATGTTAAAGCGCCTGATTTACACCGGCTCCACGCTGCGCACGCGGTCCGCGGCTTTCAAAGCACGCGTCGCGCGGGAACTCGAAGCCCAGGTCTGGCCGCTGATTGAAGCGGGGAAAATCCGCGTGGTCACCGGCAGCACTTTTGCACTGGCCGATGCGGCACAAGCGCACGCCATGATGGAATCGGCCGCACACACCGGCAAGATTTTACTGACGATTTGAAGTACTACGCAGCGGCGCCGCTACCCATCAACGTTTCGGGCAGGCTGCGGCGCAGCAGCGACATATCGCGCTTATTGGCAATCTGCCGTGCGTGACTGAAATTCTTTTCGAGTTCTTCGAAGTAGATGTTGTCACCGCCGAAGTGCTGTAACAGTGGTAAGTGTCTGAATTGACTTTGGCTTTGTTGTTTAGACCTTCGATAACGCCGCTGGAAAACTCCTTGCGTGCCCGGAAATAGTTCAGTAGCAATTCACGGTGACTGCGCATCGTGCGTGCGAACTTCTTGAGCGGCTCGATGCGCGAGCGCATCACTTCACCACACCATTGATCGATGAATTTCCCCGC
>CAMBCF010000029.1 GCA_945864585.1 Bordetella parapertussis | reverse complement strand
GGGGCGCAGCAAGCCGTAACCGACGTGATCGGGGGACAGGTACATCTGCTGTTCGATAATGCCTCATCGATTGGTCCACATGTGAGGGCTGGGCGCGTGCGCGGTCTCGCCGTGTCCCGGGCGAAACGCTCATCCTCCTACCCTGAGTTGCCAACGGTTGCTGAATCAGGTGTTCCGAATTTTGAGGTGGTGCCCTTCGGCGGCATCGTTGCGCCCAGCGGTGTGTCGAAGAGCATCGTCAATCGCCTGAATGCGGAAGTGAACAAGGCGCTCGCGTCATCATCAGTGAAAGAAAAATTTGGCGCACTCGGTGTTATGCCCACCGGCGGCACGCCCGAAGAGTTTGCCGCCTACATCAAACGCGAAGTGATCAAGTGGACCGAAGTGATCAAGGGTGCGAACATCAAGGCAGATTAGCGCGCAGTTCGTAGGTTGGCGCTGAGCCCTTCGACAAGCTCAGGACAGGCTTGCGAAGCCCAACACAGCGCAACACTGTCGCTCCCGCATCACCCACGTTTAGCGCCGTGCCTTTGTGTTGGGCTTTGCAGGCTCAGCCCAACCTACCGGAAAATTTGTCTTTCAACGCAATCAGCCGTGTCATGGCCTGCGACTCTTCACGCAGCCCGGCAAGCGGCGTGAATTCTCTGAATATGAGTGGCCAATCCAGGTGCCGTGCCTGACGGGCGGCGACAGACTCGATATCCGCCCAATCACGATCACGCCCCGCAAACGCTTTGAGCACCACCAGGTCCTCGGCGGAGCACGTCAGCAGGCGCGCGCCGCCGAAATCGAATGCCGTATCTCGTGCGACGCAGCGCTCCTCGAAAGGAATCGCGCCCAGCGCAATGTCAACGGGGATACCGGATGCGATGCGCAGCAACAGCACGCGGTGCTGTTGCGCGAATGCCTGCGCATCGGGGATGCGCGGCGAAAATGCGGCGACGAGCCTTGCCGCCGGCGCGGCCTCGGCGCCATAGGGGCAAAGCAGGGTGAGATTCACATCGCGTGTAAACCGCGGCTCACCCCAGCGCTGTAGCGCAACACCGCCAATGAGGCAAAAACTTTCGCCTGCATTTCGCAGGAACTGCTGAATTTCAATAGCGGCCTGCAGCAGCGCGTTCACACAGGATTGCGCAGGCGCGAGAACAATCGCTGTTGTTCAACCAAACCGGATGTGGCGCGCGGCAGCAAATCGAACATGACGGCATCGGTAAATAAATCCGCGATGGCGCGACGCGCGTCATCGTCGGTCATCGCCGCAAGTTCACGCCGGCGCAAGGCATCCAAAGCTTCGCCGGCAGTCGCCCATGTTTGCACCCAACGCTTGAGGTTCGTATCGCTCATGGCTGCGTTTTACGCTCAATCGGGTGCGCTTCAGATCAGTGGCAATCAACTCGCCAGGTTTGCGGCGAAATCGATCATCAGGCGATTAAACCGTTCCGGCTCATCGACAAACAGCGCGTGCCCTGCATCACTGAACACCTCGATACGCGTGCCGGGCCGATTCAGTTCGAGATTGCGCGCTTGCTCTTCAAACTGCGGCGTCACCACATACAGCAGCGGTTTGGGGAAGGCGTGCGCGATTTCCTTCCAGTGTTCGCGCGGGATGCCGGATGACAGCAGTGCAATGCTGTTGTCCAGTGACATGCGTGTTACGTCGCGTAGCAGCTTGGCAATTTCAGCTTCAGGGCGCGGCTTCGCATACATCTCGCGCACAAAGCCATCCAGTGTGTCATCGCGATTTTCGCGCAACGCTTCCAGAAAAGTGCCTCCCGGCGGCGGCACCGGCAGTTCGCCGACGGAGCTATCGACCAGCACCATGCCGGCAAGTTTTTCTACTCCAAAGTGATGGGCGTATTCCAAGACTTCCAGCGCGCCGAGCGACCAGCCTGCCAGCAGCACATTTGGATAAGGCTGTAAAAATTCGTGTATGTCGGTCGCGCGACGCTCGAAGTTGTAGCCGCTTTCCGGCGCCTCGGATTCGCCCTGCCCGCGTGGATCGAGCGCTATCACTGGATAGTGCACGCCCAACCCTTCAAGCTGCGCCTGCCACAGCCATGCGGGCATGCACCAGCCGGGTATCAGCGCTATGGTGAGTGGCGCTTGCCTGGCAATACCACACTCGATCACAGAAAGCGTAACGCCGTCGCTTGTGACGATGCGACGGCGTTGGGGGGTGAGCTGCGGCATTGAGGAAATCGCAGCCTCCCCTAACCCGGCCCCTCGCCTGCTGGCGCAGGCTCTCCCCGCGAGCGGGGCGAGGGGATTCCATGATGTCGAGTCTTCATTTTCACGGCCGCGTCGCCAGAATCAACCCCGACTCCTGCCCTCTCCAGTGGTAGCCAAATGGAAACGGCAGCGGCTCGCTTTTGGTGTCCTTGAACGCTTTGTCGAGATCGCCCTGATAACCCCACTCCATTGGCTTGATCGGCTTGTGATATTTGCCGAATAGCTTGATGTTCCAATTGGCCTGCTTGAGGTAACGGTAAGGCATGCCGGTATCGTCCTGCACCAGAATGTCCGCGGCAGCGAGCAACATCTCGCGCGTTTTCGAAAACTGCCTGTCGTGCAACAGGTAGGACGCGGATTTGAGCAATGCCGATGCCGGCGTCTGCTTTGTCAGCCAGTCGTTGAATTCCGGGTAGAACTGCAATGCGCGGTCGGTGGCGTCGAGCGAGAAGTAATAAAGCTCATGCGTGCGCCCGCTGTTGGGCACAGTGAATATCATGCGTGCGCCGCGCAGGAGTTTGCCGGGACGTTTGGCGGTCTTCGGGTCCTCGTACGCCTTGGTGAGTTCGGGAAACAGGTCAACCGGTTCGATCTTGACGATGTGCAACCCGTCGAGCGCCATCATCATCGACATAATGGGCACCGTGCCCTTGAAGTACGGCGAGGTGAGCTCCTTGCCCATGTAGGATGTGATGAAGTAGTTGCGCTGGATGATTTCGTCAAGCGCGTTGCGCACATCGTGCAGCAGCCCATCTAGTTCCGCAGGCCGCAGTTTCTCGATGACGGGCAGCGCGCCCGGATTCTCCAGACCGAAGAACATGTAGCGCGCATGATTCGGGTACAGCGCCCAGGCGTTGATGAAATCCGGGCCGCTGAACGGATAAAGCAGCGTGCGCTTTGGCGCATCCTTCAGATTGATCTCAGCGTTGCGCCACTTCTCCATCGTCTCGAGCCGCGCACGGACTTTTTTCCATTGCCCGGTCATGATTTCTTTGTGCTTAAGCCATGCCTCGCTCGCCGCAATTTTATCGATGGCAGGATCGCCGGGTGCGGGTGTAATGCCGCCGAGCAATTGCGCAATCGCGGTTGAACGCTGGTCGATTACGACAGCGCCCGGCTGCGCGGGTTTGGCAGGCGCCTGTGCTACGCCTTGCGACGGCGTTGGCAGCGGCGTTTGGGCAAGTGCGCCCGCCAGACAAGCGACAAACAGCAGCGGCGCGAGGGCAGAAAAAACCGCGTGGCGCAGCGTGAAAAAAACAGATGCAGACCGGGTAATCATCATGAAATAAAGTGGCATCCGTTACAAGTCAGCAATTGCCCGCAGGCAAAGGCAAGCGAATATATCAGAATGCGCGAGCGCTACTTCGGTTGACGGCATCAATTATTATTTTGAAACTTATTTGTGGGTGCGGATGCAACACCCGGCAAGCGCGGGCGCTGCGGTTACTCCACCCGAATTCCGGCCACCTGCACCACCTTGCGCCAGCGCGCGATTTCGTCGATGAGGTGCTGGCGAAACTGATCGGGGGTGGTGCCCAGCGGCTCGCCGCCGTCGGCGGCCATGCGTTCGCCGATGTCGGGCGCTCTGGCGGCTTTCACCAGTTCGGCGTTGAGTTTCGCGAGAATTTCCGGCGGCGTTGCCGCAGGCGCGAGCCAGCCGTTCCAGCTGGCGACTTCGTAACCCGGCACGCCGGACTCGCTGACGGTGGGAATATCCGGCGAAGCTTTGACGCGCCGCGCACTGGTGACCGCCAGCCCGCGCATACGGCCTGACCTCGCGTAAGGCAAGCCGGACAGTATGTTTGCCGCCGTCAATTGCACCTGTCCCGCCATCAGATCAATCAGCGCCTGTCCCGTGCCTTTATAGGGCACATGCGTCATCCTGATGCCGGCCATGCTGTTCAACAACTCCACCGCCAGATGCACATTGCTGCCCTGACCCGCCGAGCCGTAATCGAGTTTGCCGGGTTGCGCTTTTGCCAGGGCTACCAAATCGCGCACGGTTTTCACCGGCAGCGCAGGATGCACCACCACCAGAAACGGTGATTGGTTCACCAGCGAAATCGGCGCCAAATCCCTGATCGGATCGTACGGCAGCGTCTGGGTGATCGCGGGTGTAATACTATAGGTACCCGATACCGCCAGCAGCACATAACCATCTGCCGGCGATTTCAGCACCTGCAGGGTGGCGGTGACGCCGCCGCCGCCGGGCCGGTTTTCCACCACGAAGGAACGGCCGAGCGACTCGCTCAGCTTCTGTGCGAACAGCCGCGCAACGATGTCGGTGGCGCCGCCGGGCGCGAAGCCCACTACCACGCGCACTGGCTTGGCAGGATAGGCGCTGCTTTGCGCGTGCGCACCTGGCGCGCAATATACAAAAAATATTAACGAAAACAGATACTTACGTTTTAACACCCTGCGCTTCACTTGAGCCCGCAGCGCGCATAGAGCTTGACTGCGTTGTCCCACAGCAATTTGTTTTTGCGAGCGCGCGGCATCTCCCAATCCAGCACCATGCCCACCGATTCCGGGAAGTGGCTTTCGCCGTGCGGGTAATCCGAGGCATACATCAACACATCTTCGCCCACCAGATCGATCACCGCGTTGGTGAGCTTCAGACCTTCGGGAATTTCGATGCTCTGGAAATAGCGCCCGCTCAACACGTACTCGCTCGGCATCATTTTGAGCTCAGGAATTTCCGAGCGAATGGTGCGCGCATGCTCATCGATGCGCGCCATCCAGAACGGCAGCCAGCCGTGACCGGCTTCGAGCGTGCCGATGCGAAGCTTAGGGTAGCGATCCATCAACCCCGAGCCGATCAGCGATGCCATATTGCGCATGCCGCACCACGGGTGCGACGCAGAGCGTTGCAGAAAAAGATTCTCCCAGTTGTCGGTGCCGCCCGGCGCATACGGCGGCATCACGGTAAATGTGTGCAGCGTGATCGCCAGATCATGCTCGGCCGCCGCCGCCCACACTGGCTCAAAATCCGGATGATCGAGCGGCATGCCGTACGGTGCATACGGCAGCACGCCCCACGCCCAGCGCGATTTGCCCCAGCGTTTGATTTCTTCCACTGCGCTTTTGATGTCGCGGCCGCAAGCGAGGATTACGCCGCCCAGGCGATCCGGAAATTGGCCGCAGTATGCTTCCATCCAGCGGTGATAGGCGCGATACATGCCTGCTTCAAGCGCCACATCCTCGGTAGCTGTCCACGTTCCAAACCAGCCCGAGGGTAACGTGAGGTTGACATCCACACCCTCGAAATCCATGTCCTTGATGCGCTCGGCGGCATCGGCATCGACCCGCGGCGAGACTTCGCGCTTTTTCGCGACACCGGTGAAGCCCGTCATGTAACCGCCGGGATTCGCGTCCGCTTTGGCCGTGCCAAGCTTGCGCCGATAGCGGCGTTGCCCGCGGTTGTACGTGATATCGCCTTTCTTGTTCACCGCCTTGAATTCCGACCAGCCTTCGAGCTTTTTGCGCTCGACATCGGTCATGAACGGATCCAGCACATTCATCAGCGGGCCGACATGGGTGTCGGAATCGAATATTTTGTAGCCGTCTTTTGCCATGGGGTCTCCTTGTGCGAACAGTGTCACTCAACAACGGAGTCCCTTCCCCTTCAGGGGGAAGGTTAGGATGGGGGTGGGGTTAACACTGCGTCGCACCCCATCCCCACCCTAACCCTCCCCTTGATGGGGAGGGGATTTCTTCGACTTAGTTCTGGTACTTCTTCAACATCTCCTGCGGAAAATATTTCTCTTCCAGCGCCCGCTGCTTCTCCGCGCCTTCGCCTTCCGGCCCAACTTCAGGGTGCGGATAGGGCTTGTCCTTGCGGCTGGCGACAAAATCTTCCCACGCCGCGATGCCGCGCGTATTGAAATCCTGCATGAAATCCCACAGCGCCGCCCACAATACGTGATGCGTGAAGCCCGGATACCACGCAATGGTCACACCCAGAGCCAGATGCTCTTCCAGCGTGAGATAGCGCCCCAGCTTGCCCTTCATGAACGACAGCGGACAAGTCACAGCCGCGCGCGCGCGCCTGATCTCGTCCGGCGTATGCGGCGATTCAAGCTGCACCCAGTCCACGCCGGCAACTTCGTGGTACGCCTTCAGGCGCGCAAGCGTATCCTCGAGATCGCTGTTGGCGGCATCGCGCGCGTAGCACTGCGCCATCACCACAAAGTTGGGATCAAGCTCGTTCTTCATATCCACCGCTGCGCGGTAGCGCGCGATGGCCTGCTCCATGGGCACCACTTCCACGCCGGCGCTCTGCGTCTTGCGCTTGCCTTCGATCGGCTGATCATCGATGCGGATGCCGGCGATACCCGCGTGTATGCTTTCGCGCACCAGGCGCCGCACCGCCATGATGCCGCCGTGGCCCGTATCGCCGTCGATGATGATCGGAAAATTAACGCTTTGTGCGATCCATCCGGCGATCTGCACGCACTCGGTCATGGTGGCGGTGCCGACATCCGACATACCGGTATAGGTGCCGACCACGCCGCTGGTGCCGACAAACGCGGCTTCGCATCCTGCCTCTTCCATGATGCGCGCATGCGCCGCGGTCGGCGTATGCAAGACGGCAAGCACCTTGCCTTTACGGTGTATGAGTTGCTGCAGGCGTTTGGTCTTGTCCTGGTTGCTGACGGTGGGCATGGCGCTTTCCTTGCGTGTGTAGTCTTCAGGAATTTTTCTGTGCGTGCGTTGCGGCTGAGCGTCCCGCGATGCGGCCGAATACGGATCCGGCCATCAGGCCCGAACTCCCCGGGTAATTGTAGTAGAACAGTCCGCCAACGAGCTCGCCGGAAGCATACAGTCCGGGCAATGGCATGTCGTTGATATCCAGCACATGCGTCGCGGTATCAATTTTCAGGCCGCCGAAAGTGAAAGTGATGCCGCAGGTTACCGAGTACGCAAGGTACGGCGGTTTGTCCAGCGGGTTGGACCAGTTCGACTTGTTGATCGCCAGCCCCTGCGTGCAGCGTCCATCCTTGATGTTGGGATCAAAAGCGACCTCGCGCTTGATCGCCTCGTTGTACTCACGCACGGTTTGCAGAAACTGTGCCGGATGGACGTCTTCCATGCGCGCCACCAGTTCTTCCAGCGTATCGGCCTGCACTTTGGTCGCGCCGCGCGATTTATACTCGTCCTGCAGCAGATGTGCGACATGCCCATCGAACACATGCCAGGCGTAGCTACCCGGCTGCTGCAGCACGATGCGCCCGTACTTGGCGTAAGTGTAATTGCGAAAATCCGCACCTTCATCGACGAAGCGTTGGCCGTCGGCATTGATCATCAGGCTGAATGGATAGCCATTACGGCTGAACGCCGTGCGCGACTCGAGCACGCCGAAGTCCGGCGCATTGCGTTCCCACGATACGGAGTGGCAGCCCGACCACTGGCCGTACGATTGTGCACCGATGTCAAGCGCCATGCGGATGCCGTCGCCGGTGTTGTAGCGCGTGCCTCGCACCTTGGCCATTTCCCAGCCCGGTCCCAGATAGCGCGTGCGCCATTCGCGATTCGCTTCGAAGCCGCCGCTGGCGAGCACCACCGCCTTCGCGCGTATGTCTTCTTCAACGCCATCGGCGACGACTCTCACACCCTCAATGCCTTTGCGCCCCCGCAACAACGCGGTCGCCTGGGTCTGGTAGCGTATCTCTACGCCATGTTTGGCGGCCGCTTTGTACTCAGCCTCCACCAGGCCGCGCCCGCCGCCTGCCGCTTCGACCACCGTGCCGCCAAAAAACTTGAAGCGGCCTTCATGCTTGAAAGCGTAGCGCCCGAAGCGCGGCACAAAGCGTACGCCCCGGCCATACAGCCATTGCACGGTATCGGTACTTTGGCGCACCAGCGTCTCCGCCAGATCGGGATCACAGTAGTACTGGGTGACCCGGCCCAGGTCATCGAGGTAATCCTCGATGGAATATGCACCGAAGTCGGTATTGGCAATTTCGCCCTCGGAGAGATCGGGTACGACCTTCCTCACGTCTTCGACGCCGTG
This sequence comes from Bordetella parapertussis, assembly GCA_945864585.1. Classification (GTDB taxonomy): domain Bacteria; phylum Pseudomonadota; class Gammaproteobacteria; order Burkholderiales; family SG8-41; genus UBA5216. Next base: position 37,585 of record CAMBCF010000029.1, on the reverse strand, counting down.
ATGCACCATGCGAAAGCCGCCGCCGGTAAACGCGCTGTTGCCGCCGCGCTGCTCTTCGGGTGCGCGCTCGAGCATCAGCACAGTGGCGCCCTGTTCGCGTGCCGACAGCGCCGCGCACATCGCCGCATTGCCGCCACCCACCACGATCACGTCATAGGTGCCGTCAGCCATGGGCGCTTTTCTCTTTTGCCATTGCCGCCTCCTTCAAATAGCGTTCGCGCGCAAATTCGGGCAAGCCTCCGCTTTGAAAAATCCGTTCGATCAAGGGCGGATACTTGCGCATCGCCACGCTCGCGCCGGTGGCCGGATTACGCACGATACCAGTGGGATAGTCGACCTCCAGCGTTTCACCATCCTCCACAATGCCGCTCACGCCCGGTGCGACGAAAATGGGAATCGCGCGCCCGATGCTGTTGCGCAGGAAAAGCCGCGCCACCGATTCCGCGACAATGGCGACGATGCCCACCTCGCGTAATACCAGGCCGGGTCGGCTTGAGCCGCAGCCGAAGTTGCGTCCCGCCACCATGATGTCGCCGGGCTTCACCTGCTGCGGAAATTCGGGGCGGTACACCTCCATCGTGTGCTGCTTCAATTCATCCATCGTCGGATAGCGGTAATACGGATTGATCGCGTCGGTCTCGATCGAATCGCCGAACTTCCATACGCGACCACATTGGACTTGATTAAGGTTAAAGCCCAACGCACATCTCCTTCGGATCGACGATTTCGCCCGCCAGCGCTGCCGCTGCTACCGTCAGCGGCCCGCCCAGATAGATTTCCGCTTTCTGACTGCCCTTGCGCCCCTTGAAATTGCGTGTCGTCGCGGTGATGCAGACTTCGCCATCCGACAGAAAACCCACGCGCGGCTGGCACACGCCACACCCCGGTGTAATCACCTGCGCACCCGCCTCCACCAGCGTTTCGACCAGTCCGGCCTTCAGGCACTGCAGATAAACCTGCTGCGACGCAGGGGAAATGAGAAAGCGCACGCCTTTGGCCACCTTGCGCCCTGCCAGCACGCGCGCCGCGATTTCGATGTCTTCGAAGCGGCCATTGGCGCACGAACCGATTTGCGCCTGATGGATGCGCGTGCCTGCAGCGTCGGACGCCGGCACCACGTTGCCGAATTGGTGCGGCCTGGCCACCATGAACGGCATATCGTCGACGTTTAGCGTGATTTCCTTTTCATACTGCGCGCCGGCGTCGGGGATGAGAGGCTCATACGGCTTATCGGTACGCGTTTGCAGAAACTGCTGCGTCGCATCGTCCGATGCAAACATTGCGAACTTCGCGCCGATCTCCACACCGTGCGTCGACAGGCACATGCGGCTGTCGATGGAAAGTTGCGGCACGAGGCTACCCGAGTACTCGACCGACATGCTCTGCGCAAAATCCTCGCCGTACTTGCCGGCCAGGTAAAGAATGATGTCTTTTGCTATCGGATAATTCGGCTGCCGCCCGTTGAGTATGACTTTGACTGACGACGGCACCTGAAACCACAGTTCGCCGTAGAGCAGCACATAAAACATGTCGGCACGCGTGATGCCGGTGCTGCCGGCGTTGATGGCGCCGTAGCCGATGGTGTGGGAATCGTTGCCGACCACCAGTTCGCCGGGGCGCACTAGGCCATAGTCGAGCATCATCTGGTGCGCGATCCCGGGCTCCGAATCATGAAAACAGCGGATACCCAGACGTTCCACTTCCCTGCGCACGAGGGCGTTCTCATCTGCCAGTTTCTGCGAGAGAGTCGGTTGATGATGGTCCTGCAGCACGAATATGCGATCGGGATCCCATACGCGCGGCAGGCCGTCCGCGAAGCCCGCCTCGCGTGCCATGTCGATCATCGGCTCGCTGGCGTGGTAATGGCACATCGCGCCATCGATGCGCGCTTCGACGAAATCGCCTGCGTGCACCTCCGTCCCCGCGAGGTTGTTCCGCGTCAACAGCTTTTCCGCCATCGTTAGTGCCATGCCATTTTCCTACGGTTGACTCGCGACATTATTGTTGACGGATCTAATAAATGCTCAGTGCAGCGCCTCGAAGCTCCTTCCTCTTCAGGGCATAGGTATCTATGTGTCTCCACTTCACGGTTCCCTCGCCCCGCTTGCGGGGAGAGGGGCAGGGTGAGGGGCTGCCGCTTTCCCCTACCCTCACCCCCACCCTCTCCCGCCCCAGGGCGGGCGAGGGTGTAACTTTGAGACGTGCAGAGACAAGCGCCTTGCCGGAGAGAGAACAAATATGTCACGCAGTCCCTCTTAGGTAGCTGTTTCAGGAAACAGGCGCTTGAGCCGCTCGCGTTGCGCAGTCTGCACATGCCTGCGCGCTGCGTCCGCCGCAGCTTCCGGATCGCGGCGTTTTATCGCCTGCGCCATTTCCACGTGCTCGGCCAGTGCGGTTTTCGCGCGATGCGGCAGGCGCATCTGCGATTCGCCCAGCAGACCCATCGAATCACTAACGGTATACAGGCTTTTTTCCAGATAGCGGTTATGCGCGCCGCGATGAATCGCCTCGTGAAAAAGCCGGTTGTGGCGCGCCAGCGCGTCATAGTCGCCCTGCAGCCGCCGCTCGCCCTCGATCAGATCCATCAGATCGAGCACTTCCATGTCGGACGCGTGCCGTGCGCACAATTGCGCTGCGGTACTTTCGAGGGTTTCGCGCATCACATACAACTCCATTACCGCTTGACGGTCGATACGCGCAATCACCAGACCGTTGCGCGGCTCGTGCTCGAGCATCCCTTCGGCTTCAAGGCGGCGAATCGCGTCGCGCACCGGCGTGCGGCTCACCCGCAGCCAATCCGCAACTTCGACTTCCATAATGCGTTGGCCCGGCTTTAGCTCACCCTTCTGGATCGCGTCGCGAAGCTTGCGGTAGACATGGGCGCCGCGCCCGCCGTGGCGAGGTACGTCGCGTGACGGCACACGGGCAATGTCGAGGGAGCTACGCATGGTAAAAAGGCGGCGCTATCATTTTCCTAGTTATCGTCATGGTTTGCGGGCGATGCGACGGCGCGCGATAGAAAGCGAGGTTGACCATCAATTTGCAAGATTGTATTCTAGTGTATACATATGGATTCTCAGTGTCCACCCTTCTCGTCCCGCGACTTATGCATCATGTGGCGGGTACCCGGCAAAGGCCCATGACGTACCAGCTACCGATACTTCCCGAGCGGCGATCACCTGGCAGGTATTTGCTTTTCATACTGCTGGCGTTCATTTTCGGCGCCGGCCCTCGACCCGCGCAGGCGCAGTCCGTGCAACCGTCGTTCCCCAACAAGGCGGTGCGCTTTATCGTCGGACAGGCGCCGGGGGGCGCCACCGATCTTATCGGGCGCCTGCTGACTGGAAAATTATCCGAGGGTCTCGGTCAATCGATGATCGTCGACAATCGGACCGGCGCGGCGGGTTCCATCGGCGCGGCACTCGTGGCGAAGAGCGCGCCCGATGGTTACACGCTGCTGCTGGTGTCGAGCAGCTACGCCATCAATCCGTCTGTCTACAAGAGCCTTCCTTTCGACCCACTAAAAGAGCTGGTGCCGGTGATCCTGCTCGCCGAGGAGCCGTTCCTGCTGGTCGTCCATCCGTCCCTGCCGGTACGATCGGTGAAGGAACTGGTCACCCTCGCGAAAGCGCGGCCAGACACGCTGAACTACGCCTCTGGCGGAACCGGCAGTTCCGGCCGTCTTGCCGGAGAGTTATTCAAGAGCGCGGCCGGTGTGAAGCTGGCACATGTGCCTTACAAGGGTGCGGGGCCGGCGCTCACCGATACCATCGCCGGACAAACTCAGTTGACTTTTGCCAGCATGATTTCATCGCTGCAGCACGTGCGTTCCGGAAGACTACGCACACTTGCGGTGACCAGTCTTAAACGTTCATCAGCCATGCCGGATTTGCCGACCGTGGCCGAAGCCGGCGTGCGCAACTATTCGACCACCAGCTGGTACGGTGTGCTCGCGCCGGCCGGGACCAGCGCGCAAATCATCCAACGTCTCAATAGCGAGCTGCAGAAAGCGGTGATGCATCCCGAAATACGTCAGAAACTTTCCGCGGACGGTGCAGAACCGGTAGGCGGCCCGCCGGAGGTGTTCCATAAGCATCTGATTGCGGAAATCGCGAAATGGCAGCGGGTGGTAAAGGCCGTAGGCACCCAACTGGACTGATGCGTTCTGGAGTCTGTGGGCGGAAAATGACAAGAGCGTTCCTGGTAATTCTCCTGACCGGCGGGCTGAACATGCCTGCGGCGCTCGCGGGCGAGGCCTACCCGAGCAAACCGGTACGCGTCCTGGTAGGTGCGCCGCCCGGCAGCGGGTCGGACATGATCATGCGCATCATTTCGACGAAATTGAGCGAGCGCTGGAACCGCTCGGTAGTCATCGACAATCGTGCCGGCGCGCTGGGCGCGATCTCTCTGGAAATTGCGGCCCAGGCCGCACCCGACGGCTATACGCTCACCACCCTGAGCGGCCAGAATCTGACCGGCATGCTGCTGAAAACGGTGCAGGTCGATATACCGAAGGCATTCACTCCGGTGGTGCGGATGGTCGCGCTGCCGTACCTGCTGGTGGTGACGCCCTCGCTGCCGGCGACTTCGGTTAAGGAACTCATCGCGCTGGCGAAAACCAAACCGCTGGTCTACGCCTCGAGCGGCACCGGGTCGGTCGTGCACCTGGGAATGGAAATGTTCAAGGCGATGGCCGGCGTGCCGATGATGCACATTCCCTACAAGGGCAGCGGACAATCGATGGTGGACGTGATGAGTGGCAGAGTGCAACTTGCGATCACCAATTCGCTAACCGCGACACCCTTGGTGCGCAGCGGCAGGTTACGCGCGCTCGCCGTTACCAGCGCCAGGCGCTCGGCGACCTTCGCCGATTTGCCAACGATAGCGGAAGCGGGCGTGCCCGGGTTTGAACTGACAAGCTGGTACGGCCTGTTCGCGCCGGCGAAGACGCCGATGACGATCGTGCGCACCATCAATCGCGATGTGATGGGCGTGATGAACTCGCCGGAGATGAAAGAAAAACTCGCCGCTGACGCAGCCGAAGCCGCGCAGCCCAACACGCCCGAAGATTTTCGCAAGATAATTACCAGAGAAGTTGAAGTGTGGGACAAGTTCCTCAAGACTTCGGGGATCAAGATTGAGTAGTGATGATGGCGTATGTAAGTAATTGTTTTTATTGATATTTTAGATATCATTGAGTGAATTAATTAATTCGTCATTCTGGCAAAAGCCAGAATCCTGTTTGTTCATTCATGCGAACATGATTGCGTTCTGGATTCCGGCGTACGCCGGAATGACGAGTGAGGTTTAGTAAGTTATTTTCTGCGAGGCCGTGATCATGAGCACTGTTCTCAAACCTGCAACGACACATATAGAAGCTGAAAGCAAAGACGCCTCGCTAAAACTCGCGCGCCACGCCGCGACACTGCGCTATGAAGCAGTGCCGCGCGAGTTGATCGAACTCACCAAGCAAAGTGTGCTCGACACGCTGGGCGTTGCCATCGGCGCCAGTGGCATCGCCGAGGAAGCGAGGCTGGTGCACGAATACGTGCGCGATCTCGGTGGCAAGGAAGAAAGTACGATCTGGGGATTTGGTGGCAAAGCGCCCGCGCCGTGGGCGGCATTCGTCAACGGCAGCCTGGGGCATATGCTCGATTACGACGACGTGAGCGACGGCGGCCATGTCAGCATCTCCACCATTCCGCCCGGATTTGCGATTGCAGAAAAACTCGCCGGCGATAGAAAAGTAGGCGGCAAAGAATTCCTCACCGCCGTCGCTGCCGGCACCGACATCCACACGCGGCTGTCGCTGGCGATCGACATTCCCGACTGGACCATGGCCGAGGGCTGGTTCGCGACACAATTGTTCGGCTACATTTCCGGCTCGGCCACGGCGGGACGCCTGCTGGGTCTTAACGCAGAGAAAATGGAAAACGCGCTCGGCATCGGCTACAACCAGATGAGCGGCAGCCGCCAGATGGCGGTGGGCGCGGCCACGCATATGCGCGCGATGCAGGCGGGATTCTCCGGGCAGGCGGCGACCGCCGGCGCGGAAATGGCGCGGCGCGGCATCATCGGCGACAAGGAATTTCTCGAAGGCCGCTATGGCCTCTTTCACAACTACGTGCGCACCGGCACGCCCGACTGGGACGCCATCGTCGGCGGACTCGGCACGCGTTTTCCACTGCTGCATACACACGGCTTCAAGGTGTGGCCCGCCTGCGCCTACACCCGCCCGACCAATGCCGCGACGCTGATTCTGCGCAACAAACACCAGCTTAAGCCCGAGGATGTCGAATCGATCACCATCGTCGGCGGCACCGGCGGCACCCAACTGTTATGCGAGCCGCTCGACAAAAAACGCCGTCCGCGGTCAAGCATCGATGGCAAGTACAGCATCCCTTTCACCACCGGTGTGATGATGGCGCGCGGCAACGTCACGCTGCATGATTACACCGAGGCTGGACTGCGCGACCCGGCGGCGCTGGCGATGGCCGACAAAGTGAGTTACCGCGCGCTGCCCGGCGCGAAAATGGAGCGCGGCGGCTCATCCGGCTCTATCGGCATCGTTACAGTGGAAATTAAAACCAAAGACGGCAGGCTGCTTGCCAGTACACCCGACAGCGTGCCTGGCGGCCCCAATCAGCGCGTGGGCTGGGGTGCGGTCGAGGCCAAATTCCGCGACTGCGTGTCGTTCGCTGCCAAACCGATTGCAGCGAACAATATCGAGCGTGCGGTTGAGCTGGTGCGCGATCTGGAAAATCAAAAGGATGTGACTGAGGTGATGCGCTTACTGGCTTGAGTACAGGCCGCGCTTTAATCCACCGTCAGCCCCGCAACCTTCACCAGTTTAGCGATGCGCTCGTAGTCCGCGCGGATGTAGCGCGCGAATTCCTCCGGGGTGCCGGGCGAAGGTTCGGCGCCTTGCGTGAGGAACTGCTCTCTCAGGTCCGGTGCGTTCAACGCTTTGCCGATGACCGCATTGAGCTTTGCGATAATCGCAGCCGGCGTACCTTTCGGCACCACCACACCTGCCCACCCCATGGAGAAATACCCTGGCAGTCCAGCCTCGGCGGCAGTAGGCACATCCGGGAAAGGAATAGCGCGCTTGTCACCGCCCACTGCCAGCGCCTTGAGCCGCCCCGTGCGCACGTGCGGCAGCGGCGCGCCTATCGAGGTGAAGGTCCAGTGAGATTCGTTGCCGACGACCGAGATGATTGACAAACCAGCGCTCTTGAACGGCACATGCAGCGCGCGCACGCCCGCCATCGTCGTGAACAACAAGCCTGCCAGATGCCCGCCCGAGGCGACGCCGGCTGACGCCATAATCAGCTGATCGGGCTTCGATTTCATCAGCGCAATCAGTTCCCGCATAGTATTGACGGGAATCGAAGTATGCACCACCAGCAGGTTGTGGCTGGTATCGGTCAACGAAACCGGCAGCAAATCCTTCAACGCGTCGTACGGCATTTTCTTGTAGACATGCGGTGCGATTGCCAACGCCGGCAAATTGCCGCGCGCAATGGTGTAGCCGTCGGGCGCGGATTTCGATGCAATGTCGATGCCCAGCATGCCGCCCGCGCCGGGGCGGCTGTCCACCACCACCTGCTGCCCGAGAATCTCGCTCAACTTCGCCGTGAGTATGCGGCTGAAAACGTCGGCACTCGAACCCGGACCGCCCGGCAGTATGTAACGGATAGGACGGTTGGGGTAATCGCGGGCCGCATCGACAGCGGCGCCGTGCGCCGGTAGCGCAGTGAACGAGGAAACGATTGCAGCAAGCCATAAGATTAAAGCTGCCTGAGTTAACCGGTGCTTATGCAAAATGCGCATGCTTCAACTTGCCTCGCGTTCGGCAGCGACCGAGCCTATGATTTCGTCAAGCCATATGCCTGCGCCAGCAATTCATACGAGCGCATACGCGGCGCGGCGTCGTAGGTCCACGTCACCACCACCAACTCGTCGAGGTCGAGACGCTTTGCCAGTTCATCCAATCGCACTTTCACCTGCGCTGCGGTTCCCACCACTGCCTGGCGCAACAGCTTTTGTGAAAATGCCTGCTCGGCCGGCGAAAAGGTGCGCGCCGCTGCTTCCTCCGGCGACATCAGCGGCTGGCGTATGCCCGATTCACGTTCAATCAGCGAGCGTTCCCGCGATTTGAATTGATACAGCGCTTCAGCTTCGGTGTCAGCCGCCAGCGCCCACACGCAGATCGTGGTCTGCGGCTTGGGGTAACGTTCGCTGGGGCGATAGTTCTTGCGATACAGCGCGAGGGCCTGGTCTACATCAAAGCCATAACTGAAAAAATACGCAAACGCATAGGGCAAGCCAAAATAGGCCGCCAGTTGCGCGCCGTAATCCGAACTGCCAAGTATCCACATCTGCGGAGAACTCTGTCCGGTAGGGTGCGCAATCACGCGCCTGAACGGATGATCATCGGGCAGCGGCGTGCCCGATACCCAATGTTGCAGTTCCTGCACCTGCTGCGGAAACTGATCGTGTACATCTTGCGGAAAAGGATTCAGCGCGCGCGCCGTCAATTGATCCGATCCGGGCGCGCGTCCCACACCGAGATCGATGCGGCCCGGCGCAATCGCCTCCAGCACGCGAAACTGCTCCGCTACTTTAAACGCAGAATAATGCGGCAACATCACGCCCGCGCTGCCGATGCGAATGCGCGGCGTGGTGGCCGCGATCGCCGCCATCAGCACCTCGGGCGCGGTGCCTACGATATTGCCGGAGTTATGGTGCTCTGACACCCAGTAGCGGTGATAACCCAGTGCGTCGCAATGCTTCGCGAGTGCCAGTGTTTCACGTATCGCGGCGTCCTGATCCCTACCCTTGGAGGCAGTGGATTGATCGAGTACTGACAACCGCATTGAGCGCCTGCTTTCCGTGGGTTCAGATGAGATGCCGGGTTGGCACGGGCGCTCGTGCCGCGCCGCTAAGAATTAATAAAAACTTTAATAAAAACAAATACTTATAACATATTTCGTGTCTGACCCCATTTTACTCACCTCGACCGGAGCAGCTCCGGCCAAGGCGGCGCATGGTTTTATGCAGCGGTAGAAACGCTCAGATCGCGGGTCAACGCTTCAGCCGGTTTGGCGATGCCATAAAGCAGTGCGCAATTGTCCCACAGGATCTTGCGCCGCTGCTCGTCATTCAGCGCCAGGCCGAGGAACTGTTGAATCGCCTCGGGAAATGCGCCGTCGCCATGCGGATAGTCGCTCGACACCACAAAGTATTGCGCGCCCATCTTGTTGATGACGTCGACCGCCGGCTCTTCGTCCGCATCGAGCGCGATGTAGCACTGGCGCTTGAAGTACTCGCTCGGTGGCATCGTCAACGGCTGCTCGCAGCCGACCCCGAATTTCTCCCATTGGTCGTCGAGCCGCCACAGCCACCAGTAGAGCCAGCCGGCCGTGCCTTCAAGGAATGCACAGCGCAGCTTGGGGTGGCGTTCGAGAATGCCGCCGGTGGTCATGCTGGCGAGCGCGCCCATCAGTTCGACCGGGTTGCGTATGGCATGAGCAATCGGATGAAAATTGGCGTGGCCGACATAACGCGCGCCAGCGTCGTCCTTGAGCGAGCTGTTGCCGGTGGGGTGAAAACCAATCGGCACATTGAGCCGTTCGAGTTCGTTCCACAGCGGCTCGCACGCCGCGTCGTGCAGATGCTGGCCGTTAACCGGGTTCGGCGTGCCGATAACCGCCACCGCGCCCAGTTCCTTGACGCAACGGCGCGCCTCTTCGACCGCCATCCCTACATCGTGCATCGAAATCTGCGCGGCGAATTTGAGGCGCTGCGGATCCTCCTTGCAATAATCGAAAGCCCAGTTGTTGTAGGCACGCGCCAATGCCGCCGCGTAGTCGGGCGCCAGATCGTCGTGGCACAGTATCTGCCGCCCGCGTGTGCCATACATCACGGCAACGTCGATACCCTCGATATCCATCGCCGTCAGCGTAGTCGCCGCATCGAAGCCGCGCGCCCGCGCGACATTGAAATGCGGATGACGCGCGCGACTGCGCCGTCTTAACTCGCGGCTGGAGGCAGCCGCACCCTGCGATTTGGCAAACGCCGGAATCGACAACCCCTGCACCTCCATACCCCTGATCCTGTCGGCGTTGCCCTTATCCTCGGCGCTTTGCGTCAGCGGCTGCTGCCGTCCGCCAAAAAAGCGCGGCGGGTTTGCCCGATGGGGCCCGTCGAGATAACGTGCCCAAAGGTCATCCGGCTCCATCATGTGCAGATCACTATCCAGAATCATATAGCCTTCGCGTGCCATTTTTCTCTCCTAATTGAGGTTCATCTGTGGATCACTTCACCAGGCCCAGTTCGGACATGATAGTGCGGTTCGCGTTGTGCTGCGCATCGAGGTATTGCATGAATTCCCTGCTGCGCAAAAACTGCGGATGCCACTCGTGCACGGCAAGCTGCTTCGCCCACTCTTCGGTTGCAGTCATTCTGGCAAACGCGTCTTCCCAGAATGCCACCTGCCCGGGCAAACTCCCTTTCGGCGCGAACATGCCACGCCAGCTCGACACCCAGTTATCGATTCCCTGTTCGCGGAATGTCGGCGCCTCCGCGTAGGCTCCCGCCATGCGCTGTTGCGCGGCGACAGCAATCGCGCGCGCATGGCCCGCGCTCACCTGCGGCCTTGCAGCGTTGACAGAAGAGGCCACCAGGTGAATGTGCCCACCAGCCATCGCGGCCATGGATTCGCCGTTGGTCTTGAAAATAACCGTCTTTACTCTCTTCACATCCACGCCGCCGGCCTTCAACGCCAGCACCAGCGCAAGATGGTTCACGCCGCCGCGAGCAGCAGTGCCGACCACCATCGATTCGGGGTCCGCCCTGAGACGTTGCGTGAGATCGCGCAGGTTGCGAAGCGGTGAGTCCGCGCGTACCGAGATCGCCGTGTGCTCGACCAGCAGCATCGCGATCGGCGTCAGATCAGCCACCGTTACCGTTGTAATTCCGGATAGCGCATTGGTAATGACGGTTGGGTTGCCCATCAGCAGATAATGCGCATCGCCCGCATGCTGATTAAGATAGGCGAGCCCCAGTGTCTGGTTGCCGCCGGGCCTGTTCATCACCAGCACCGGGGTCGCCAACAACTTCCCTTCCTGCAGGATCCGCTGCATCACGCGCGCGACCTGATCGTTGCTGCCGCCGGGCGCCGTGGTAACGATCAGTTCCGTCGCCTTGTCCGGACGCCATGCCGCCTGTCCCCACGCCTGCGCTGCGGCGAGCAGGATCAGTCCGCCCAGCCAACCCGGTGCCCGCCTTTGCAGCAGTCTGCTCGCAGTTTTCATTCGATGACGGATCGCGCGTCACCCGACCATCGCTGCCCTGCGCTTCGCGGCCGGCTTTGCTTTGCCGTTGGTGCTCGCGCCCGCCGCTTTGTCTGCCTTGCGGAAGTCGGCCTCGGTGAAGCCGTAAAGATGTATGCCGCCCGCCAGAATCTTCGCCGCGGTATCGCGTGTACAGTTCTTGATCAGGTTGTTCGCCACGTTCGGGTAGTTGGAGTCGAAGTGCGGATAGTCGGTGGAGATGCACATGCGGTCGGCGCCGATGAAGGTGGCAGTGGCTTCGATCTCCGGCTCGCTGCCCTCGACCGCGGCCCAGCAGTTGCGTTGGAAGTACTCCTTCGGGGTCAGGCTGAGGTAAGGGGCGTGCGTGTCGCGATACTGCGGATAGTCGTTCTCGATGCGCGACAGCAGTCCGGGCACCCAGGAGTTGTTTGCTTCGAGGAACGCCACCCGCAGCTTCGGATGGAATTCGAACACGCCGCCGATGATCATCGCGATCATCGACTGCTGCATCTCGATCCAGTGCGCGGCCACGTGACGGTAGAAGCGGTTCTCACCGTAGAGCTCGATCATGTGCGAGTACTGGGCGCTCACGCCTTCGTGGAATCCCCAGGTCACGTTCAACTCTTCGTGCACGCTGTAGAGCGGGTCCCAGTAGTTCGAATGCCAGTAGTGGCCGTTCACCAGATTCGGCCGGATGAAGGAACCCACGGCGCCGAGTTCCCTCACGCACCTTGTCAACTCCTTGCAGGCCAGATGAACATCGTGCATCGGCAGCATCGCCGCGAACTTCAGGCGCTCAGGACTGTATTGGCAGAATTCGTGCACCCAGTTGTTATACGCTTGGCACACCGCCAAAGAGAGCCGCGGTTCGATGCCGTTGCGCGCGAGCAGGCCCAGGCCCATGGTGGGAAAAAGCACCGCGATATCGACACCTTCCATCGCCATGCCCATGACCTGCGCTTCGGGATCGTAATCACGCGCTATCGCGAAATCGAGCCGGTCCGTCTCCTGCAGCCGCGATCCGGCGAGCGGCGAGATGACTTTGGTCTTGGACGCATTGCGCGGTTTGCGGTATTGCTGCAGGTCGTTGTCCGAGGTGGGCTGCCCGTCGATGAGGATCAACCCGGCGGCGCCGCGAGTGGGGCGGCCATCGCCGCCGAGCTTTACGGTGACACGATCTTTATACTTCGGGTCCAGGTAGCGCTCGAACAGATCCGGCGGCTCCATCACATGCATATCGGAGTCGACGAAGCGTAGATTGTCTTTCATTGGAATCTCCCTTAAGCATTGGCAGTTTGAATCAGGCAGCGTGCGCGTGATAGTAGGTGTTGCGGGCGACCTTGCCGGACAGCGCGCCCGTGTACTCGCCATTCTCCAGCAGGACTTCGCCGTTGACGATGGTCGCCATGACGCCCTGCGCCGGCTCCTTCACGCGCCAGCCGTTCGCCGGGAAGTCGTGAACGATGCTTTCCGGCAGCGGCCGCACGGTGTCGGGATCGAAGATCACAATGTCGGCATTCAGGCCCGGACGCAGCAGACCGCGATCGTAGAGCCCCAGCGCCGAGGCAGAGTCGAAAGTCAGCCGCCGCACGGCGTGCTCGAGCGTCATGATCTGCTTCTCGCGCACCCACTCGGAAAGTAGCCGCGTGCAGTAGCCGTAGCCGCCGTGGAACTGCACGTGCGCGCCGCCGTCGGAGAGCCCGACGATCGCGTTCGGATGGGTGAGGATCTGCTTCATCGCCTCGTTGTCGACGTTGATTTCCGCCTGCATGAAGCCGGTTTGCAGCTTCTCTTCGACGACGAGATCGAGGAAGGCGTCGATGACCCCTTTGCCTTGTTCCTGAGCGAGCTGGCCGATGGTCTTGCCTTTCAGGCCTTTGTTTTTCTCGAGCTTCGGCTCTTCCACCCACATGTAGTCCCACCACTTGAGGGAATAGCCGGCAGCCGGAAGCTTGGTCCCTTTGTGCTCGACCACCTCTTCGTGCAGCTTGCGCCGGACCGCAGGATCGCTGTAGGCGCGCAGCTTCTCTTCGTCGGCAGCGAGCAGGATCGGATGCCAGGTCGGCGTGCCGCGGAACACCTGGCAGTTCTTCATCGTGAAGTTTTGCGTGGTCCGGTTCGGGCTGCACAGCGGGAAAGCGCGGATGCCGGCCTTCGATGTTTCCTCGAGGCGCGCCATGTGCTTCTTCCAAGCGTCGGGATCGCGCATGGTCTGGCCCAGATTGTTGTATATGACCGTGCGGCCCGTGGCTTCGGAGAGCCGCGCCATCAAACCGCCATTCAACTCCGCGGCGCGGCCGCCGCCGCACTGGATGATGCCGGTGCTGAGCTCGCGCAGTACATCGGCGAGCGCAAAGATCTCTTCTTCGTCGGCCCACAACGCCGGGATGTGCACCCCTTGCGGGTCGTAATGGCCTTTGTTGCGCGATATGGAAAATCCGAGCGCTCCGGCCTTCATGCCGTCGCGCACGACATCCTGCATCGCCTTGATTTCATCGGCGTTGGCGGTGCGCTTCTGGCTTTCGTCGCCCATCACGTAATAGCGCACCGTCGAATGGCCGATGAAATTGCCGACATTGACCCCGAGGCGTCCCTCAAGCCGGTTCATGTACTGCGCGACCGACTCCCACTCGACGTCGACCGTACTCAGCACGTCCATCGGGATCGCCTCCACATACGACAAAAACTCCGCGACCCGCTTTGCGGTGCCGGGCTTAACCGGCGCGAGACCGAGCGAGCAATTCCCGAACACCACTGTAGTGGCGCCGTGTTGAGGGGAGAACGAACACAAGGGGTCCCAAGTGACCTGCGCGTCAAAGTGGCAATGGTTGTCGACAAAGCCCGGAGCGATTACCCGCCCCTCAGCATCTAGCGTACGTTTGGCCGGGCCGCTTAATTTTCCGAGCTCGGCAATTTTGCCGTTGCGGACCCCGACATCGCCGCGGAAAGCCGGCATCCCCGAACCATCAACTATGCGGCCATTTTTGATCAACAGGTCATACGCCATGTTCATCTCCTTTTGTGTGCAGGTGTCGGCACACTTGCGGCGCCGGCAAAAGTGTAGCGTGGCCGCCCGCCTGGTCGATGCAAATAATGGCGGGCCGGTCGCTCATCCTAGGGCGAACCACCCGGAAAATCAATGCGCCTGCAATCACCACTCGCCGATTGCAAGCGGGAGAGCGGATGCAATAGTTATGCTGCAACGCACATAACTGGCCTCATGCCTGCATCCGCCCCAAAGAAAACCTTACTACAAGTGGACTTTGCGATTACGCCACAGCGGTTTCTCGTGTTGCAGCCTTAACCACACGCGACAACATGGCGGCGGCATTGCGGTGCAATATATTCTCCCTTGCATCCTCGCCAATCTGCGCTTGCGCGAGCGCCTTGATGGTCCAGTCGCAGCCGAATTCGCTGCCGTCGGTGCCGCACACGATACGGTCAGCGCCGTACAGCCGCACCCCGGCCTCGATCGCGCCTGCGCCAAATGAATTGCAATCCACATACACCTTCGCGCGCCGGAAGCGCGACGACGGCAGTTCCTCTTTCGGCGTGTCGAGCAGACAGCGGTGGTCCATGCGCTCGACCTCATAGGGAATGTTGCCGCCGAGGTTGTGGATTTGAATCATCGCATCGGGATAAGGCGCGAGGAAATCAGTGAGGCACAGTGTCACCATCACCGAGGACAGGCTCGCCTGCATATCGAGCGTGCCGTTGCGGCGGCGCGCGTTGTCGGTGTCGCTCGCCACCTTGGGGAAGGCATCGCCCGGCCGCGGACCGTGGTGGATAAATACGATCGCACGATGGCGGTTCGCAACTTCAAGCAGCGGCCGCATCTTCTCGGCTTCCTTGCTGGTGAGAAAAGCATTCCCCGGCACCTGCGTGCCGATCATGCCCGGCAATGCGAGCGCGCGCTCGAATTCCTTAGCCGCGACCGCAATGTCCGCCAGCGGCAGCGCGGCAAAAGCAGCAAAGCGGCCTTCGTACTGCTGACACAGCTTGGACATGGCATCGTTGGCGATCCGGCACAGCGGTATAGATACTTCAACCGGCTGCGACTCGATCCAGCAAAACGAGCCTAGCAGCGACAGCACGCTGGTGCTCACGCCCTGCCGGTCCATCCGTGCAAGGTGGTACTTCACGTCATCGAACGCCTTGGACAGCGGCTCTTCGCCCATCCGGCTCTTCAGCACTTCGACACCGTCATCGTTGCGCACGATGCGCGGTTCCTTGGTGCGGGCGCGTAACGCGTCGGTAAGTTCAGCAGGTTTCCAGTGCGCATGCATGTCGATCATGGTTGTCTCCTTGCAGGTAGTGGTTGGGGGATGAGAGTTGAGAGGTTAGGTTGAATGAGACGAAAACGCCACCGTGCCCGCGCGCGCCGTGTCGTCGGTCTTGACGTTGACCAGAGCCACCATGCCCTGATCGACTTTCGCCTGCGCACGCTGTAGCGCGCCGGCGATATCTTCCGGTTTTTCCACGTACTCGCCGTAGCAGCCCAGCCCTTCGGCCATTTTGTCATAACGCGTAAAGCCGAGATTGCGCCCGGTTTTTTCGCGCTTGGGGTCAGCCGTCCAGCCACCGTTCAGACTGATGACGACCAGTATCGGAATCTTGTGCCGCACCGCGGTGTCGAGTTCCATCGCGTTAAGGCCGAATGAACCGTCGCCATGCACCACGATAACCTGCTTGTCGGGACACGCCACCTTGGCGCCCACGCCGAACGGCAGGCCCACGCCCATCATGCCGAACGGACCGGAATTCAGCCGGTGCGCCGGCGCGAAGGTCGGCATCGATTGGCGGCCAAAGTTCAATATTTCCTGTCCGTCCACCACCAGTATGGCATCGCGCTTCATGAAATTCTTGACTTCTTCGCACAGGCGCAGCGGATGGATCGGCGTTTTGTTCATCGCCATGCCACCGCCGGTTTCGCCGCGCTTTTTCGCTTCGCCCGAGGCGAGCATGTCGCGCCACGGCGCATAGTTTTTTGCATCAATGCGCCCGGGCATGGCAGCCAGCAGTTGCTGCAACACCGCTTTGCAATCGCCCACGATGCCGATATCCACTTTGCGCGGTGACGATGCAATTTCATCCGCATCGATGTCGATGCGCGCAATCGTCGCACCGGCAGCGAAGCGCGGCGGTGCGGCGTGGCCGATGATGTAATTCATGCGGGTACCGATGATCAGAATCACATCGGCATCTTTGAACGCCGAGGAGCGCATGGTGAGGAACGACAAGGGATGATCGTCGGGCACCACGCCACGGCCCTGCGGCGTGGTGTAAAACGGTATGCCGGCTTTTTCGACGAACGATTGCAATTCCGACCAGGCCTGCGACCAGATCACGCCGCTGCCGGTGAGTATGATCGGATTCTTCGCCTTGGCCAGCGCCGCGAGGAGCTTTTCGACTTGCGCCGCTTCGCCCATCGGACGCGGGCGCAGCAGCGCGCGGCCGGACAGACCCCATTGCACTTTTTCTTCGGCTACAGTCTCGTAAAGAACGTCGGCGGGGCAATCCAGATATACCGGCCCAGGCTTGCCGCCCATCGCTTTCTGGAACGCGGTATTGACCATTTCGGGTATGCGCCGGACGTCGATCACCTGGTCGGTCCACTTGGTGCAGCCGCGCATGATGGCAACCTGGTCGATATCCTGAAACGTCTGGCGACCAAGCTGATGTATCGAGCTGGAGCCCCCGATCGCCACCACCGGCGCACAGTCGATCAGCGCATTGGCCACACCGGTGGTGAGATTGATCACGCCGGGGCCGCTCGCCGCCATGCACACACTGGGCTTTTGCAGCAGCCGGCTGTAGGCTTGCGCCGAGAGTGCTGCGGCCTGCTCATGGCGCACGTCGATCATGCGTATGCCTTCCTTGGCGCACGCGGTTTCGGCGTGCTGCATCGGCCCGCCCATGATGTAGAAGATGTGGTTGGTGCCTTCGTTTTTCAGGGCTTTCGCCAGAATTTCATTGCCCGTGGTATCGGCCATCGTTGTTTCTCCTTGTATTTGTTAGGGCGTGAAGGGTGAAGGGGGAAGAGTGAAGAGTGAAGAGTGAAGGGTGAAGGGTGAAAGGGCAAACCGCTGGGGTTGCCGTTACTCTTCCCCCTTCACGTAATTAAGCCGAAAGCACCTTGTCAGTGTGCAGTGCGGCCACCTGCGTCGCATCCATACCCAGCCAATCCTTCATCACCTCGTCGCTGTGCTGGCCAAGCAGCGGTGCGGGTTTCACCGGTGCCGTCTTGCCGTTAAAGCGCACCGGCCAGCCCGCCATTTTGAACGGTCCGGTCGGGTGCTGTATGGACTGAATGATGCCGCGCTCCTCGAAATTGGGGTCGTTCAGCAGTTCATAGGTATCGCGCACAGCACCCGCAGGCGTGGCGGCGCCGATCACGCGCATCGCCTCATACTTGTCGTGCTTCATCGTCCATTCGCTGATGATGGCATCTACTTCCTTCTCCCGTTTGGCGCGCTCCTCCCGCTTGTCGTAGCGTGCATCACCGATCAGATCTTTGCGTCCAATCGCTTCCAGCAGCCGCGGCCAATGCTGCGCGTTGGCACGACTGGTATAGACGTAGACGTAGTCGTTGGGCCCTCCCGGCGCACAGGGATAAATATTGCATGGCGGATTGACACCGCTGCCGGATTGCGCACCGGCGCGCGGCGCGGCCTTGCCCGATTTGATGGTGACGCCAAACGCATTGCGGATGTAGTGCAGCATCGCATCCTGCATCGCCACTTGCAAATGCACACCCTTGCCGGTCTCTTTGCGCTGATACAGCGCCGAAAGAATGCTGATCAGCATCAGCATCCCGGTACCCGTATCGCCGAGCGTCGCACCCGGCTTCACCGGCGGACCGTCGGGCTGACCGGAAATACTCATGACGCCCCCACAGGCCTGGGCGATCATGTCGAACGCCAGATTATTCGCATACGGACTGCCTTCGCCGAAGCCCTTTACCTGCCCATAGATGATGCCGGGATTAATCTTGCTCAGCACGTCGTAACCCAACCCCAGGCGTTCGATGGCGCCGGGCGCAAAGTTTTCCATGAAGATATCGGCCTTGCGCGCGAGATCCTTGACGATCTCCAAACCGCGCGCAGATTTCAGGTTGACGGTAACCGAGCGCTTGTTAGAGTTGTAATTCAGAAAATAAGGATCATCCCGGTGCGGTTTGGTGTCGCCGGTGCGGCGGCCGGGATCGCCGCCAGTCGGATTTTCCACCTTCACCACATCAGCACCCAGCCACGCCATTACCTGGGTACAGGAGGTACCCGCCTCAAACTGCGTTAAGTCCAGTACCCGGACGCCTGCCAGGTAACCCGGGGCCGCGGTCTTTGAATCTGTCATTGGTTTCTCCAGCGAAATGAATGTGGATGGTGAAATTGGAATACTGCGCACGAGTAATCTTAACGTACCACAGCGATTTCATCGATTTTCCGTGTGGATTTGATTTAGCGGCTGCGCAGTACTGCGATGGATAGTTTGCCTGCTATACTTTTTACTTCAGGTCAGGAGACTACGATGGCAACAACCCCACGAGTAAGTAAGGTGTGTAGAGCAGCCGTTATTGCAATAACAGTTGCCTGCCCGGCGCTGGCTGCCGCACAGGCGCCTCGATATCCGGTCAGACCCGTCCGCATGATAGTGCCCCTGCCGCCGGGCGGTTCCACGGATATTCTCGCGCGCATTGTGGCGCAAAAATTCAGTGAGGGTTTGGGCAAGACTGTCATCGTCGACAACCGGCCCGGTGCGGGTACTTCACTTGGCAATGAACTGGTGGCACGCGCCACACCCGACGGCTACACGCTGTTGTTCGCCAGCGCGTCGATTGCCACCAATGTACCGCTGTACCCCAAGCTGCCGTTTCATCCGATCAGGGATTACGCACCCATCGGCACGGTGGGGCAATCGTTTTTCGTGCTGATCGTGCAACCGTCGCTGGGCATTAACACGGTGCAGGAATTGATCGCCATGGCGAAAGCGAAACCGAATTACGTCCAGTATGCGTCGGCCGGGCAAGGCACCATCACGCACATGGCGGTCGAACTTTTCATGATGAACGCGAACATCAAGATGCAGGACGTGCCGTTCAAAGGTGGCGCTCCGGCGCTGCTGGCGTTCCTCGGCGGCCAGATGCCGGTGATCTTCAGTCCGATAGCGGAAAGCCTGCCGTACTTACGCACTGGCACCAAGGTGCGCCCGCTTGCTGTCACTGCCGCCAAGCGCGTACCCGATTTGCCCGACGTGCCCACCCTCAGCGAAGCAGGCGTGCCCGATTCTGTGGTGATGTCACGCACAGCCCTGTTAGCGCCGCGAGGCACGCCGCAAGAGGTCGTCAACATCCTCAATACCGAATTGAATCGTACGCTTAAACTAACCGAAGTGCGCGACCGCTTGAATGGCCACGGCCTGGTGCCGGTAGGAGGTACGCCGGCGGAACTTACGGCATACCTGACGTCGGAAATAGCGCGCTGGACCAAAGTGGTCAAAGCGACGGGCATCAAGGTCGAGTAAAGTTGAATTTTCAATCGTGCGCCCGCTCACTCGACGGCCACCGCAGCAAACACCGATGATCCGGTTGACACTCAGTGAACCTCAACCCAAGGAAGCCGCCACCATGTCCAGAATCTCCCCTGTCTCCGCCAAGTCCGAAGTGCCCGCCGAGCACCACACGCTGGTGGACAGAGTATTAAAACAATTCGGCGGCATCCGCGGCCCCTTCAGCATGCTCCTGCACAGCCCGCAGATGGCTGCACCGGTGTTCGATTTGGGTGATTATTTTCGCGAGCACTCCATCGTCGAGCCACGTGCGCGTTCGGTCGGCATCCTGATTGCGGCGCGCGAGCGCCAGGGCGTTTACGTGTGGGGGGCGCAGGTCAACGGCGCGCGCCGCAACGGCGTGCCGGAAGCGGTGATCGATCTGATACGCCAGCGTGCTGAACCTGCGCGTTATCCCCCCGGCGACCGCGAGATCGCGGCTTACGTCGAACAACTGATGCGCACCAACCGCATCGAGCAGGCCACGTTTGACGCGCTTAAAAGCGGGCACAGCGCGCAGTGGGTGGTCGAACTGACGGCGGTTGTCAACTACTACGGCATGCTGTGCGGCATTACCAGCGCGCTGGAAGTTCCGGCGCCAGAGGACTACGATGCGTTGCCGCGATAGGTAAAGCGTTTCATCTGGGAATACGGACGCATCCCGTTTGGCAGCATACCGCGCGGCAATCCCACCAGTTTCAGCAAAAAACGCCTCAAGCAATACGCCGATTTCAATGCGGATTTCGGCGTGCCGATTTCCGACAAGCCGGAAGACATTGTGATCGTGGTGATGGGTGGCACCGGCACCCACAGTCTGTCGGTGCAGACGCGGCTGGCGTCGGAGAATGTGACGGTGCCAATCCTGCGCAAAGATGGATCGCCTTGGCGTGTTTCATTGTAAGTATTTGTTTTTAAGATTTTTTTTAATGAAAATGATCATGCCACTTATTGCATTATTGCGGTCACTTGCGCTGATCGTTGCTGTTGCATCGTCGCCTGCGCTGGCGCAAAAACTGGATTACCCCCAGCGCCCCATCCGCCTGATCGTCGGCTTCACGCCGGGCGGCAGCACTGATCTGGTGGGCAGATTAATCGGAGCGAAACTGTCTGAGCGCCTCGGCCAGCAAGTAGTGATCGACAATCGTCCGGGTGCGAGCGGCATCATCGGTGCGGAACTGGTGGCGAAATCGCAGCCCGACGGCTATACGCTGCTGATTTCGGGTTCGTCGATTAGCATCGTGGGCAGCTTGTACCGGAGCGCCACCTTCAACGTGCAGCGCGACCTTGAGCCGCTGGCGCTGATCGCAACCACGCCTTATCTGATGGTCGCGCATCCGTCGCTCGGTGTTAAAACCGTGGCGGAATTTATCGCCTATGCAAAAGCGCGCCCCGGCAAAATTTCGTGGGGCGCGTCGGCGCCGGGCGCCGTGCAGCATCTGTCGGGTGAAATGTTCAAGCGTCTCGCCGGCATCGACATGGTTTTCATACCCTATAAGGGCACCGGCCCAATGCTGCCGGACATCCTCGGCGGACGCCTGCAAATCGCCATCGACAATGTGTTGGTGCTGACGCAGCACGTAAAGCTCGGCGCGCTCACGGCGCTCGCCGTCACCACCGCCAAGCGCACCCCTCTTTTCCCGGACGTGCCTTCCATTGCCGAATCCGGATTTCCGGGCTTCGATACCAGCGGCTGGTTCAGCATGTATTGCGCACCGAAAACACCGCCGCAAATCGTCAACAAACTCAACACGGAGATACTCGCGATCCTCGGCGCCCCCGATGTACGCGAGCGTTTGCTCACGTTCGGCGCAACGCCGCTGCCGGGAACGCCGGACGATCTGCGCCGCCAGCTTGCGCGCGAGGTGCCGGCGTGGCGCAAGGTGATTCTGGATGCGGGGCTTAAGGCTGAATAGCAATCAGGCGCGCCGGTCCGCCGGGTGATTTACGCCGTCATTTGTCGGCACCCGCTCTACACGCTCAAGGTCGAAGGGATTTACGCCTTCGAGACAACCGACGTTAAAGCCGTATTGTTCCGGATTAGAACGGCGTTGATGGTGGGTATAGATGCCGCAATTGGCGCAAAAGAAATGCTTTGCGGTCTTAGCGTTCGAGCTTAAGCCCCGCGCGCTTGATCACGTCGGACCAGCGCACGGACTCGGCACGCATGTGCGCGACGAGTTGCGCGGGCGTGCTGGATTGCGGCTCCTGACCCTGATCGATGATGCGCTGGGCGAAGGGCGGATCGGCGAACATTTTCACCACTTCCGCATTCAGCCTCGCGGTAATCGCCGGTGGAATGCCGCGCGGCGCAACCATCGCGTACCAGGTGATGCATTGAAATCCGGGGATGCTCTCGGCCACGGTCGGCACTTCGGGCGCGGCGGGTGAACGTTTGGTGCCGCCGTGCGCCAGCGCGCGCAGCTTGCCCGCTTTGGCAAGCGGGTAGACCGCGGGCATGCTGTTGAACATGAACTGCACCTGACCGCCGACCACATCGGTGATCGCAGGCGCAGTGCCCTTGTACGGCACGTGCAGAAAGTTCACCGAGGTCATGGTCTTGATCATTTCGCAGCCGAGGTGATTCGAGGTGCCGAAACCCGGCGATGCGCAGTTAAGCTGCCCCGGTCTCGCGCGCGCCAGCGCGACCAGCTCGTCGATGTTGCGTGCGGGCAGGCCCACGTGGCTGACCAGCATCTGCGGGCTCATCACCAGCAGCGAAATCAGCGTGAAATCGCGGTGCGGGTCGTAGGGCACCTTCATCAGCAGCGGATTGAGTACCAGGCCCGAGGAAGTGGAGACCAGCACGGTGTAGCCGTCGGGCACGGCGTTCATGGTAATTTCGTGACCAATGATGCCGCTCGCACCCGCGCGGTTGTCCACCACCGTCTGCTGGCCCAGGGTTTCGGTCAGACGCTGCGCCACGATACGCGTCACGCCGTCGGTCGCGCTGCCCGCGGTGTTCGGCACGATGATGCGGATCGGACGCACGGGGTAAGCCTGTCCTGAGCCTGTCGAAGGGTTCCCCGATCCCGCGCCGGTCTGCGCCGTGGCGGCAGAAGCAAGTAACAAAAACACAGCACCAGCTGTGGTCATCGCGAAATGCATCATGGCAATTCTCCCGGGTCAAAAGTCAAATACGTTTGCGCTGTCACTGTAGCACGCCGGCGCGGTAGGCGGCGCAGCTTCCGGCGCGCTACCGTCTACAACGCAAAATTCAGTGCACTGATATCCTTGATATTTTCTGCATCAGCCAGTTGCGAGAACAGCCGCTCGGCATGCGGGCGCGCGCGATGCGCGGTGAGCTTGAGAAATTTCTCCAGCAATTCGCCGCGCGTCAGCGGCGTCGCGGGCGTGCCTTTGAAATTGTCGCCTTCCGCGCTTAGCGTGTGGCCGTTTTTCAGATGCAAGGTGACGCGCGTTGCCATGCCCACCTGACTGGCGGCAGAAGGCATCGGCGCCAGTGTTGCGGATTTTGACAGCGCACGGATGCGCGGATCGTTGACGTTCCTGTCACAGAACACCCACGGATCCGTGGGATCGAAATACAGCGCCAGCGCCGTGCTGAACGGCACGCTGTATTGCGCCATGGCCAGGTCAGCCGGCTCAGGGATGTTGTGATGACTCAGCGATTTTTCATTGACCGCCAGCGCGATGCGCGCCACATCGTCACCGGTGATGCCGTGCCTGCCCTGCAGGTCGAGTACCAGCGACACCGGCACTTGTGCGTTGGAATGGCAGGCAAAGCGTTTGAACTTGGCTTTCATCGTATGCCACACCACGCCGAGGTCTTGCGTCATGCGTTCAGGCTCGGCGTCGCGGCAGAACGTATGCAACGCGCCGTATTGGCCCTCGAGCACTTCGGCCGGCCCGGTGTAACCATCGCGCGCCAGCGCCGCGGCCAGAAAGCCGCTTTCAGCGGCACGTCCCAAATGCAGGCGCTTGACCATACCGCCGCTGCGCGAAAATTCCATCAGCCCCGAACTCAGCGAACCCGCAATACCAAACGCGTGCGCCATCTGTTCAGCGCTTTCATTAAACAGTTTGGCCACCACACAGGACACGCCATACACACCCATCACAGCGGGCGCGTGAAAGCCGAGTTTCTCCGGCGAATGCCGCGTTGCCTGTCCGATGCGATACAGCACCTCAAAGCCTGCAACAAAGGCTTCGATCAGTTCCTTGCCGCTCTTCTTGCGCCCCTGCGCCACCGCCAAGCCCGGCACCGCGAGTGCCGCGCCCGGATGCATGCCCACACTCGGCTCGCACAAGGCATCCAGTTCGAATGCGTGCGCCGCCGCGCCATTACACAGGCACGCAAACGGCGCGCGCACTTTGATTTCCGTGCCCAGCACGTTCGATGCGCCCGGTGCGCTGTTGCGCTGGGCGTATTCGATCACGGTCTGCGTCCACGGCATTTGCGCGCCCAGCACGCAGGCGGCCACGGTGTCGATCAAACAATCCTTGGCGCGCTCCACAACCTCCGAGGGTATTTGCTCGTACTTCAGATCAGTGGCGTAGCGCGCGAGCGCCTGGCTGGCGGTGGTCATGGGTGGCTTTGAGTGTCAGCACGTATGTTAAAGTACGCGTCAATTCTACAAGATATCCATGACCCTCAATCCGCTCACCGCCCTGTCGCCGCTTGACGGCCGTTATCAGGCAAAGGTTGCGCCGTTACGCGCCTTGTTCAGTGAATGGGCGCTGATACGCTTTCGCGTGAAAGTCGAAGTGGAGTGGCTCAAGGCGCTCGCCGCCGAGCCCACACTCGTCGAAGTGCCGCCATTTTCCGCAGGTGCTATTTTTGCGCTGGACGCGCTGGTCGAAAATTTCTCTGAAGCCGATGGCGCAGCGGTAAAAGCGATAGAGGCGACGACCAATCACGATGTCAAGGCGGTGGAGTATTTTCTCAAGGGTAAATTCGCCGGCAATGCCGAATTGGAACCGGTCGCTGAGTTCATCCACTTTGCCTGCACCTCGGAGGACATCAACAATCTGTGCCACGCGCTGATGTTAAAGCAGGCGCGCGACGACGTGATGCTGCCCGCGCTGGACAACTGCATCACCCGGCTTACCGCGCAGGCACACGCGCTGGCGGCGCTGCCCATGCTCGCGCACACGCATGGCCAGGCGGCCTCGCCCACCACGCTCGGCAAGGAGCTTGCCAATGTGGTGCATCGGCTGCGGCGCGCGCGCGACAACATTGCGCGGGTTAAACTGCTCGCTAAAATCAACGGCGCGGTGGGCAATTACAACGCACATGTGACCGCTTATCCCGATGTGCAGTGGGAATTGTTCGCGCACCAGTTTGTTGAATACCTCGGTCTGGAATTCAACCCCTACACCACACAGATCGAACCCCACGATACGATGGTGGAATTGTTCGATGCCTACGCGCGCGTCAACACCATTTTGATCGACCTGAATCGCGACATCTGGGGTTACATTTCGCTCGGCTATTTCAAGCAACGAACCCAAGTGGGCGAGATCGGCTCATCGACCATGCCGCACAAGGTCAACCCGATTGATTTTGAAAACGCCGAAGGCAACCTCGGACTCGCGAACGCCGTGTTGCGCCACCTGAGCGAAAAACTGCCGATTTCGCGCTGGCAGCGCGATCTCACCGACTCCACCGTGCTGCGCAACATGGGCGTGGCGCTGGGCTACACGCTGCTGGCGTATGACTCCTGCCTGAAAGGTCTTAACAAACTGGAAGCCAATCCCGCCAAACTTGCCGCCGATCTCGACGCCAACTGGGAAGTGCTGGCCGAACCGATACAAACGGTGATGCGCCGCTATGGCGTCCCCGGCGCATATGAGCAACTGAAGGAACTCACGCGCGGCAAGGCGGGCATCAACCGCGACACGCTGGCTGCGTTCATCAACCGTCTCACCGGCATACCCGAGGCCGAACGCCAACGCCTGATCGAGCTCACACCGGCGGCCTACATCGGCAAAGCCGCCGAACTGGCCAGGAAAATCTGATGTCTCCGCACAGCCTGGATGTCTCTGCCGCGGATTTCGAGCAGGCGGTAATCGAAGCCTCGAAAACGGTTCCGGTAGTGGTCGATTTTTGGGCCGCATGGTGCGGGCCGTGCCTCGCACTGAAACCCGTGCTGGAAAAGCTCGCAGCGGAATACCAGGGGAAATTTCGCCTGGCGAAAGTCAATTCCGACGACAACCAGCCGCTCGCGCAACGTTATGGCGTGCGCGGCATTCCCAATGTCAAAGCCTTCGTCAACGGCGAGCTGGTGGATGAATTCTCCGGCGCCTTGCCGGAACCGCGGGTACGTGCGTTTCTCGACAGGATTATTCAATTGCTACAGGCGCGGCTTGCCCTTACGTCGGATGCCGGCAGCGGCGCGAACACCGATGAACTGTTGAAGCGCATTGCAGCCAATGCCAACGATTCCGATGCGCGCCTCAGACTCGCCCGTCAGCACATCGCGCTCGCGCAGTACGCAGAGGCGCTGGATCAGTTGCTGGAAATCGTGCGCCGTGACCGCAAATACAAGGACGACGGCGCACGCAAAACCATGTTGCAGCTGTTTAGTGTCATGGGCAGCGATCATCCGCTGGTGGGCGACTATCGGCGCAAACTGGCGGGCGCGCTTAACTAATCGTTTTTATTGAGGTTCACGCCGCGCCGGCGCTCGAGCCGAACTTGCTGCGCAAGAACGCGATAATGCCGGGTAATATCGACAGCACAACGATGCCGACAATTACCAGAGATAGATTGCTCTTCACCCACGCAATGTTGCCGAAAAAATATCCGGCATAGACCAGCGAGCCGATCCACAGCACCGCGCCGCCGGCAGCAAACATCACAAAGCGCGGGTAGCGCATGCGTCCGATACCGGCCACGAAGGGTGCATAGGTGCGCACAATAGGCACAAAACGAGCGATGACGACGGTCTTGCCGCCGTGCCGGTCGTAGAAGCCCTGTGTTTGTTCAAGGTATTTGGGGTTGAACAATAGCGAGCCGTCCCTTGAAAAAACCTTGGGGCCGAAGAAACGGCCGACCCAGTAATTGGTGTTATCACCCAGAAAGGATGCCGCGACCAAAACCAGGAACAGCGTATGCACGTGCATGCCGCCGGTTGCCGCCAGCGCGCCGGCTACAAACAACAATGAGTCGCCCGGCAAAAACGGCGTTACCACCAGCCCTGTTTCACAGAAGATAATCAGGAACAGGATCGCGTAGATCCACACGCCGTAGTTCTGGATCAGCAGCTGCAGGTGCTTGTCGAGGTGCAGTACGATATCGATGAAGGTGGTCAGGAGTTCCACGTAGGCCTTTTTTAGTGCGTGAAGAGTGAAGGTTGCGGAGAGGGGCGTTTCACTCTTCAAATCACACCGCTGCGTCAGCAGGCTTGCGTTCGGCCCGGGCGAGGTCTTCGCGGCGCAGACCCAGCCAAATCAGCAGGGGACTGCCGACCAGCACCGAGGAATAGATGCCAAAGCAGATGCCGATGGTCAGCGCCAGCGCGAAATAATGCAGCGTCTCACCGCCGAAAATCAGCATCGAGAACACCATCAGCTGCGTGCAGCCGTGAGTGATGATGGTGCGCGACATGGTGGCGGTGATCGCGTTGTCAATCACCTGCGGCACAGGCGTGGCGCGGAACCTGCGGTTGCGGAAATTCTCGCGCACCCGGTCCATCACCACTACCGATTCATTGACCGAATACCCCAGAATCGCCAGTACCGCCGCCAGCACCGGCAGTGAAAATTCCCACTGAAACAGCGAGAAGCATCCGAGAATAATCACCACGTCGTGCAGGTTGGCGACGATCGCCGAGACGCCGAACTTCCACTCGAAGCGCAACCACAGGTAGAGCACAATACCGATCGATACGAACAGCAGCGCCAGTGCACCGTTTTCGAGCAATTCCTTGCCGACCTGCGGGCCGACGAACTCGACGCGCTTGAGCTCCACCGCGCTGTCGATTTGCTTTAACGCCACCAAAACCTGCTCCGACAATTTCGCACTGGTCACGCCCTGTTTCACCGGCAGACGAATCAGTGCATCGCGAGTGGTTCCGAAATTCTGCACGCTGGCCTCGGTGAAGCCGAGTTTGGCCATGGCATCGCGTATCTGGTTGAGATCGGCGGGCTGGCTGTAGCGCACTTCCATCACCGTGCCGCCGGTGAAATCCACCCCCAGATGCAGGCCCTTGGTAGACAGGGACACCACCGCGATTAAAAACGTAATCAGGGAGATCACATTGAAGATCAGCGCGTGGCGCATGAACGGTATGTCGCGTTTGAATCTGAAAAATTCCATTTGTAGTTCCGTGAAAAGTGAAGGGTGAAGGGTCAAGGGTGAAGGGAACGCGAATGGTTATTCACCTGTTACTTTTTATCCTTGTCCTTCTTATCTTTGTCATCCTTGTCATCGCTGGGTTTCCACAACTGCCCAATCGACACGCTTTCCAGCTTGCGCCGCGTGCCGTACCACAAGTTGACCAGCGCGCGCGACAACATCACCGCGCTGAACATCGAGGTCAATATGCCCAGACAATGCACCACCGCAAACCCTTTCACCGGTCCGGACCCGAACGCGAACAGCGCAATACCCGCAATCAAGGTGGTGACATTGGAATCAAAAATGGTGCCCCACGCGCGGTCATAACCGGCGTAGATCGCAGCCTGCGGCGTGTTGCCGTTGCGCAGTTCCTCGCGCACGCGTTCGTTGATCAGCACGTTGGCGTCAATCGCCATGCCCAATGCGAGTGCTATGGCGGCTATGCCGGGCAATGTCAGCGTCGCCTGCAGCATTGACAATAATGCTATTAAAAACAATAGGTTACATGAAAGAGCCACAATCGATATCACACCGAACAACATGTAATAAACGATCATGAACAGCGCAATCGCGGCAAACCCGTACCACATCGACTGGAAACCGATCTTGATGTTTTCCGCACCCAGCGAAGGCCCGACCGTGCGCTCTTCCACAATTTCCATCGGCGCCGCCAGCGCACCCGCGCGCAGCAGCAATGACAAATCCTTGGTCTCGGTGGTGGTCTTGAAACCGGTAATCTGGAAGCGCGCGCCAAGCTCGGACTGAATCACCGGCGCGGTCAGCACTTCGGGTTTACCGCGGTCGATCAGTAATATCGCCATGCGGCGCTTGACGCCCTCGCGCGTCACCTGCTGGATCACGCGCGCGCCCTGCCCGTCAACCGTCACGCTCACAATCGGCGTGTTGCTGGTGGAATCAAAGCCCGGCGAGGCGTCGGTCAAACGTTCGCCGGTGATCACCACTTGCTTGCTTAACAGCAGCGCTTCCTTGCCGCTGTCGCGCTGCGAATAATGCAGCTCGGTGCCGAACGGCACCTGCCCTTTGATCGCCAGCTCGATTTTTTGCGGATCGTAGTTGCGCCCGGCAGGATCGCTGCCGTGCGCCTCGACCATGCGTATTTCCAGCGTCGCGGTGCGGCCCAAAATGTCTTTCGCGCGGGTGGTGTCCTGCACCCCGGGCAGTTGCACCACCACCCGGTCGGCGCCCTGCTGCTGGATGATCGGTTCGGCCACGCCCAGTTCGTTGACGCGATTGCGCAAGGTGGTGATGTTCTGCTGCAGCGCGAATTCCTGCGTACGGGTAACGGCCTCGAGCTTGAGCCTGGCATTGATCCTGAATTCGGCATTGTCATCCTGCGTTTTCAATTCCAGATCGGGAAACGCCTTTTCGATTTCGGCCAACCCTTTGCTCTGTGTCGCCTTGTCGCGAAACCGCACCACCACGCTGTCTTTATCGCGCGTCACACCGCTATATTGAATTTTTTTATCGCGCAGGGCGCCGCGGATATCGCCCACCGTGGTGTCGATTTTTTTGTTGAGCGCGGCCTTCATGTCCACCTGCAGCAGAAAATGCACGCCGCCGCGCAAATCCAGCCCCAGGTACATCGGCAGCGCGCCTATCGACGCCAGCCACTGCGGGCTGCGCGACAGCAGGTTGAGCGCGACCACGTAGTCTTCGCCTAATTTTGACTGCAGCAGTTCCTTGGCTTTTAACTGCGTATCGGTGTCGCCAAAGCGCGCCTTGATACCGGTTTGATCCTGCATCAAGCCTTCGGGTTTGAAGCCGCCTTGGGTCAGCGCGTCTTCAACGCGGCCCAGCAGTGTGGCATCGATCTTCACCGTGGGCTTGAGCGGCGATACCTGCACCGCAGGCGACTCGCCGTAGAAATTGGGTATTGTGTAGAGGAACCCCATCACCAGCAAAACGGCGATCAGGATGTATTTCCAGAGGGGGTAGCGGTTCATTTTTTCGTGAGGCGTAAGGGAAGTGAGGCGCGAGGCGCAGGGATTGCGCGTGACCGCGCCTCACCCCTCACACCTTACGCCTCACGAGATATTCTTGAGCGTACCCTTGGGCAGCACCACCTGAACGGCAGAACGCTGCAGCACCATCTCCACCCCCTGCGCGACTTCAAGTGTCACGTAGGCTTCGCTGATTTTGGTTACACGGCCCAGAATGCCGCCGCCGCTGACCACCTCATCGCCTTTTTGCAGCGCTTCGATCATCGCCTTGTGCTCTTTGGCGCGCTTCATTTGCGGACGGATCATCATGAAATACAGCACGCCGAACATCAACACGATGAGCACCATGCTTTCGATGCCGCCGCCCGCCGTCTGGCCGCTGCTTTGAGCCCAAGCCTGACTGATAAACATAGCTGAAACTCCCCCGGAAACCCTCGAAAAACTTATGGTGGTCAGATTGCGGCACCGATCGAGAATTCAAGTGCAAACATTCAGCTTGAACGAAAAGTCAAAAACCTCCCGCACCCGGCGCTGCGCGCCACCCTCTCCCGGAGGCGAGGGGCTAGGGGTGAGGGAAGATGTTGAATTTGTGGTTCAGACTGATCAGGTGCAATCAAATCACATTAACAGCCAGGTGCGCCAAAACTTGGGCATTTTAACCTATTTGTTCACATTCCTGCCCTTCATTTTTACCCCGCGCTGCGGCAACGGCGGCGAGCGTGCCGTTGGCAATCGCCTCACGCAGGCGCTGCATCAGCCGCTGATAAAAATGCAGGTTATGCAGGGTGTTGAGTCGCGCGCCGAGTATTTCGTTCACTTTTTGCAGATGATGCAAATAAGCGCGCGTGAAATGCTGGCAGGTGTAGCAATCGCATTGCGCATCCAGCGCCTGCAGATCATTGCGGTATTGCGCATTACGCAGCTTGATCACGCCCGCGCTGGTGTAAAGCCAGCCGTTGCGCGCGTTACGCGTGGGCAGCACACAATCAAACATATCGACGCCCGCGCTCACCGCCGCCACAATATCCGAGGGGGTGCCCACACCCATCAGGTAGCGCGGCTTGTCTGCGGGTAACCGCGGCGCGGTGTGTTGCAGTATGCGCAGCATTTCTGCCTTGGTTTCGCCCACCGACAGGCCGCCGATGGCATAACCGTCAAAGCCGATTTGGGTAAGTCCGGCGAGCGATTCGTCGCGCAGCGGCTCGTAGATGCCGCCCTGCACAATGCCGAACAAGGCATTGGCGTTACCGTGATGCGCGGACTTTGATCGTGCCGCCCAGCGCAACGACAGCTGCATCGATTGCCGTGCTTCGTCCGGCGTCGCGGGATACGGCGTGCATTCATCGAACACCATTACAATATCGGCGTTGAGTACGCGCTGTATGCGCATCGATTCCTCGGGCGACAGAAAACACGCATCACCATTCACCGGCGACTGAAACTTCACGCCCGCTTCGGTAATCTTGCGCAGCGCACCCAGACTGAACACCTGAAAGCCGCCCGAATCGGTGAGTAGCGGCCTCTCCCAGCCCATGAAACGATGCAGCCCGCCGTGTGCGCCGATCACTTCCAGCCCCGGCCGCAGCCACAGATGAAAGGTATTGCCCAGCACAATTTGCGCACCGAGTTCGCGCAGTTCCAGCGGGTTCATCGCCTTCACTGCGCCGTAAGTGCCCACCGGCATGAAAGCCGGCGTATCGATGTCGCCATGCGCCGTGCGCAACACACCGCGCCGTGCAAGGCCGTCGCTATGGGTAACCTCGAATTCCATTGAAAGATGCCTAATAAAATAATATCCCCTCTCCCCCGTTTGCGGGGGAGAGGGTTAGAGCCTGCCCCGGACTTGATCCAGGGGTGAGGGGACACGCGATATTCACGCGGAAGGTGCTGATGGCGATTGCGTGCGCAGCGCTTCCAGCGCGCGGCGCATGTCGGCGGGCATCGCCAGCGGGCGCTGCGTGTGCCGGTCGCACGCTACATGCACAAAGTGGCCCTGCGCCGCGGCCAGCGGCTCGTCGTTGCGAAAAATACCGATCTCGAAACGCACGCTGCTATTGCCCAGATGCGCAACCCGCAAGCCGCAATGCACCACATCCGGAAACGCAAGCGGGCTGAAAAACTGGCAGCCGGTGTCCACCACCAGACACACCACCAGCGAAGCCTCCAGATCGAGCACGCCCTGGCGCATCATGTATTCATTGACTGCGGTATCGAAAAACGAATAATAAACAACGTTGTTCACGTGCCGGTAAACATCGTTGTCCATCCAGCGCGTGGTGATGGTGACGAAGTGCCGGTAGGCGTCGCGCGGCTCTGGCTGTTTTCGTGTCACGGGGAATTTCTTTCGATCAGCATGGCGTCACCATAGCTGAAAAAACGATAGCGCCGGGCTATCGCGTGCTGGTAAGCGCGGCGCACATTATCCACGCCCGCAAACGCCGACACCAGCATCAGCAGCGTCGATTTGGGCAAATGAAAGTTGGTGAGCAGCCGGTCGACAATCTTGAAGGTGTAGCCCGGGGTGATAAACAGCCGTGTGTCGTCGGCGCCCGCTTTCAGTTGACCGCCCGCAGCGGCCGCCTCCAGCGCGCGCAAGCTGGTGGTGCCCACCGCCATCACACGTGAACCGCGCGCACGCGCCGCCTCTATCGCATCCACCGTGGCGGGCGGCACCTGGTACCACTCGCTGTGCATCTGATGATCGCGCAAATCGCGAACCCGCACCGGTTGAAAAGTGCCCGCACCCACGTGCAGAGTCACGTGTGCGATGACCACACCCTGCCCGCTCAGCGCTTGCAGCATCGCGCGATCAAAATGCAGGCCTGCGGTAGGCGCGGCCACCGCACCGGGTGTGCGCGCGTAAACGGTTTGATAGCGCGCCTCGTCCACCGCATCCGCGGCATGCGTGATGTAAGGCGGCAGCGGCAGCGAGCCATGCAGATCCAGCAACGCAAAAATATCCGTGCAATTTTCGAATCGCAGCTCGAAAAATTCATTGTGCCGGCCCAGCACGCTGGCCATAACAGCGCCGGCAAGCAATAGCCGGCTCCCGGCGCGCGGCGATTTGCTCGCGCGCACCTGCGCCAGCGCGCGGTCGCCTGCCAGCACACGCTCGATCAGCACTTCAACTCTGCCGCCGCTGTCCTTGGCCCCGCCGAGACGCGCCTTGATCACGCGGGTGTCGTTGAATATCATCACGTCACCGCGCGCCACATAACTCGGCAACTGCGTAAATTGGCCATCGCTGCACGCACCACTGACGCCATCCAGGCGCAGCAATCGGCTCGCCGTGCGCGCTGCTACCGGCGCCTGCGCAATCAATTCCGCCGGCAGCTTAAAATCAAAATCTTGCAGAAACATCGGGCGTATTATACGTGGCGGGTTTGCCCCGCAGTGGCGATTGCCTGCGGTCGGCGCTATAATCCGTGCCTCCCAATTGTTCCCGTTGGCTTCCCTTGCCGGGATGGCGGAATTGGTAGACGCACGGGACTCAAAATCCCGCGCTGGCAACAGCGTGCCGGTTCGATTCCGGCTCCCGGCACCAGACCCGCATTCCAAGACATCCAATAACGTCCAGTGAGTCGCAGTTTTTCATAGCAGAAATTGCAAAAATCGAAGAATCCGCTATGTCATTTCAAGGAGACTTTCTATGAAGGTTTGTGTGGTCGGCGCTGGTGGCGTAGGCGGCCTGCTTGCCGCAGTGTTGCGGCGGGCGGGAGTCGATGTCAGTCTGTTGGTAACCGAACGACACTTGACGGCGATCAGGCGCAATGGCCTGGCTTTGATTGCCCCGAGCGGTCGATTCAGCGTTGAAATTCAAGCGGAGCTTGATCCGCGTGCAATTGGCGCCTGTGACGTCGTTATCGTGACCGCGAAGATGTGGGCGGTTGAAGCGATTGCGCCCACGCTCCGGCCGCTGCTGGGGGAAGACACCATCGTCATTCCTGTCCAAAACGGTATCGATGCCCCAGGGATACTCGCCAAGACCCTCGGCTGGGAGCACGTCGTCTACGGATCCGCGTCAATGAACGCCGCAATCGAGGAGCCCGGCGTAATCCGTCAAAGAAATCCCCAGTACGGAATCACGGTGGCTGAGGCACAAGGCCATGAACCCGCCAGACTGATTAAGGTGAAGGAGACCTTCGGGGCTGCGGGTATTTCGGTCGAAATCGGCACCGACGGCCCCATGCTGCTATGGGACAAGTTCATCGGATTGGTTTCGAACAGCTCACTGTGCTCACTGCTCCGATCGCCCATGGGGGTGGTACAACAGGACGATGACTGCTGGTCGCTCTACACCGCCGTATTCAACGAGGCTGTTGCGGTGGGGCGCGCAGTCGGCATTTCGATCCCCGTGGAGAAGGCAGAAGCGCGGCGCGCGCGCGCGCGAACATCGCCACCGATGGTGATGCCCTCCATGGCTGTCGATCTGGTGGCGGGCAATCGCCTGGAGTTGCCGTGGCTGGGCGGGCGAGTCAGGGGGCTTGGACGGGAACACGGCATCCCTACGCCGGCGAATGATTTTATTTGGGCTGCGTTGAAACCGTTTTTGTCTGGTAAGGCACCAGCGGGATAATTCATGCCACGCACCATCGCCGCCGGTATCGGCCTGATGGAATACCCGTTCCGGACCACCTCCGGCTTCTGGCGTTGGGTCGATCTGTGCGAGCAGGGCGGCGTCGACTCGATCTGGCAGAGCGACCGCCTGGTGAGCCGCACCCCGGTGCTGGAATGTATGACAGCCCTGGCCGCAGTTGCCGGCCGCACGCGACGGATCAAGTTCGGGGTCAACGTCGTCGCGGTGGCAATGCGCGATCCGCTGCTACTGGCCAAGCAATGCGCGACCATTGACGTGCTGTCCGAAGGCCGCATGCTGCCCGCCTTTGGCATCGGCAGCCCGCGCGGGCTGGAATGGGCTGCCATGCACCTCGACCCCACCACGCGCGGCCGCAAGACCGACGAGGCGCTGGAGATCATTTCCCGGCTGTGGAAGGGCGAGAAGCTGACCTACGCCGGGAAGCACTTCCGGTTGACGAACGCCTCGATCTCGCCGCTGCCTGCGCAGACCGAACTGCCGATGTGGATCGGTGGATCGTCGGACGCGGCCGTTCGGCGGACGGTCAAATACGGCACTGGCTGGCAGGCGGGATCCGAGACGCCCGAGGCCGTCGGTCAGGTCATTGCTGCGATCAAGGACGCCGCCGCCACGGCCGGCCGCTCGATCGACGAGGATCACTACGGCGCTGCATTCGCCTATCGCTTTGGTAACCGGGATGATCCCGGCGTGGCGAAGGTGATGGAGCGCTACAAGGCGCGCACCGGACGCGACGCTGGCGCGCATTTCGCCTTCGGCGATGCCGAGGCGATCATCGAGCGGATCGCGCACTACGTCGAGAATGACGCATGCAAGTTGATTCTGCGCCCGGCGGCGGATGGGGACGAGGATATGTACACGCAGACCAAGCGGTTGGTGGAGGAGGTGCTGCCACTCATGGCAGAGCGCTGGCCGCGGCGGGCGAAAAACCAGGGGTTAAACGGCCGGGCAGAGTGAGGTCCTGAGATTATGTTTCAGGCTCGCGCACCAGATCCGCGTTCAAAGGCATCCAAGACACGTCCAGTAAGCAGCAGTGTTTCACAGGAAAAATTGCAAAATTTGCGTGCCGCTAACGTTACGAGGAGAGTTTCATGCAGTTTGGATTGTTCGGCAGCGCGTCGGCGCGGCGAGGCAGCGGTGAGTTTGACAGCACGGAGGGCTACCACGACTGGATGGAGTACAACGTCGAGGCGGAGGCACTGGGCTTTCGCAGCACGTTCTGCGTGGAGCATCATTTCACCGGCTACGGTCAGGTTTCCGCTACGCTGAACCTGCTGACCTGGTTGGGCGCGCGCACGAAATCACTGCGGCTCGGCACCGCGGTGATGGTGTTGCCCTGGCACAACCCGGTGTTGTTGGCGGAACAGGCGGCGACGCTCGATCTATTGTCGGGAGGCCGGCTGGATTTCGGTATCGGCACCGGCTACCGCTACAACGAATTCGTCGGCTTCGATCTCCCCATGGAGGAGGCACGGGAGAAATTCGAGGAATCGATCGACGTCATCCTGAAGGCCTGGACGTCGAACAAACCCTTCTCGCACAAGGGAAAATACTGGACCTTCAAGAACATCGTCGTCGAGCCGCCCTCGTTCCGCAGACCGCACCCGGCGGTCTGGATGGGCGCCGGCAGCGAAAGCTCGATTCGCGATGTCGCCCGCCGCGGCTTCAATCTGCTGCTGGGCCAGTACTCATCGCCGGCCGACGTTGCGCGCAACATCGCCATGTTCCGCGACACTGTGGAGGCGAAGGGCGAGCCATGGGACCCGATGCGCGTCGGCGTGACCCGCGCCTTCTTCGTTACCGACGATGCGCACGAACGCGAGGAAGCGCTGGAGCGACGGCTGGCCAACCGGCTGCGGCAACTGAAGCTGGCGACGACACCCGACGGCAGGGTGCTCGGCGGACCGGATCGCGCGGACGGTGATCCAGTCGAGATCAACCTGAACAGCGCGATCTACGGCCCGCCGGATGAAATCGCGCGCAAGATCCAGTCTCTGCGCGAGGCCGGCGCCGGCTATCTGCTGCTAAACGGCGGTGGGTCCGGTGGCGGCGAACGGGGCCGGCGCAGCCTGCGCCGCTTCGCGCGCGAAGTGATGCCTGTGTTCGCTACGACCTAGCCCTTGTTCGGCGACCAGCCATAGGCCTTGGCGCACGCGCCGCCCATCAGCAGCGCCCGTTCACTGTCGCTCAGGCGCTCAGTCAGGCGAAAGGGCTCGACCGCCTGTTCGTAATTGACGACCGCGAAGGCGCGGGTCCAGTCGGTGCCCCACAGGCAGCGGTCGAAACCCCAGGCGTCGAACACGCGCGCGAGTGGATCCCAGAGGTCCGGGAAGGGATACGGCTCCCTGGACAGCGTGCAGGCGCCGCTGACCTTGA
Organism: Bordetella parapertussis; assembly: GCA_945864585.1. Lineage (GTDB taxonomy): Bacteria > Pseudomonadota > Gammaproteobacteria > Burkholderiales > SG8-41 > UBA5216. Next base: position 490 of record CAMBCF010000029.1, on the reverse strand, counting down.
CCACCGCGTTCGGGCGCCTGGCGAGGTCCAGCAGCTTTGGTAACTCGGCCCAGGGTTGCGGCGGGGCCGGCGGCGTGCGGGGCTGCATAAGGCCCAGGTGGTCGATGATGAAGCGCGTGTCGGGGTGGCGGTCGATCAGCGCCGGCACCGCGTCCAGGTTGCCCGCGCACGACAGGTTGACCGGGAAGTCATGCTGAACGGCTGCGCGCGCGATCCGGTCGAGGCCCGGGTCAGCCGGGTCGCGCCCTGCGTCCTTCCTCAGCATGATGCGGATGCCGACCGTGCCCGGCGTCTTCTTCCATTCGGCGATAACATCGGCCACCGCCGGATCATCCGGGTTGACCGGCTTGACGATGGCGAGCCGTCCGGGATGGGCGCGTTGCACTTCCACCGCATAGCTGGCGTCGTACTGATACAGGGAAAAGGCGGAGATGAAGATCGCGCCGTCGACGCCGACCTTGTCCATCGCCGCCACCATCTCGTCACCCGT